>DATGJA010000543.1:0-10329 GCA_035295445.1 Polyangiaceae bacterium | reverse complement strand
CGTTGCCCGTGAAGCTCGTCGCGCACCCGAAGACACTGAACGCCGTGATGACAACCGCTGCCCACCGAACGATACGCATTTCTCTCGCCTCCTCTAAGGTTGCCAAGAAGTCGTCGCCCCGCGCTGCTCCACAGCGCGGCTCGCGTCGTACGCCCAGAAACCGCCCCCGATCGCGGCCGCCGCTCCGACGCCTCCGAGCACGAGGCCCGGCGCCGGATTGTCGTTCGGCCCCGACGCCCCCGCCGCGATGACCAGACCCACGCTGGCGAGCACGGCGCCGACGGCGACGACGATGGCCGGCAGCACGCGGTTGGCGACCGAGGGCGTGACGTACTTGCCCGGCGCGCGGCGATAGACTGTGAGGCCACTCGACACGACCAGATCGTCGGTGTCCCCGTGCTCGCCGTCGACCGACGAGAGGAACAGGCGGTAGCGGCCCTCGGGCAAATCGGCCGCGCACGGCGTCACGCAAAGCTCCCCCGTGCGCGACGGGGCTGCGGAGGCACCGGGAGGGACGAAGCTCGTATCGGCCTGCGCGGTGACGCGCATGGGCCCGTCGGTCGTGTCGAGGATCACGCGCCCCGACCCCTGCGGCGGCGGCGAAGGGGGCAATGGGACGGAGGGCATTTCTCGCGAGGGGGGCGTGCGGGGCTCGAGCACCCGTGGCTCACCCGCACACGCGGTGCAGACGAAGGCCCCCCCGACCACCATCAGGCGCCCCGATCCCACGAGACGCGATCTTAGCCACGAGCCGGGCCCAGGCTCAATCCCCAACCCGACGCCACCCATGCACGGGGCACCCGATGGCCATCGGGGCTGCCGGGGGGCCACCGGCGGGCCCGCGTCGAACCTGGTAGGGTGCGGGCCATGTGGGCACGGCGAGCGGGCAAGTCGGCGCTCGCCGTCACGATCCTCGTGCTCGCCGCGTTGGCTTGGTGGCGCGGGGCGTGCCTGCTGGCGGGCCCGGACATCGACACCGACGCGTACGCCCACCACATGATCGCGCGCGCGATCCTTGCGGACCCGCGAGATCTCTCCGTTCACTGGGTCTGGCTCCCGCTCTTTCACTACATCCAGGTGCCGCTCGTCGCCCTCGGCGGGACGATGCAGGCCGTCCGCTGGGCGAACGTCGTCGTTGCGAGCGCCCTCCCGCTGGTCCTCTTCTTCTACGTTCGCCGCACCACGACCCGGGCCCCAGACCTTACCGCGTCGTTTGCCGCGATCGTGGCGGCCGCCTGCCCGATCGCGATGCAGATGAGCACGACGGCGCAACCGGAGCCGCTGTTCGCGCTCCTCGTCCTCTTCGCGGCAATCGCGTGGCAGGAGCGACACGAGGGCATCGCGGCAGCGCTCTTTTCGGCAGCCGTCTTGCTCCGATACGAAGCCTGGGCTGCCGTGGCGGCCGTCGCGGCGACCCTCTTCGTGCAGTCCTGGATGCCGAGACGGCGCCAGCCACCCCACGTCCGCTCGAGGAGACCCTGGGCGGTCGTGGCGGCGCCGTGTGCGCTCATCCTCGTCTGGGCGCTGCTCCGCCGGCCCGTCGACGGGCGCTGGTTCGGCTTCTTGGGGGACACCCACCAATTCGCGGCCGACGCGACCCGGGCCGGGGCCGCGCGGCGCGGGGCGGCGAACCTCGCGCTGGATCTCCTTTACTACCCGCTGTGGGTCCCGCTCCGCGTGATGGGCCCCGTGCTACCGCTCGTACCGTTCGGCGTCTCCCGGACGGTTCGCGAGCAAGGGGCCCGCTTCACGCTCGTGCTCGCCGCGTGCCTCGCCTTCGTCTCGTTCTCGTGGGCGATGCGCGCGACGCTCGGCCTCGACCGGCACTTCGTGGTCGTCGTGCCGCTCTACGCCACCTTCGCGGCGCAGGGACTCGTCGCCGCGGCGGATGCCGGCACGCGCGTCGCCCGTCGCGGCGGGGTCGTGCGCGGGGCCGCGCGGGTGACGGGCGGGTTGCTCGGAGCGGCGTCCCTCGGCGGCCTCTTCGTGGCCCTCTACGTGTGGATGGGCTTCTGGAAAGGCTCGATCGAACGGGGCTGGCCCGACCGCGCGGCGGCCGGCGCCTTCCTCCGAACGTTGCCCCCGACATCGACCGTGTTCTGCGACGAAGCCACGCTCGAGATCCTGAGTGGGCTCGACCGCCATCGGATCGACCGCCACTGGGTGGACGACCCGCACACCTGGGACATCGTGGCCGACGTGGCGAGGGCGCGCGGCGAAGCGTACGTCGCCACGTGGAGCCGGAAGTTTCGCGGTCACCAAGACGCGGGTGAAGTCCTCTTCCGCGCGCCCACGCCGGACGGCGACCCGACGTCGGGCATCGAGGTGATGCGGGTAGTCCGCACGCTCGACCGAAGAGAGAGAGCGGACGACACACCCAAGGTCGCCCCGGACGGCGGCCGAGCCGCGCGGTAGATCGGATGGAAACGGAACACCGCACCTCCCCGGCGCGGCCTGCGCTGCGACGGCTCTCGGCGCTCGGACGCCTCCTCGTGCCGTCGCGGGGACCGATCGAGCTCCAGATCCTCGGACGAGTCCTCCTTCACGCCGCGCTCGTCGGTGCGGCGGCGGGGCTTCTGGGGTCCTTCTTCTTCGCCGGCGTCGAGGCCGTGCAGCGCGTCTCCCTCGAGCGGTGGGTCGGGTACGTGCCCCTTCGTGCGGGAGGCGAGCAGATCCTCGGCGAGATGCAGCAGCGGGTCCCCTTTCGCCCATGGCTGCTCGTCCTGGTGCCTGCCGCGGGCGCGCTGCTCGGCGGCGCCATCTCGACGTGGCTCGCGCCCGAGACGCTCGGCGGCGGCAGTGACGCCATCATCGAGAGCTTCCACCACGCCGCGGGTCAGGTCCGCAAACGCGTCGCGTTCGTGAAGGCCGTCGTCTCGATTCTGACCCTCGGCTCGGGTGGATCCGGCGGCCGCGAAGGGCCGACGATGCAGATGGGCGGGGCGCTCGGATCGCTCGTCGGGCAGATGCTGCGCGTGACGGATCGCGAGAGGCGCATCCTCCTCGTCGCGGGCACCGCAGCCGGCATGGCCGCGGTGTTCCGGACGCCGCTCGGGGCCGCGCTCCTGGCGGTCGAGGTCCTCCATCGGGACGACTTCGAGACGGACGCTCTCGTGCCGAGCGTCCTCGCGAGCGTCGTCTCGTACTCGGTCTTCATCGCGTTCTTCGGCGAGCACACGCTCTTCACGCACGCGCCGTCTTACCCGTTCGTTCCGGGCCATCTGCCCCTCTATGCGCTCCTCGCGGTCGTCGTCTCCGTCGTCGCGAGCGGCTTCTTGACCATGCTGCGTTGGGTCCAGGGCATCACGACGCGCCTACCCATCCCGCCCGCGTGCAAGCCGGGCGTCGGCGGGCTCGCCCTCGGGCTGTTCGCGACCCCGATCGTCGTTCTCATCGGCCCTCGCCTCGGCCAGCCGGGCCAGGGCCTCGGCATCTTCGGCGGCGGGTACGGCGCAGCGCAGCTCGCCATCACCGGATCCGCCTGGCTTCCGCTCGGCTGGCGGGGCGTCGAGCTTCTCGCGATGCTCGGCGCCGTCAAGATCGTGGCCACGTGTCTGACGGTCGGGTCGGGGGGGAGCGCCGGCGACTTCGGGCCGTCGCTCGTCATCGGCGGGATCTTCGGCGGCTCTTTCGGGCGCGCCGCGCAGCTCCTGTTCCACGATCCGCGGATCGACCCGGGGGCCTTCGCGCTCGTCGGGATGGGCACCTTCTACGGCGGGCTCGCGCACGTGCCCATCGCCTCCCTCGTCATGACTTGCGAGCTGGCGGGCAGCTACGACCTCCTCGTGCCGCTCATGCTCGCCGAGGGGATCGCGTTCGTCGCGTTGCGCGACCGAAGCCTCTATCGGTCGCAGGTCGCCACCAAGCGCGACTCGCCGGCGCATCGCGAAGAGCTCATCTTCGACGTCCTCACCGGGGTGCACGTGGGCGACCTCGTCGTGCGGGATCGGCCCTACGTGGCCTTCGCACTGCGAACCCCGGCCTTGGACGTGATCCAGAAGGCCGCGGCCTCGACGTGGCAGGACGTCTTCCCGGTGATCGACGAGGGCGGAAAGCTCGTCGGGATGGTCGTGAGCGACGTTCTGCGGACGATGGCGGCCAACCCCGACATCGGCGCGCTCACCATCGCGCATGACCTGATGGTGCCTGCGGTGAGCGTGGGCGACCGCGACGACCTGCAGCAAGCCTTGAAGACGATGCTCGAGCAGGGGCTCCGCGAGATCATCGTCGTCGGTCACGGCGGACAGATCGTGGGCTTCCTCGACGAAGCCGAGGTCACCCGCGTGTACCACGAGGCGATCGCGAACCGCAGTCGGCAGGAGTGAAGGCCGCCCTGGGCCTATGGCCCGATTTTGACCTCGCACGTCCCGTTCACGCAGGCCCAGTGTGCGCAGCCGGCGATGGGGCTGCCCTTGGCCACTCGAGCGTCCTCGCGCAACGAGAATCGAAGCAGGCTCGAGCTCGATGCCACCGCACGACACGGGAACAGAAACCGTGGGTGAACGGGCGTCAGATCTCGGGCTTCTGTTTGCTCGGCTTGCTCGGCGCGTACTCGGCGAGGTCGCCGTTCTTGAGGATCTGCTCGTCTTCGTACGGTGCCGCCACGCGTCGGTAGAACTCGTCGCCGACGTTGCGAAACACACCCGTCAGCGTCGCGATCGTCCCGTAGCGGATACGGCCGAAGCGACGCGCGACGATCTGCATCGCCAGCGACGTGCACGCGTAGTTGAGGAGGCCGGCGAACGCGGTCTCTTCGGGCTCCGCGCGCGCGAGGTCTGCGATTTTCTCCGCGAGGTCGCGGATCGACGCGTCGAGGGCCTGTCGGGCTTTCGGCTTGATGTAAGGCATGTTCCGGTTGCTTAGTCCGCACGCTCGAGCGAAGCGAGAGAATCGGGGTAGGCCCCCTGGGATGGCCCGGCCGCGGCCTCGAATCACGTAGTCTCGCCCCATGGGATCCTCGAAGAACGGACAACGAAGGCGCCGGGTGGGGGCGTTCCTCAGGGCCGTGCGCGCCGCCGTCCGCCTCCGGCGAAAGCTGCGGGGACCGATGCGCCCGTCGTGGGACGAGGACTTCGAGACGTGGGCCACCGTGCTGCACCACTATTCGAGGCGTTCCACCCTCCTGCCCCTATCGGTCCAGCGTTTCGCCGCGCGCGGACCGCTGCGGCCTCGACCGATGCTGGGGGTGCAGTACGAGCGCGTCGTCGCGGGGGGCGTGTCGGCCGAGTGGTTTCGGCCCGAGGTGCGCGACGAGTCGCGCGTGCTCCTCTACCTCCACGGCGGTGGCTACTCCATCGGCTCGATCGATACGCATCGGGACGCCGTCTCGCGCCTGTGCGTGGCGGCTCGTACCCGCGGCTTCGTCATCGACTATCGCCTCGCTCCCGAGCACCCCTTTCCGGCGCAGGTCGAAGACGCCGTCTCGTCGTATCGATGGATGCTCGCCAGCGGAGTCGACGCGCGCCGAGTCGTCGTTGCGGGCGAATCGGCTGGCGGCGGGCTCGTCCTCTCGCTCGTGGCGTCCCTGCGCGACGCCGGCCTCCCGCTGCCGGCCGCGACCGTCTGCGTCTCACCTTGGGTCGACCTCGAGATGAGAGGTGAGACAATGACGCACAACGCCCGCTTCGATTACGTGAGCCGCGAGGTGCTGCGCGCCTACGCACGCCGCTTCGTCGGCGACCACGACCTGAAGAACCCGCTCGCCGCGCCGATCCACGCCGACCTGAGCGGCCATCCGCCGCTGCTCGTGCTGGCGGGGGGTGCCGAGGTATTGCTCGACGACGCGCGAGCCATCGCCGCGCGCGCCCGCGCCGCCGGCGTCGACGTCACCCTCGAGATCGAGCAGGACATGATCCACGCCTGGCACCTCTTTCCCTTCCCGCGGTCGCGGCGCACCCTCGAGCGGATCGGCACCTATGTGATCGCGACCCTCGATCGCGTGGCACTGGCGACCGCCTGACCCGTTTGTTGAAGTTGGGGGGCTTGGGGGGAGTAGAACTCCCCCCGAAACCTGAGGGATGAAGGCCTGACGACCGATAGTCGTCAGGCCTGCTCAGGCCTGCTCAGGCCTACGCACATGCCCTCCGGGGCCCGAGAAACTCGCGGTCATTTCGAACCCTTGCCCGTTGCGTCCGCGTTATTCTCGATTTCCGAGGCGGAGAATCGCGCGCCGCCGACTCCAGGGTCCCCCGGATGCAACAGCACGCGCCCCGACAACGGGCAGGGTCGAGCCTCCAAGGCGGCGACTTCTCGTTCGAGACGAAGATCGACAACGAAGAGCAGCTCGTCGACGCGATGCTCGCGTCGCTCGCGCGCGGCACCCTACCGGCCGACGCGTGGGATCGCTTGCACGCGGCCGCCCAGCGCGACGGGCGGTCGAGCGAGCTCGCGTTCGCGTTCGAGAGTGCCTCGCAGAGCAAACGGCTCAAGACGGTTCAGCCACCGCTCGCGGCCGAGTTCCTCTTCCAGGCCGGTCGCTACTTCGGCGACGTTTTCGGCGACGCCGCGGCCGCGGTCAACTACCTCGAGCGGGCGCTGGCGCTCGCCCCGAGCCATGCGGGCGCGTTCGGGCTGCTCGAGCGCGTGTTCGAGAAGACGCAGCAACCTCGAAAGCTGGCCGACCTCTACGCGGCGACGGCGCAGCACCGCCCGAGGATCGATCAGGCTCCGCTCCTGCGCCGGGCCGCGGAGCTGCTCGTGCAGGCCGGGGGGGCGGACGACAAGATCATCGACTTGTTGCAGCAGGTGCTGCGCCTCGAGCCGGGGGACGAAAAGAACCGCGCCCGGCTCGAAGGGCTCTACGTCAAGGCGAACCGCCTGCGCGACGTGGTCCGCTTGAACGAGCAGGCCCTGGCCGCCGACCCGCCTCCCGACGACGACACGCGCAAGCTTCTGCTCGGCCGCGTGGTCGAGCTCTACGGCGACAAGCTCCACGAGCCCGAGCGCGCGATGCCTCACATCGAGCAGCTCCTGGCGCTCGAGCCTACGCACGAGACCGCGCGGCGCGTGGCCCAGAAGCTCGTCGTCATCAAGGGCCTCGCGGGACGCGCCGCGGCGGCGCTCGCGACGGCCTTCGAGGCCTCGGGAACCCCGCAGGAGGTGGCCCGGTTCCTGGCCCTCGAGCTCGAGAACACGCGCGGCTCCAAGCGAGCGAACTTGCTCGCCCGACTCGGCAAGCTCAAACAGGAACGGCTCGGCGACGACCTCGGCGCGATCGAGGCCTTCGAGCAGGCCCTCGCCATCGACGCCACCGACGACGACCTTCGCGCGCGTTACACGCGCCTCGCCTCGCACCTCGAGCGATGGGCCGACGCCGCGAAGACGCTGTCGCGCGTTCTGGCGACGGTCAAGGACGCGGCCGTGAAGGCCAAGACCACCGCGCAGCTCGGCGAGATGCTCCTTCGGAGCGGCGACGCCAAGCGGGCGAAGACCACGCTGGCCGGCGTTCTGGCCACGCAGGACGCGCCGCCGGACGCCGTGCTCGCCGCGGCCCACTCGCTGCGTGAGGTGCTGGAGGGCGAGAAGGACGCGCGCGCTCTCTGCGACGTCCTCGAGCGCATCGCCGGTCTCGAACCGGAGGGGGAGAGGCGGCGCGAGGTGGACGAACGCCTGTCGGAGCTGGCCACCAAGCTCAAGGACGTTCCGCGCGCCATCGCGGCGTACGAGCGCCTGCTCTCGACGACGTCGCGCGCTCGCGCGCTCGAGGCGCTTGCCCCGCTGTACGAGGCAAGCGGCGACCCGGAGAAGCACGCGCGTCTGCTGGAGGAGCGGGCCAAGGACACCCCCGACGCGGCGCAAGCCCGCGAGCTGATGATGCGCGCGGCGCAGGTGCGGGCCGTCGAGACGAAGGACGCGGCGGGGGCCGTCGCGACCTGCCGCGCGGTCGTGGCGCGTTTCGGCCCCGCGCGCGACGTACTCGCGCTGTACTTGCCCCTCCTCGAGAGTCAGCGGTTGTGGCCGGAGCTGGCCGAAGCGCTCGCCCAGGAGGCGGCGCTCACCGAGGGCGCGGAGCGGGCGCAGACCCTCGCCCGCCTGGGGGTCGTGCGCCTGCAGCGACTGCGCGACGCCCAGGGCGCGGTCGAAGCGTTCGAGAAGGCGCTGGGCGACGACCCTCGCGAAAAAACGGCACGGGTCGCGCTCGAGAAGCTCGCGGGGAGCGGAGAACACCGCCTCTCCGCCGCGCGGGTGCTCGAGCCGGTCTACCGCAGCGAGGGGCCCGCCGGACCCCTCCTGCGCGTGCTCGAGCTGCGCGGCACCCTCTCTGCGGACGTCCAGGATCGCCTCGCCGCCCTTCGCGAGGTGGCGGACCTCGCCGCCTCGTCTCCCTCCGAGACGGGTCGCGCCGTGGAGGCCGTCGGAAGGGGGCTCTCGGAGGCCGTGGCGGCGGAGCTGCCCTCGGCGGAGTGGGTCGCGAGGCTCGACGTGGTCGCGGATCTCGCGACCGATCCGAAGCGGCGCGCGTCCATCCTGGCCAAGGCGCTCGGCGACCGCGAGGTGACCACCTTCGAAATCGCCGCCTTGACGCGAGCCGCCGCCGAAGCGCACGCGGCGAGCGGCGACGCCGGGAGCGCGATCGCACTGTACCGGCGGGCGCTCGCGCACGATCCGCAGTCGGCGGAGCTGTTGACCCGGATCGACGAGCTTCTGCGCGATCAGGGGAGCCCCCGCGAGCGCATCGCGCTCTACACGGCGGCGCTCGGACGCGGCGACGCCGCCCGGCGCAAGGACCTGTTGCACCGGATCGCATCGATCGAGCGACACGACCTCGGCGACATCGCCGCCGCCATCGGAACGTACAGGACCGCCCTCGGCGAGGACCCCGACGACGAAGAGGCGCATGCGGCGCTCGTCGAGCTGCTCGCGCAGACGGAGGCATTTGAAGACCTGTCGCTGCTGCTTGAGGGGAAGCTGACTCGCCTTGTCGATCACCCGGACGCGGCCCGCGAGGTTCGCGCCACGCTCGCGACCATCGCGGCGTCGCAGGGGGACGCGCGCCGCGCTCGCGAGCAGTGCTCGCACCTGCTCGAGGATCCGAACCTTTCGCCGGATCACCTGGACGCGATCGAGAAGGCCGCGACGGATCTGGGCGACGCGGATCTGACGCGCCGACTCTTCGTACGCCGTGCGGAGATGGCGCAGGACCCGCGAGATCAGATAGCGTGGCTCGACAAGCTCGGGGAGCTCGAGGAGAAGCGGCGCGGCGATCTGGACGCGGCCGCGACGGCGTGGAAGCGTGCAGGCGCGCTCGCCGAAGCCGCGGGCGACGACGAGGGTGCGCGCCGGCTCTTGGGGAGGGCTCGCAAGGTCGCCCCGGAGGACCGCGACCTCATGTCGCACTTGGCGTCTCTGTGCGAGCGCGCGGGCCTCTGGGCGGAGCTCCCGCTGCTGTACGCCGCGCTCTCCGAGACGGCGACGGACGACGCGGAGCGAGTGGACCTCGCGCTCCGCGCTGCGGACGTCCAGGCCGAGCGACTCGCATCTCCGGCGGCGGCGGCGCGCCACGCGGCGCGCGCGTTCGAGCTCGCCCCGGCCCGAGCGGAGGTGCTCGAGGCCTTCGAGCGGCTGAGCGTGGCCGCCGGCGAAGTGGAGGCCTTCGAGCACGCGATCGACCACGCGATGGGCGCCGTCGAGCCGAGGCGGGGCCTGGACGCCGAGAGCGAGGCCCGGCTCGTGCTTGCTCGAGCGCGCGTGCTCGGGAGCGACCCGGCGCGTGCCGACGACGCGGCGGCCGCCTACCGAGCGATCTTGGCCGACGGTCGCTTCGACCGGTCGCACCACGCGGCGGCGCTCGCGGGGTTCGAGACGCTCGTGGCCCGCGCGCCGGACGCCGCGCCGCGCCGCGCGGACCGCCGCTGGCTGCTCGAGTGGCGCGCGGAGCACGCGTCCCAGGACGAGCGCGTGGCGCGGATGCTCGAGTGGGCACGGGAGGAGGAGACGCAGTTCGCCGACGCGTCGCACGCGCTGGCCATCCACCGGCGCGTGCTGGGGATCGACCCCGAGTGCGACGAGGCGCTCGCCGCGACCGCGCGCCTGGCGCTGGCCGCGGGCGAGACGGAGGACGCCATCGGCGCCCTGCAGGCGCGGCGCGAGCGCGCGCACGGCCTCTCGCGCACGGCGATCGAGCTGGAAATCGCCGAGATCCTCGTCTCGAGGACCACGCGGTGGGCCGACGCCGTGGAGGCGCTGCGGGCGGTGCTCGCCGACAGCCCCGGGGATCCCCGGGCGCGCGCGCTGGCCGGCCGGCTCCTGGCGCAACGCGCGACCCGATCGGACGCGGTCGCGATGCTCGAACGGGCGTGTGACGCGACGGACGACGCGGGCGTCCGATCG
>DATGJA010000542.1:0-2762 GCA_035295445.1 Polyangiaceae bacterium | reverse complement strand
TGAACGAAGTGCCCTCCCCGTCGAGCCGACGCGCGAGGGTCCGCACGCTCATGCGCATCGAACGTGCGACGCTGGACGCCGAGGGGCTTCGGGTCGAGAGCTCTCGCGACGCGATGTCGTAGACCCACGCGGCGAAGGTGCGCTTGCTCGCCAGGTGCGCGGCCTCGGCCAACAGGTGCTCGGTGAGCACGGAATGGACCGTCGCGTCGGCGGTCGGCAGCGGCGCGTCGAGGCACTCCCTCGGGAAGACGAACGCGTCGAAGGGCGCGCCGAAACGCAGGCTCGCCCTCGTGAAGGTGCGGTCGTATTCGGCGGTGTGCTGCGGCTTGGAGCTTGCGAGCCAGCACTCGACCAACGGCCCCTCGCCGACGGGGCCGCGCACGTGATTCGTGTACCAAGTGCTCATCGCAAAGTGCTCACCGCTCGCGGCAAAGGCACGACGCTGGAGAAGCGCACGGTCGCCCGCCTGCCCTGGACCTCGAGCGACATGCCGGCCCCGTCGCAGTAGAGGCGCGCATAGCGCGCCCCCAACTCGAGTGACTGGCGCACCGTCGCCGCGGTGTTCATCGCATAAGCGAGCCCGCCCCCGCGACCGAAGGGCATGGCGCGCGCGGCTTTCAGGCCGAGGTCCGGGTCGCCCGTCAGCGCCACCTGACCGAGCGCGAGAGCGTGCGCCTCGCGCATCGGAATGCGTGCCTCCGGGTCGACGGCCTTGAGCGCTCCGAGTGCCTTCGCGGGGAAGGTCTCGTAGCCCGCCAAGAGCTGCGCGAACGGCGCAAGAAACCTCGCCGAATAGGTCGGAGGACTCACGGGATCCGGCGCCTCCCCCGGGCGATGACGCTGGCCCCCCGAGCGCAGCCTGTCAAGCCGAGGACCCTCCCAAGGCCGCGCGCGTCGGCGGTGACTGCAGCATGCCGCTGTGGCCGTAGTTTGCGAGCGCCGTCGCTTGCCATGGCCGGCGAGCAGATGCTTGCCCTGCATCGGGACCCTGCGAGTACGATGAGGGGATGAGCCCTTTCCGGATGTCCATCGCGATTTGGATCACCGTAGCGGCGCTCGGCGCCGCGTGTTCGAACAGCACCCCCGCGCAGCCGAAGTGTTGCCTCATCATGGGCATCAACGGGGGGGCGAACACCTGCCAGTGCCCGAACGCGGACGCCGGCTTCAGCGTCGCGTCGTCGGAAGGCAAGTGCAGCATTCTGCTCACGGACACGCAGGGCATGTCGACGATGATCGCCGCCGGCGGTCAGCTCGTCGGCTCCTGCTCGGGCGAAGCGGGCCTGTAGGAGCGTGCCCAGCCGGCGGGATGGGCCCATGAGCGTCCCGTCCTGATGCGCGCCGCGTCGCTCCGGGGGTAGAGTGTCGCGGTGCGTCGGATTGCCCTCGCCCTGGTCACGCTCTCCGCGTGCGGCGGAGGGTCAGCCTCGGGGGTCTCTCCAGACGGCAGCCCCGGGTCACCCCAGGCACCCGGAATGACGACGGCGGCAGACGGCGGCGCGCAGCCCCCCGAGAGCGGCGGGGCAGGCGCGGGATCGCTCGACGCGAGCACGGCCGCGAACGACGCGACGAAACCTCCGGGCACGCCGACCGGGACGGACGCTGCCGGGGATACGACCGCGGCGGGCACTACGGACGCCTCGGGCGCCGGAGAGGGCGGCGCCGCGGACGGCGGTTGCACCAGCCCCCTCGGCGGCGGCCCCGTGACCACCTCGTCGATGCACTTCGACATCGGGGTTCACGACCCGTCGATGATATGGGACGGCGCCAAGTACTACCTTTTTGCGACGGGCGGCACGCTCGGCATCCGCAGCTCGCCGGACATGCTGTCGTGGACGAGCACCGGGAACATCTTCAAGTCGATCCCCGGCTGGATCGGGACAGCTCTCGGCCAGGCCCCGGCGGACCTTTGGGCTCCCGACATCAGCTATTTCGCAGGCGTGTTTCACGTCTACTACGCCGGGTCGAGCTTCGGCTCGAACCAGTCCGTGATCGGCCTGGCGACGAGCCCCGCCCTCGCCCCCAGCGATTCCGCGTACCGCTGGACCGACCAAGGGATGGTCGTTCAGTCGATGAAGTCCGACAACTTCAACGCGATTGACCCGAACCTCGCCTTCGATCGGGCGTGCCAGCCGTGGCTCGCCTTCGGGTCCTTCTGGTCGGGCATCAAGCTACGAAAGATCGACCCGGCTTCGGGCAAGCTCGCGACCGACGACACGACGACGTACTCGCTCGCCTCGCGCAACGGGGGCGCGATCGAGGCCGCGTCGATCGTGTCGCACAACGGCTATTACTACCTCTTCGTGTCCTTCGACGCGTGCTGCAAGGGCACGTCGAGCACCTACCGGACGATGGTCGGCCGCGCGCAGAAGATCACGGGCCCGTACGTCGACAAGACCGGCAAGGACATGATGACCGGCGCGGCCGAGCAACTCCTCGCCACCTCGGGCCGCTACATCGGACCGGGCGGCGGCACGGCCTGGACGGACGGGAGCACGTACCTTTACGTCTTTCACTACTACGACGGGATGGACAACGGCGTGTCCAAGCTCCAGGTCCGACCCATCGAGTTCGGCACGGACGACTGGGTCACGCTGGGGAACCCCCTCTTTCCATGAGGCGCCTCGTCGCGCTCGCGTGGGTCCTCGCGGGCTGCGGTACATCGACGAGGACATCCTCGTCCGCCCCGGATGGCGCGGTGGCGCTCGGAGACGACGGTCCATTGCCGGCTTCGGCGACATCCGCGGACGGCGGCGGCCTCGCGG
>DATGJA010000541.1:0-11953 GCA_035295445.1 Polyangiaceae bacterium | reverse complement strand
GGCGCGGCGTTCGAACTCGCCGTGCCGGCGATGTCGGCCTTGCCCGTATCGAGGGCACCGTTGAGCGACCACCGGAGCAGGCCGATCCCCAGACCCACGACGAGCGCGCAGAAGAGCGACAATACGACGACGAGCGGCCTGCGCGGCGCCACCTTCGAGTAGTGATCCGGCGGCAGCGCGTGCGGCCCGAGCGCCGTGCCGGGGTCCAGCGGGCCGAGACGCGCCCGGGCCGCGTTCATGTAGCCCTGCGCGTTCTCCACGCCCGCGCGGCCCTCGGACGCCCCCATGAAGCCGAGGGCGAGGCACAGGTAGTACACCTCGACGGCGGGCGAGGGGGGCTGGCGATCGAGCAGCGCGCGCAGCCGTACGAAGAAGTTCACTCCGGCGTTCACCTCGTGGAAGAAGTGGAGCTGCAGCGGCGCAGCGATCCACTGATTGCGCCCGTTCCAGTTCAGCTTGAGGAGGCGCTCGTCGATGAACGCGACGACCGCGTAGTGGGCCTCGGCGATGTCCTGGTCGCTCACCGCCGCGGATCGGCAGTTGGCGATCATCCGCTGGAGCACGCCGAGCATGGCGTTACGGATCTCGGTGGGCGGAGGGAGGTCCCCCCCGTCCGCGCCGAGGCTCGCCGCCGCGAAGAGCGCCTCGGCGCAGGCCCAGTAGAGAGCTTCCGACACGAGCCTGTCCCCTCGACCTCAGCGCAGGTGCTGCGGGTCCACGGCGTAGACGGAGAACATCGTCTCGCGTGAGTCTGCCCCGCCGGGGAGAAAGAGAGCCAGAGTGAGCGTGCGCACGACGTGGTCCCAGAACTGCCCCTCGCGCCGCAGGCGGAAGAAGCAGAGCCCCGGCTTGAGCGGCAGGACGCTCGACGGATTGAAGACGACCTCGACTCGGATCCCCGGCGCCGCCTGGGTGGCGATGTCGAGGATGTGATTCCAGTCGGCGATTTTGAGGAGACGCGGGACGCGTTCACGCACGGTGGCCTCCGGCAGCGCCGATTTGACCGCGACGAAGAACTCGTGGTTGAGGAGGTTCGCGTCCGGGACCTTGCCGACGAACATCCCGTCCGGCCGGCTGGTCAGTGCGATCTCGACGTACGCCGGGGTGACCTCCGCGAAGAGCAGGGAGCGAATGCGGGCGAAGACTTGCTCGAAGACCTCTCCGAGTTTGTTGTAGTTGAACCGCGCGAGGCTGTCGGGCGTCACGTCGGGCGCGAAGGTGCAGAGCTGCCCGAAGAGCTGGCTCAGGGCGAGGTAGTACTCCTCCGGGTGCGTGTCGTTCTCCTCGAGCAGGTGCGTGAGCACCGGGATCGCGCCGTTGAGGGTGTGCAGGAGCCAGAAGCGGCGCGCGTCCGTATCGTGAAACTCGATGCGGACGGCCGTCTTCTGGCGCCGCTCGGCCGCGAGCTTTCGCTGGAGCGTGTTTATCTCCTCGAGGACGCGGCGCAGGCCATACCGGAGGAACGGGGCTGCCGAGACGTGGAGCACCGGCGGGACGTAGTTGTCGCGCAGGATCACCTGCCCCCCGGCCTGGCGCACGAGCTGCGCGACGGGAAGCGACATGACCCGCTCCCTGCGCTCGGGGCCAAAGAAGATTCGCAGGTTGGGCACGGCGACGTCCAGGTCCTGGGCCGCGCCGCCCGTGTTGTAGTCGGCTACGTTCTCGATTCCGCGGGCGAAGCGGCGGTTGGCGGCGGCCTCGCTCACCCCCGCGACGTTGCCCGTGAGCGGGTTCTCCGAGGAGAGGCCGACGACGACGTCGAGGGTTTGGAGCTCCGGCCCGAACACCTCCTCGAAGGAGCGCGCCTCGGGCGGCGGATCTTCGGACGCACCGCCGCAGCGGATCACCATCCCGTCGGGCAGCACGGCCGCGAGTTTCCGGAGCTTGAACTGCCCCGTACGGAGGAGCGCCTCGTCCACCTCGAGCTCGAGGATCCCCCAGTCGAACCTCCGGACGGCGGACACGCGCTCGCGAACAAGCGCCTCGTGGTAAAGGTCTTGCAGCTGAAAGTGGTGCTGGCTTACAAGTAAGCCTTCGGTCCAGAGGGGCTTGCGCGGCATCGGCTGCACACGGGGGCGACGATTCTACACGCGAGCGACTTTATAGCCGAGCGCCCAAGGCCAGGGAAGGGTCATCGGGGCAGAAGAGCCCACGTGCCAGGTCCAGTCTCTCAAGGTCTGACGACGAATCGTCGCCAGACTTTTCACGCCCCAGCGCCCCCTTTCCTTTGCCCCGCGGTGTCGCTTGAATGGACGACAACGTCGTTCTTCCCATTGCAAGACGCCGCGCAGGTGCCACCTTCGGGGGACGGAGCCGGGCAACGTCAGCATCTCGGCCTCGCGGCAACGCAAGAAGTTCGAACGATAGGAGGAGGTAAGTCATGGCCGTCGACATGTACATCAAGATCGATGACATCAAGGGCGAGTCGAAGGACGCCGGGCACACGAACGAAATCGACGTGCTCTCGTGGTCCTGGGGCGTCGCCCAGGGTGGCTCGTCCCAGACCGGCGGCGGTTCGGGCACGGGCAAAGCATCGGTCAGCGACATCTCGTTCACCAAGCCGGTAGACAAGTCGACGCCGCTCCTCTTTCAGATGTGCTGCGCCGGCACCGCCGTCACGAAGGCCCTTCTGACGGTGCGCAAGGCCGGCGACAAGCCGCTCGAGTACCTGAAGATCACGATGAACCAGGGCATCATCACGTCGGTCCACGTGGGGGCGGACCGAGGGCACGACGTCCTCACCGAGACGGTCACGCTCAACTTCGCGTCGTTCACGTACGAGTACACGCCGCAGAAGCCGGACGGCTCGGGCGACGCCTCGGTGGTCAAGGGTTACGACATCGCCGGCAACAAGAAGGTCTGACGCGCCTCGCTGACGGCTCCTCCTGGTGACGAGTGACAGCATGACGGCCGCGTGGCGAACGAGCCCGCGGCCGTCGACGTCATTTCCGCAGCGGGTGAGGTCGCTCCGGCCGTGCGAGCCAGAGACGCGGCGCGTGTGTACTATCGCGCCGCAAGGCCTATAGTCCGCACGCTCGAGCGAAGCGCGAGTTCGGACGGCACACCCGACCATCCGCACCCTCGAGCGAAACGAGAGAGCGGAATAGGGACACCCCAACCGAGAAGGAGCTAGCCATGAAGAAGTTTCTCGTTCTCTACAAGGCACCGACATCGTCCTTCCAGCAGATGCAGAAGGCGACGCCGGAGCAACAGAAGGCTGGGATGGACGCCTGGATGACCTGGAGCAAGAAGGCGGCTTCGTCGATCGTGGATATGGGGGCGCCCCTCGGCAAGAGCCTCAAGGTGACAAAGGGCGGCTCCTCGCCCACGACCAATGACCTCGGGGGCTACTCGATCCTCCAGGGTGAGTCGAAAGAGGCACTGGCCGAGTCGCTCAAGGGCCATCCGCACTTCATGATGCCCGACGGGGCGATCGAGATCGTCGAGCTCATGCCGATGCCGGGGATGTGAGCGCTCGCGCCGCCGCGGTGTGGCCGACCGCGACGCCACAGGCTGCGCAACGTTGTCCCAATCCGGGGGATCGGTCGAGCCACGGAACGGACGAGGTGCCGGATTGCGCTCGTCTCCTCTTGGCGCGGTTGCGGCGAGGGACGGGGCCTTCCGGCACCTCATTGGTCGGTAAGACGCAAGCCCCGCGCCGGCTGAGCAGACTCCTCGGCAAGCGCCGAGCGAGTCGCCGGTATCGAACGTGCAGCGTGCGGGGCATGGACAAGACGACCGCTCACGGGGCAAAGCACCGGGGTTCCAACGGCACGGGGATGGCCGTGTTTGCGCGCGTCCGCGACGCGGCCCATCGGGCCCAAGAGGGTCTCGATCGATTGAGGACGGAGCGACCGGCGGTCGTGGTCGCTGCCGCAGCGGGGGTCGGGTTCGGTCTAGGGATCGTGTTCGGATCGAGCATCGCCCGGCACGGCGTGGCGTTCTCGACCGGCTACTTCGTCCGCGACCTGCTCGGCAAGTCTGGGATCGCGGAAGAGCTCAAGCGCGCGGTGATGAGCGTCGTGGCGGGGAGCAACCGCGCCGGCAATTGAGAGCGAGATGGAGGTGATCAGCCGCCATGTCGCTCGCCCTCGAAGACTATGCGCTCATCGGCGACTGCGAGACCGCGGCGCTGGTGTCGCGCGAGGGATCGATCGACTGGCTTTGCGTTCCGAGTTTCGACAGGGCGGCGTGCTTCGCTGCGCTCCTCGGCGGGCCGGAGCAGGGACGGTGGGTCATCGCGCCGGCGGACGGCGGGCACACGGTGCGACGACGCTATCGCGACGACACGCTCGTGCTCGAGACCACGTTCGAGACCCCGAGCGGCGCGGCCCGGCTGGTGGATTGCATGCCGCTCCGCGAGGAGCATCCGCGCGTCGTGCGCCTGGTCGAGGGGGTGCGCGGCTGCGTTCGCATGCAAACGCAGCTCGTGATCCGCTTCGACTACGGCTCGATCGTGCCCTGGGTTCGCAACGTCCACGGCGAGCTTCGCGCGGTCGCCGGGCCCGACTGCCTGCGCCTCGAGAGCGACGTGCCGCTCCGGGGACAGGACCTCACCACCGTCGGCGAGTTCGACGTGCATCCGCACGAGCGCGTCGGCTTCGTCCTCACCTGGCACCCGTCGTACGTAGAGGACACGAAGCACGTCGACGCCGCCGTCGCCGTCGCCGCGACCGAGCGCGCCTGGTCGCGCTGGGTTCGCCGGTGCACGTACTCGGGGCCGTGGCGCGACGCGGTGGTGCGTTCGCTCGTCGTCCTCAAGGCGCTGACCGACGCGCCCACGGGCGGGATGGTCGCCGCGCCGACGACCTCGCTGCCCGAGCGAATCGGCGGCGTTCGCAACTGGGACTACCGCTTCTGCTGGCTGCGCGACGCGACCTTCACGCTGCTCGCGCTGCTCGGCGCTGGCTTCGAGGACGAGGCGCGCGCGTGGCGCGAATGGTTGCTCCGCGCCGCGGCCGGCGATCCGGCCAAGCTCCAGATCATGTACGGAGTGGACGGGCGCCGGCGCCTCCCGGAGCAGGAGCTCGGCTGGCTGCCCGGCTACGAGGCGTCGCGGCCGGTGCGCTGTGGCAACGCGGCGCACACGCAGCTTCAGTTCGACGTGTACGGCGAAGTCATGGACGCGATGTACCAGTGCGACCGCTTCGGTATCGAGCCGGAAGCGGCGTTCTGGAACCTCTTGCGCATGCTGCTCGAGTGCCTGGAAGGGAAATGGCACGAGCCCGACGAAGGCATCTGGGAGGTGCGCGGGCCGCGACGGCACTTCGTGCACTCCAAGGTGATGGCGTGGGTAGCCTTCGACCGCGGACTCTCGCTCATGACCGCGGCTGGCTTCGACGGCCCGGCCGATCGCTGGCGCGCGCAGTGCGAGAAGATCAAGGCGGAGGTCTGCACGCGGGGCTTCGACCGGGACCTCGGCGCTTTCGTGCAGAGCTACGGGTCGAAGCACCTCGACGCGAGCCTGCTCATGATTCCGCTCGTCGGGTTCCTGCCGGCGAGCGACGCGCGCGTGCGCGGGACCATCGAGGCGATCGAGCGCCAGCTTTGCGACGGCGGCCTGGTGCGTCGCTACGGCACCGACCGGAGCGTCGACGGTCTGCCGCGAGTTGAAGGCGCGTTCCTGGCCTGCAGCTTCTGGCTCGCCGACTGCCTCGCGCTGCTTGGCCGGCGCGATGACGCGCGCGCCCTCTTCGAACGGGTGCTGGCGTTGCGCAGCGACGTCGGGCTGCTTTCGGAGGAGTACGACTTGGAGCGGCGGCGGTTGGTCGGCAACTTTCCCCAAGCCTTCTCCCACGTGGCGCTCGTCAACGCGGCGCTGTACCTGCGCAACGCCTCCCCCCTCGACCCGGGCGAGACGCGTCCGACCCTCCGCTGACGAACCCTCCGGCGATACATGCACGGTCAGACGGGGTCAGAACGACCACGTATCCATGACGGGCTGGCCGTTGCGGTCGAAGTGAAGCTCGGAGCCGTCGTTCAGAGGGGTGATCTGCACCGTGTCGTACGTGGCGACCGCGGTGAACGACGCGGAGGAACCACCGGTCGTGTGGTGAATGATCACGCTGCCGTCGCCCTGGGCGTCGGCGGGAAGCTTGGCCTTGTAGGCGGCGAGCGCGCCGGGGGCGGCCAGCTGGTCGTGGAAGGCCCGCGCCGCGGCGACGACGTCGCCGGGGATCGTCGGCCAGTAGAAGGACTCGTTCGTGGTCTGGTCGTCGCTGTCGAACCGAGCGTAGGCGAGCGACTCGGCGACGGTGACGCCGTCGATCCCGCGCACGAGACCCGAGGTGGTCTGGTTGGCGCCGGTGAACGTGACGCTGCCGTCGACGCCGCCACCGCCGCCGCCGCTGTAAGTCGCGTCCACGCCCGATAGCTGGCATGGGGCGACCCCCATCGAGACGAAGTAGTCCGTCACGTGGGCGGACAGCGCGTTCGGATCGGCGCTCCAGTCGGGGAGGCCACTCTCCGGCGCGCCCGCGTTCATCACGCCCATTTCGGAGCCGTCCGCAAGGATGGCGACGACGCCGTCCGAACCCGTCCACCGCACGAGCGTGCCCGCGTCGACCGGCGCTGGCTTCGACCCGAACGCGAACCGCGACTTGTTCACGTCGTAGGACGCTCCCGCGAGCGGATGACCGGGCTCGCACGAGGCTCCCGGCGCGAGGTTCGAGCCAGACGCCGCCGCCCGATCACTCCCCGAGCTGCAGCACACGAGCGTCGCGGCGAGCCCCCAAAGAATGGCCGAATTCCGGTTCATGGCGCTCTCCTGGTGAGCGTGCCGAGGTTTCGGGGCCCGAGCAAGGGTGGGCGGTGTCCTCCTCGCGTCGCATCGCGGCACCAGCTCCGTGACTCACATGCAGAGCCGGGCCGAGTTGCTCGCGTCGAACAAGGATGTCGCGCAAGCAGCTCGACTGCTCGAAGGGAGGGACCGGCAGGGGAAGGCGTGGCACGCGGAAAGAGTATGCAGGCGGGAGGTACGGGGAACGACGCAGGTGCGCGAGCGGACCACGCCAGCGCACTCATCTTCGCGGCTGTGCTCGAAGCGGGGGCGGCCGTTTCGATACCGTGTGTGTTGACCATGCGTTTCCGGTTGCTCGCCGCGGCCGTTCCGTTCGCCGCGGCGAGCCTGGACGGTCGACATCTCGCCAGCCTTCCGCCGCTCCCCGGGCCGAGAGGTGTGCGCACCGACCTTCAAGCCGCCATCGAGAAACAGCCCGTGTGCATCGGGTCCGCCGTGGCGAGCGCCGGCAGGCTCGCCGATGTCCTTTACTATCGGTCGATCACGCTCGCGGGCGACAAGGTCGCCGTAGGCTACTTTGCCTTCTTCTCCGAGGAGCGCCCCTGGGGCAACAACTGGCTCACCTGGAGCGTCGTCCCCGCCCTGGCGGTGGATCTCGTCTACTCGCGCGCGCTCTTCGTCGCCCCGGGCTTGCAGCGTCTTCTGTACGGGGAGGGCGACGTCGAGGGGGTGGGCGTCGTCTATGACGAGAGCGCCGACGGATCGCTCCGCGTCGACCACGCGATCGTCGACCGGGACGACGAACGGATCGCCATCCTCTTGCGGGAACAGGTCTTCGCGCTCGATTCGATCAGGCCTACGTTCTACGCAGACGCTTGGAGCCATCAGCTCGGCGCCCAGAGCGCGCGCTCGCGATCCGATCTCACCTATGTTCGCTGCTACGAGGATGACGCGATCCGCCCGCTCCCGAGCGACGTCGCCCGCAAGTTCCGTATCGACGAAGGGCAAGATGGCCGCGCCCCCCCGGCCCACGTCGAGCACCTCCAAGACCTGAGGACAGGATCGTTACGCACGCAATCGAGGATGGATTGCGGCTCTTCGCCGCAAGCGGAATTGGCCTGCCGCTCAGGTTCCGAGGGCGCTCAGTAGGCGGCGCAGTTGGTCCCATCGTCCAGGCGCACGAGCGCCGGAAACGCCATGCCGCCGCCGTCGGCGACGAGGTCGACCTTCGACGCGGACTTCCCGGCGGCGATGCACTTGACGAGATGAGCCGGCGCGGCGTCCGTCGAGTCGTAGATGCACAGCTCGCAGGTGGGGTCGGCGCTCGTGGCAAGGGCCTCGATCTGTTCGATCCGCTGCGGCGTGCTCACGCAATTGAACCCGAAATTCGGGCAGCTTTGCGAGTAGAAGCCGTTCGTGAAATCGCAGACGCCCCCGGTCCCCGCGTCGTCGCACGCGTTCGGGCAGTTGCCCCCACCGCAGCTACACGTCTTGCCGTACGAGGGTTGGATGAAGAGCGGCTGCCCGACGCTCAGATAATACGCGTTGCGCCGTCCGATGAAGTCGGGAACGTCGCATGCGTTGTTGTCGTTGGAGTACTGCAGCGGGGAGGCCAACCCCCCGTCCGCACCGGTGACGAAGTTGCCGACGAGCGTGTTGCGACCCGCGGCGGCCGGATCATTCGCGGTCGCCGTGAGGTACACGGTCCCGCCGTCCGGCGCGGCGTCGTCGACGCGAATCTCGCAGGTGGCCCGTCCTCCGTCCGCCGCCGGGACCCATCCGACAAACTTGACCTCGATGGACGTGCACGTGGACTTCGGGCACCCGGCCTCGGCCGCACCGTCGCCTCCTTCGGCGCTCGGCGTCGCGTCCCCCGACGGGGCATCGGCCCCCGCGTCCATGGTTGCATCCCCACCCGACGAGTCAGAGCGGGCGTCGCCGGTCGCGTCCGGCGGCGCCGCGTCGGTCGCGGTGTCAGTCGTTGCGTCGGCAGGCCCGCCGGCCTCCGGCGCCGCTGCGTCGTGGCCGTTGTCGTCCCCAAAGCAGCCCAGCAACGCGCACGCCGCGGAGGCGCCCAGGAGCCCCACCCACGTCCGGGTCCCTTTTGCCATCAGCACCCCATGTTATCACCTCCACGTGTCGATCCGACCTCGGCCCGTTCGTACCCATGGTGAAGCAACGAACGGAGGGCTAACCAGATGCGCAAGATCAACGTGCTGACATTCGTATCCCTGGACGGCGTCATGCAGGGGCCGGGCGCGCCCGAGGAGGACACGAGCGACGGTTTCCGTCACGGCGGATGGACCGTCGGCTACTTCGATGAGTTCCTGGGCAGCGAAATGGGCAAGCAGATGGGCCACCCGTTCGACCTGCTCCTCGGGCGGCGGACGTACGACATCTTCGCATCTCACTGGCCGCGCGTGACCGAGCCCGGCGCGGACCTGGGCATCAACAAGGCGGACAAGTTCGTCGCGACGAACCGGCCGCTGGCGACCGACTGGAACGGCACCGCCCGGCGCCTGGAGGGCGACGTCGTGGAGGCCATCCGTAAGGTGAAGGCCGGCTCGGGCCCCGAGCTCCAAGTCCACGGGAGCGGCGGCCTGATCCAGATGCTGCTGCAGAACGATCTGGTCGACGAGCTGTGGCTGAAGCTCTTCCCGGTGACGCTCGGCGGCGGGCGCAGGCTGTTCGCCGGCGGCACGATCCACGCCGGCTTCGAGCTCGTCGAGAGCGGCGCCTCACCGAGCGGCGTGATCCTCGCCAAGTACCGCCGTGCCGGTGCGGTCAAGTCGGGGTCATTCGCGCTTGCGGGGTGACCGGAGCGGGGGGCGTCTCGCAGCCCGCTCGGCCGCGGAGTGTTCAGCGACTCGCGCGGACGCGCGGATGGTCCTTCCACGCGGGCATCGTCGCCATATAGCGGAGCGTTTTGGCCTCGAGATCGGCTCGCGGCGCGCTCGGCTCCTTCCGCGCCTGCCACTGAATCATGCGCTCGAAGCGCTCGTCGAAGGCCTGGAGCTTGCCGCTCGCGTCGACGCAATGGGTGCAGTACGGCCCCGCCTCGATCGGCATCCCGCAGCTCTCGCACGTAGACTGGCTCATTTCCTGTTCTCCTTCTCGCATGCGCCGACGAGGGCGCTCATGGCTTCGATCAACTGATGCCGCTCCGACGCCGCGAGCCGCCTCATCGCGGCGGTGAGGCGCGCGTCGTCGAGGACGCGTCGCGTGCGGCGCAGATGCTCGTGGCCCGTGTCCGTCAGCCACACGAGGGTGCGGCGGCGGTCGCGGGCATCGGGCATGCGCTCGAGCAGCTTCTTCTTCTCGAGCGCGTCCAGGGTCTCGCTCACCACCGACTGCGCGCGCTCGAAGTGCCGCGCGCACTCGCCAACCGTGAGCGGCCCCGCCATCGCGAGGTGCGTCAGGACCGCCCACATCTGCGGGGTCACCGCGGTCGCCTTGCGATCGCGACGCGGATGCAGGCGCAGATAGAGCTCGGGAAAGAGCTCCGCGAAGCGCGCGGCGGCCTCCTCGGCATCCATGGTCCCGACGTACGGCCCGGCCCATCCATCGTCAATCCCGATGGATCGCGCTTCGAAGATGGCCCCCGGGCTGGCTCGAGGGCTGGGATGACTAGCCGCCCGCCGACGTCGGCACCGGCCACCGCATGACCGCCGAGTCGACCTCGTCGAATCCATTCTTCGGGTAGAACCGGCGCGCGTACGAGGGGCGTCCTCGCGCTGTCTCGAGCTCGAGCCGGCGAGCTCCCAGGCGCACCGCTTCGCTCTTGGCCCGGTCGATGAGCTTTCTGCCCACCCCCGCACCCCGCGCCCCCTCCGAGACCACGAGTTCGTCGACCGAGAGGATTGGCCCGGCGAGGCGCATCTGTGGCCGGGCGCTCAGCGACATGAGACCCACGACGACCCCTTCGAGCTCGGCGACCCAGACTTGCTGTGCCGCGTCGGCAAGGACGGCGTGGTAACCGAGCGCGAAGGCGTCCTTCTCGAGGTGGTCATAGCCAAGCTCTTCGATGAGCGTGTGGACGGCCGCAAGATCGACCGCGCGGGCGAGTCGCAGGACGACACGGGTCGCGGTCGAGCCTTCCCCCGTGTCCGGCTGCAACATGCCGTCCAGCGTAACTCGGGCCCGCCGCGAGGCCAGTGCGCGTCGGTGAGTCGCGTTCCCCAGACGAATGCGAATTTGATGAAGACGTCGTGGACTCGCGTTCACCGGCGTGGAAGCTCTTTCCGGTGGACACGGCCCTTCGTTCGGCGCCGAGGAAGCTCTTTCGGTCGACGCGGCCGGTCGTTTGGCCTTGGGGAAGCCGCCTTCGAGCCGCGCGGTTCGTCGCAAGCGCGTCGTCGAACGGACGGTGTATCTGGTCGAGACCGAGCCAGGCCACCGCATCGAGCACACCCTCCCCCGAAACCGACGGTTCACCTGGGGTGAGGCGATGCAAGCACGAGGCACCGGATCTCTAGCTTGCGCTACGGTCCTGCAGGGTTGCAGAACTCGCAGGGCTTTGGGTGCTCGTCGTCGCGGGGTGCACTGCGCCCGGCCTTCGCCGGGCTCGTGGTCGCCGCTGTACTGCGCCCGTCGGCGTGGGCAGCCAGCGAGGCGGCGCGTGGCGGCGCCGTCGGACTTCGTACAGCAGCGGTCAAATCCTGCGCGTCGCGGCTCGACTGCCCGAGGTGCCGTTGGTCCATGGGCTCGGAACGCGGCCAATGCTAGATACACCGCAGCCGCAGCGGGGAGTCGCACAGTCCGGTAGTGCACGAGCTTTGGGTGCTCGTCGTCGCGGGTTCAAATCCCGCCTCCCCGACCACTTCGACGAGAAAGCTAAGCAAAACAACAACTTCGAAAGGCTCTTCTCACTCGGTCGGGTCGCTTCCGCTTAAGCTACGCGTCGAGCACCGGTGGGAAGCCCCATGCGGCGAACTGCTCCGGGAGCACGAACGTGGTGAGCTCGACGACGCGACCGTCGGCATCGAGCGACATGACGGTGAGGCAGACGGCGTGGTAGCGACCATCGGGTCCGCGGACGTACGCGAGTGCGCCGGGGTCGCCGTTCATCGGCGCCGGCACGATCCGGTAGCGCCCGGGCCGCGGCTCGCCGTCCCACGTGCCCGGTGATCTCATCGTCGCCACGACCGCGTCCTTGCCGTCGAGCCAGTACTCCCATGGCGGCATGCTCATCACCGCGTCGGTCGCGAGCAGCTT
>DATGJA010000540.1:0-10857 GCA_035295445.1 Polyangiaceae bacterium | reverse complement strand
TCGATGATCTTCGCGATGCCGAAGTCGAGAATCTTCGTCGTGCGCCCCGAGGGCGTGTCGGCCAGAAAGAGGTTGTCCGGCTTCAGATCGCGATGCACGATCCCCTTCGCGTGCGCTTCCCGGAGCGCCCGGGCCGCCGGCAGGAGGATCGCCGCGATCTCGCACAGCGGGAGGGCGCCTGCGCGTGCGCGAAGCGCGGAGAGGCTCTCCCCCGAGAGCAGCTCCATGACCATCACGGGCGACCCGTCCTCGTCCTCGAAGAGATCGTACACTTCGACGACGTTGGGGTGCCGGATCGCCGTCGCGGCGCGAGCCTCCGTCATGAACCGGCGCTCGTGCTCGTGCCCGCGGTCCCCCCCCACGTGAATGCGCTTGAGCGCGACCTGCTTGAGCGTCGTCGTGTGCCGCGCCGAGTAGACCTCCCCCATGCCGCCGCGCCCGATCAGACGCTCGACCCGGAAGCGACCGCCCACCAGGGTCCCCTCCGCGAGCGAGCCTCGCACGTCCTCGTCCACCACCCCGGGAGTGTACTGCGCGAGGCGTTGACTTTCGCCTTCGTCCAGGACGATTCTCGCGCGCGTGGTGAGGCCATGCGACCACCCTCCCCCCGCCGCCGGTCGCCGCCGACGACGACTCGCGGCGGCTCTCGGCGTGGGGCTCCTCGCGTCGATGGCGCTCGATTCTCGCGAGCTCTCGGCTCAGACGCCGCCGGTCGACGATGCGACGGCGCGAGGCCGGAACGCGTATCTGCGGGGCGTCCAGCTTTCGCGCGATCAGGAGTGGGGCGCGGCGCTCGCCTCGTTCGAGGAGGCCGCGTCCGCGCGTGACGCGCCGCTCGTCGAGTACAACATCGCGTATTGCGAGCGGGCGCTCGGACGCTACGTGGCGGCGCGCAGGACGCTTCAGGGCCTGCTCGTGAACGCCGCGGGCCTCGACCCCGCCCAGATCGAGGACGCGCGAGGGTATCTGGCCGAGTCGGACAAGCTCGTCGTTCGCGTCGCCGTCCACCTGGATCCCGCCGACGCGACGCTGACGATCGACGGACGTCCGCTGGCCGAAGGGGACGGCCCGGACACGTACGTCGCGGGGATGGCTCCGCCGGGCAACGCGGCGCAGCTCGGCAAGCCTTCGTTCGTCGTTCTCCTCGACCCCGGCGCGCACCTCTTTCGCGCCGCGCGCGAGGGACACGAGGACGCCGTGCTGGCAAGGACGTACCGGGCGGGCGAGAACACGGCGCTCGACCTGCGGCTCGACGTGCTCCCCGCCACCATTTCGTTGCGCTCCGAACCGCCCGCGGCGCTCGTGCGGGTCGACTCGCGCGAAGTGGGGATAGCCCCGATCGAATTTCAGCGCGCCGCCGGGCGCTATCGGCTCGAGGTCCTGCTCGACGGCTACACGACGTACGAGTCCGCGGTCGACCTCGCGCCAGGGCAGCGCGCGGACCTCACGGCGCGACTGCGTCCTTACCAGGCGCCGCTCACCAAGAAATGGTGGTTCTGGACGGGCGCCGCCGCCGTCGTCGTCGGGGGCGCCCTCGCGACGTATTTCGCCACCCGTCCCTCGCCGCAGCCTCCGCCGTACGACCCGGGGAGCGCCAACTGGCTCGCGCACGCGCAGTCGTGGCGGTGACGGGCCGCTGCGCTACCGGCAGGGGGCCGCGCAACGGCTCGACTGGCAGACGAGGAGCGCCTCCTCGGCGGGGCGCGCCGACCCGTAACGCGTCTGGCACGTCCCGATGCACGTCGCGTCGGCGCCGCATGCGTATTCGCACTCTCCGAGGAGGTAGCCCTGCACCGTCTCCTCGGTGGCCGCGAGCTGATTGGCGCACGACTGGCCGAGACACGTCGAACAGGCGGACCCGCCGCCGCACGCCGCCGAGCACAGCACGCCCCCGCACGCGAGAAGGTCCACGAGATCGGCGAGGCCGCTCGGGTGAGCCCCGTAGCAATACTCGTCGCATGCATAGGCCACGCATGCCGCATCGCAATCGGGTCCTGCCTCCGGCACCACGCCGCCGTCCGCGCATTCGTCGAGGCAAACGCGGAACGCGTGGCAATCGGGGTTGGCGCTGCACCGGTCGCGCGAGCGGCAACAGTGATTGTCCAGACAAAGCCCGCACGCGGTCGCGTCCGTCTCGCTCGTGACCGGACAAGCTTGCGTGAGAAGTGGATCCACGCCGCCCGCGTCAGTCGCCCCGGCGCCGCACGCCGCGGCGCACCCGGGCCCCGAACGGCACTGCGCGATCGCAGTCTCGGCCTGTGCTCCCGAGCTGCTCGCGCCACGCGGGCACGCCGACTCGCATGCGGGGTCCGCGTCGCCGCTCGAAGACTGGGGGCAGCGCTCGAGGCACGAGAGGTACCCGGCGCAATCGGGATCTGTGTTGCATGACGCGATCTCGGCGCCGCACCCCGTCCTGAAGCACTGTCCGCACGAGGTCTTCACCCAGAGAGGGGTCGTCGCGTCGCCCGGACCGCCGTCGCCGGTGCTGCTTGCGGAGCCGGAGCTGCACGCGCCCAAGAGGGTGAGGGACAGGACCCCGCACGCCGCCCAAAGGCCGTCACGCCCGCGCATCGATCGACTCCTCCCGCGTACGGACGGGCACTTTACAGACGACGCTTCCTGGCGCAAGGTGCCGTCGCATAGGCATCGATGCGCCGCTGTGTGACAGCGATCGTCGTGGGAGCCTCGGTCGCCTGCCGGGACATCAACCCACGCGCCCAGCTGGTCGTATACGTCGACACGGACGCGCACGTCGCCGGGGAGCTCGCCGAACGCCAGGACGTTTCCCCCGACGCGACCGTGGACACTCTGCGCGTCGAGGTGTTGGACGCCGACGACCACGCCAGCGACACGCATACGTTCGTCGTGTCCGACCGGTCCAGCTGGCCGCTCTCGTTCGGAGTGGCCGCGACCTCGCCCGGCGCCGCCGCGGTGAAAATGCGAATCCGTGCGTTTCGAGGATCGTTTGCATCTCCGGGGACGGAGCTCGACGCTGCCACGCTGGATCCCCCGCCCGAGGTGACGATCGACCGCTTGGTGGAGATCGAATTCCCGGCGACAGCCGTCGCGCGGGTGGAGGTGACGCTCCGCGAAGATTGCATGGGAAGCCCGGCGACCTACGCTCCTTCGAGCGCCACTTGCCTCGACGGCGACCATCCGCGTGCGTCCCCGGCGGACGGCATCGCGGCCCTCGCCGGCCCACCCCCGCCGAGCGTCGTCGGAACGTGGGCGGGCGCGATCGACGTGCCCTGCGCGGCCTCCCCGTCGCCCGATTCGATTTGCGTGCCGGGCGGCTTCACCATCCTGGGCGACCTCGCCGCTGTCGGCGCCAACGCGGCGCTCGAGGCCGCGGAGCCCGTTCCGCTCCGGCCCACCCTCGTCTCCCCTTTCCTTCTCGACCGGTTCGAGTTCACCGTCGGACGGTTGCGCGCGCTCGCGCAAAGCGGCAGGCTCGCCGCGGAGGACTTGCCCACCCCTTCCGATCCGACCGATCCGACGAATCGCGATTGCACGTGGCTCGGGGCGGACGCGACGCAGAACGACGATCTTCCGGTCAATTGCATCTCGGATTCGGCGGCGAAGAACGCGTGCCAGCGGGTGGGAGGCCAGTTGCCCACCGAGGCTCAATGGGAGCACGCGGCGCGCGGGCGCGGTCAGAGGCGCGACTACCCGTGGGGCAACGTCGAGCCGCTCTGCTGCTCGCTGAGCGTCGGGCGGGAAGACGCCGGGTGCGCTGGCAACGGCGTGGAACCGGTGGGCTCGCATCCCATGCGCGCCGATTGCGCCGGAGGGACGGGCGACGAATCGCGGGACCACGTGTTCGATCTCGCGGGCAGCGTGGGCGAGATGCTTTCCGACGCGCCCCAAAGCTACGACGCTCCGTGCTGGACCCAATCGGCCATTCTACGAGACCCGACGTGCGTCGGCGCGCCGACGGTCCCTCGCGCCGCCCGAGGGACGAACTTCACGGCGGGCATCGGGACGGCCTTCCTCGCGTTGCGCCGGTCCTCCGCGCCCGGGCCCACACAAGGATTCCGATGCGCGTACGCGGGCGGGACCCCATGATGCGCCGGGCGACGCGCGCCAGCCTGGGCTTGATGTTCGCGACGGCGTGCGCGGTGGACACGGCACCCGCGCGCCCTCAGTGGAGGGTCTCGGTGGGGACCGACGCGCAGGTGCCCCGGTTCGGCCAGCAACTCCTCGTCGAAATGATCGACCTTGATGGGAACGTCGCGCGGGGGCAGGACCGGCGGCGCCTCATCGACGCATCCCGTCCGGAGCTCTGGCCGATTTCGTTCGGGATCGTTCCGGCGCAGGGAGAGCCGCCGCCGCGCTTGCGCATCCGCCTGGTGCGCCTCGACGAGGTCGGAGCGGACGGCCTCCCCGCCGGGTCGCTGCACATCGACTCGACGGCTCGCCTGCCTCCCGCGAGCGGCGGAGTCACCGACGTGGCCGCCACGCTCGCGATGGCGTGTTTCGGCGTTCCCCCGGACGTCGTCGCGGCCCGGACGTGCGATCCCGGATCCGGACGGCTCGCGCAAGAGCCGACGCTGCGCGCGGGGGTCGGCGCGGCGTCGTTGCCGGCCGCAGGGAGCTGGGGGCCGGGACGCGAGGTCCCCTGTTCCACGCAGCCGCCGCCCGGCATGGTGTGCGTCCCCGGCGGGGCGTTCCTCCTCGGCAGCGCCCACTTCTTCCCGTTGCCGCACGGGTACGATCCCGCGCCGCGGCACCTCGTGCACGTGAGTCCCTTCGCGATCGACACCGAGGAGTTCACCGTGGGTCAGGCGCAGGCCTTGGTCGGGACCGGCAAGCTCACGGCGCCCCTCTCGACCGAGCGGGACTCGACCCTGTCGCCGCAAGAGTGCACCTACGGGCGCGCGGGAGATCCGTCGCGCGCCGGCTCTCCGCTCAACTGCGTGACGTGGGCCCAGGCCGACGCGGCCTGCCGCCTCGCGGGAAAGCGGCTGCCGACCGAGGCGCAATGGGAGTATGCCGCGGGCAACACGGGGGACGGGACGACCTACCCGTGGGGCGGGGACGAGGACGTGTGCGCGAACGCCGTCGTCGCCCGGGGCCGCGACCCGGTGAGCGAGCCGATCGAGTGCAGAGAGACGGCCGCGATGCCAGGCCCCGGCCCGGTCGCCGGCGGCAGCGCCGGGGACGCGACGCGCTCGGGCGTTCGCGACCTGGGCGGCAACCTCCAGGAGTGGACCGCGGACGCGATCGACGACTATTCCGGCCCCTGCTGGGCGGGCCACGCGGAGCCGCTCAACGACCCCACCTGCAGCGCGAGCCCCTCGCCGGGGCGCGCCGTCCGCGGTGCGTCGTGGCGCTCGCTTCCGGTCTCCGCCCACTCTTTCAGCCGCGACTTCGCCCCCGAGGACACGGCGGACGTCTCGATCGGTTTCCGTTGCGCCCTCTCGATGTGAGAGAAACGATCCTCCGCCGGGGAGTCCGACGGCATCTTCAGTTGCCGCACACCGCTGCGCCCCCGTCGACTCCGACCGAGATGCTGACGCTGCACGCGGGCGCCGCGAACGTGCCGGCGAGGTGGTCGCTCGTGCCGGTGGCGCCGGCCCCGTTCATGAAGTCGCCGAGGTCGAAGGACCCCGAGATCGACGAGTCGTTCGCCGCGCTGATCGTGATCGTCCCCGACGTCGCCGCGGCAGCCACGACGTCTGCGCAGGACATGTCGGTCGCGCTGAAGTCCGCCGCCGCCACCATGGCGTTGCTGCCGTTCCCGTTGACGACGTAGGTTCCCGCCGCCGGCGCGAGGTTGGACGGCGGATAGAGGGTCAACGTCAGGACGCTCACACCTCGCGGCGCGGCCTGACGCCGATAGTCGTCGCATACCCCCGCCACGTCGGCGATCTCGATCGAGAGCCTCGACGCCGTGACCGTGGTGTTTGAGCTCGGATGCGTGGTCTCGGTGAGCCGCAGGGCGACCGCATCGCGGGGCGCGAACGAGTGGCCGCCGACGGAGCCCGAGGACGTTGCCGACCCGCTCGCCCCGCTCGACGAGGACGACGCCCCGCATGCCACGATCACCGAGACGATGCCTGCAAGGAATGCCGCCCGGTGAGTCATGACCGCCCATATTAGCCCGCGGCGGCACGCGCGTTGCTCGAACGCGCGCCGTGCGAAGAGCATCGCTGGCGATCGCGGGCTTGGCCGCCCTTTTCATGACGGGATCGACCGGGTGCGGGGGCCACTCGGCCGCCGACTCGCGCGACGCGGGCGCGTCGATTCCGGCGCGGCCCGGCGGGGCGAGCGCCCCCGAGGACGGGGGTCCGGCCCCCGACGCGCTGCAGTCGTCCGACGCGGCCCCGTCGCCCGTCATCGAAGCGGGGGCGTGCGACGCCCTGGCGGCCGCGGGCGTCTGGGAGGAGATCACGCCGCCGGTCGCGCCCCTGCACGGGATCATGCCGTGCCCCTACGGGGGCGAGTTCGTCATGAACCCCCTCGATCCGAGCGTCCTCTACGTCGGCAGCTGCAACGAGGGGATCTGGAAGACGACCGATTGCGGCTCGACGTGGAATCACGTCAACACCGGCAAGAGCGGCGAGGCGCTCGACACGGGCCGGCAGTGGACGTTCCTCATCGACCCGGTGGACCCCGACGTGCTCTACACGAACAGCGGGTATAACGGCTACGTCACGGGCGGAACCTTCGACGGCAACGGCGTGTCCGGCGCTTTCAAGTCGACCAACGGGGGCGTCGACTGGCAGGTCATCTGGCCGCCGAGCGATCCGGCCCTCTCGAAGGTCGTGCAATACAACTTCGTCGGCCATCTCGCGATGGACCCGACCGACCGCCAGCACCTCCTCGTCTCGTTCCACGCCGCCTGCGCCGCGCCGCACTCGGCGGCGTGCTTCGGCGAGAGCCACGACGGGGGAGGCACGTGGAAGCTCGTCGACGGCGAGTCCCAGTGGGCGGGGGGGGAGGGGCAGGCCATCTACTTCCTCGACAACGGATCGACGTGGCTCTTCGGCTCGCAGAGCAACGGCCTTTGGCGCACGTCCGACAGCGGCGCGCACTGGACCGACTTGAACGTCACGCAGGGCCACGCGGCGGGAGCGCTCTACCGCGCCAAGGACGGGACGTTCTACATGGCGACCCCGAACGGGATGCTGCGGAGCCCCGACGGCGTCGCCTGGGCGCTCGTGCCGAAGAGCGGCGACATCATGCTGGGAGTCACCGGCAACGGGACGACGCTGTTCGCGAGCCGCGGCTTCCCGTGGGATCCAAGCACCACGCTCTACGAGCCGTTCTGGACGTCTCCCGAGAACGACGGACAGCACTGGACGCAGATGTCCTCGCCGATGCTCTCCAACGGGGGCAGCCTGGCTTACGACAAGGCGCACCACCTCCTTTACTCGACGGATCTCGGGGCCGGCGTTTGGCGAGTGGTCACGCCCTGACGAGTGGTAAGAGCGGGGAGATGCGACCGCACCCCGTCGGAGTGGCCATCGTCGTCGCCGCGTGCGGGTCGCCTTCAGAGACCGGCGGCAACCCCGACGCTCGCGCGATGGGCGCCGTCGCCGACGCCTCGGCCGAGGGCGCGGCCGAGGGCGCGGCCGGTGACGCGACCGACGGCTCGACCGCGGACGCGGGGGACGGCACGACGGACAGCCCGACCGACGGCGACGCGTCGGTCCTCGCGGACGGTCCGCCGGTCGACGCTGGTTCGCCCACCGGTCCGCCGACGTTGGGCGCGACGTCCGCCATCGCCACGCTCATCGGCCGGTTCGCGACGCCCGCGCCCGGTCAGGCGAACATCGGGTTTTACGCCACCGACCTCGGGTGGACCTTCGTCCACGACGGCGCGCTGCAGGTGCTCTTCGGGGACTCGTGGTCGAACCCGCAAGGCACGGACCTGGGCTCGCAGCAGGACGACGTGTTGGGCCAGATCTCGCTCGGCCAGTTCGGCGGCGCCGATGCCGTCGAGGCATGGGTGACATCGCACGCGCCAGCCGCCGGACAGCCCAGCTGGCACGCCGCCGCGCCGTCGATCGGGCTCCAAACGAACGCGCAGGGCAATGCGAGCCCGATCCGGCTTTCGCGCGACGGCACGATCCTCGAGACCTCGTTCGGGCTCACCCCGGAGACCGGCTTCTCGAACGCGAGGGGCGACACGACGGGAGCCGCGTTCATTCTCTACTTCATGAACGACTATGTCCCTTGCTCGGGAGGTTCGACTCCGACGTGCCCCGGCGGGTTCACCTGCGACACGGGCCTCGGGCTGTGCGGGCCGCTGACGAACGTGAGCATGCCGTGCGCCATGGGCACGACGTCGTGCGCCTGCTCGGCGACGGCCGGGGGGGGCCTCTGCCAAGACCGGACGAGCTCGACGTACGACTCCACCGAGCGCGGGCGCATCGAGTCCGCGGTCGTCCGCCAGGAGGTCGGCAACGCCGACCCGACGACGCACGAGCTCTTCTACGTGCAGCCGTGGCCTACCAACAAGTTCTTCAACGCGACGGCGCGGACCGTCCGCGACTTCGATCCTGCGCGCGCCGCGGGTGTCGGCAACGACTACCGCGCGGCCGACGGCAGCTCGCCCGGCAGCGAGAAAGTGTTCCTCTGGGGGCGACCCGGGTTCGCGGGGACGGGGGCGAACGGGCGCGACCTGGAGCTTTACTTCGCCTACGTCGACATGCCGAGCTTCGATCCGAAGGGCCATTTCGCCTGGACGCCGCAATACTTCACGGGCCTCTCGTTGGCGGGCGCCCCGCAGTTCTCGAGCGACCCGACCGCGGCCATTCCCCTCGACCTGGACGACACGACGCCCGGCGACCAGCCGAAGGAGACGTGGGACATCGTCAACCAGAACGCGGTGAGCTACGTCCCCGCGCTCGGCGCGTGGATCATGCTCTACGGGGGTGACCTCCCGGCGTCGTTTCTCGCCGGGACCAAGGGCGACGCCGTCAACGCCGTGCAGCGCGACCCGCAGGGCGCCATCCACGCGCGCTTCGCCAAGCAGCCGTGGGGGCCGTGGTCGCCGCCGCAGGAGCTCTTCGCCGGAGGCGACAAGTCGTCGTCCACGGTCAGCGGGCAGTACGTCCCGGGCGGCATCCTCAGACACCCGTCCTGCAGCGACCCGACGTGTGCTCCGAACGAGAGCGTCTATTCGGCGTCCGAGCTCGGCGTGCTCTACGGCGCGAACGTCATCGACCCGTGGATGGTCGATCGCGGCGACCATGTGGACTTCTACTGGAACGTCTCGACGTGGGACCCGTATGAGGTCGTCCTCATGCGGAGCTCGGTCGTCAAGCCGCGGTGAGGCCCGCCACGGAGCGGTTGATGAAGAAGACCGCGACGAGGAGCACGGCCCCCGCGGCCCCCTGCTGGAGCGTCAGCGCCTGGCCGAGGACGCCCCACGTGATGATCAGCGACGCGAACGTCTGCGCCATTTCGGCGAAGGTCGCGACCGAGGCGCGCGTCCTCGCGAGGCCCGCGAAGTAAAGGAACGTGGGCGTGATCGCCGCGACGATCAAGAGGCCGGCCATGTCCTTGAGCGTGGAGGGGTCGAAGAGCGCCTGCCATCGGAGGCGTTCGCCCACATGACCGCGGGCCGCCGCCAAGACGAACGTGGCGAAGGTGCCGATGAGATAGCGGAGCGACGCGCCGGTCCTGAAGTCGATCTCGATCATCGCGGCGCGCCCGAACGTCGTCGAGGCGCCCCAGCAGACCGCCGTCGCGGCGATGCACAGCAGGCCCAGCGCGAGCCGGCGCGGCGCGTCCGCGGCATCCGGGCTCCAGGCCATCGTCGCGCCGCAGACGAGGGCGACGGCGGCCCAGGGGTAAAAGCGCGGGAGCGGCCGCTCGCGAAGCCAGAACCAGGACACCAGGACGCTGACCACCGGCTGCACGTTGAGGAGCAGGTTCGCCAGGGACGCGTTGAGGAGCGCGAGGGCCGCCGTGAAGCTCACCGTTCCGAGCGCGCTGCCGAGAACCCCGCTCGCGACCATCGAGACGAGCGCCTTGCGGGACACGCCGCGCAAGGCCTTCGCGCCGCGCAAGAGAAAGGGCAACGTCAGGCAGAGCCCCATCCAGTGCTCGTGGAACACGAGCACGTCGGCGTCGAACTTCGCGTTGAGCCGGACGCGCCACAGTGTCTCCAGCCCCCACATGGAGGCGCCCGAGACGACGAGCGACGGCCCGAGGAGCTCACGCCAGAGCGATGCGACCCGCCCGCGATCGCGACCGCCTGGGTGAGTCCCTTCGCTCCGGAGCATGAGGGCCGTACCCTTAGCGCATGTTGACTGCGGCGGGGCGGCCCTGTTACGCGAACTTCGCGATGAACGAAGGTCACCTCCGCCTCTCGCTTGTAGCTCTCGTCGCGGCACTCGGGTGTTCGAACGGCAGCACCGGGTCGCCCGACGGCGGGGCCGAGTCGTCCGACGGAAGCGGTGTCATGGACGGCGCCGGCTCCTCCGACGGCGGCGACTCGGGGGACGCGACGCCCGTCGAGGCGGCGCAGAGCGCCGTGAAGTGCACGACCACGCTGGCCTGCGTCGGCGGCGCGCTGTGCTGCACCAACGGCATGTCGGGATCGAGCCTCACCGCGACGTGCATCGATCCGCCGTGTCCGTCCGGGGTCCAGCTCTGTTTGAGCTCGACCGAGTGCCCCTCGGGGATGGTCTGCGGCCGGTCGCCGGGCATCGACCCGACGGCGTGCGTCCCGCCGTCCGACGCGTCCGCCGCCGGCACGATGTCGGACGCGGGGGCCGAGTAGGGCGTGTCCGGGTGTCGAGCGAGAGGCGATGCGCGCGCTGCTGTCATCGGTCGGGACGCGCGGCGACGTGCAGCCCGTCGTGGCGCTGGCGCGCCGGCTCACGGAGCTTGGTCGCGAGG
>DATGJA010000539.1:0-2740 GCA_035295445.1 Polyangiaceae bacterium | reverse complement strand
CCGACCGCCGGCGCCATCCTCGTCGCCACGCTGTGCGCGGCGGCGTTCGTGCAATCGCATCCCTCGAGCGTCGCGGGCGTGCCGCTCGAGGTGAAGTCCCTGGTCGACTACGCCCCATGCTTCGCCGCCGGGCTCCTCATGAGCCGGCGCGACTTCCCGCGCGCGGTCGCATTCGCGGTCGTGGGCGCGGGACTCGTGGTCCTTGCGGCCGTCTCGATGAGGTTGGAGACCGCCTATCTTCAGCACCACATGGGCTACGGCCTCGTCTACGCGGGGGTCGTATCCCTAGCCATGGGACCGTTCGGGGCGCGCCGGGTGCTCAGCAACTGGCGGCTGGTGTGGCTCGGCGAACGTTCGTATTCGCTTTTCCTGATCCACGGCGTCGTCATGCTTCCCGTCTTTCATGGGATATCGATGCTCGTACCCCAGGGCGCGACCTACCTTCTTTTGACGCGTATCGTGGGCCTTCCCGCGTGCCTCCTCGCCGCGATGGTGCTCTTCACGTGCGTCGAACGCCGGTACGCGCGCGGACTCGTCACGGCCGACACCTTTTGGCCCAAGAAACTTTGACGCGACGAGAGACGATTTTAGATGACTCGAGAGTGTAGATGTGGGATGGCGGTCTAGGCGGCGATCTCATGCTCGACGATACGACTTCTACGCGTAGCGCATCGACCGCAGGCTCGCCGCTCGCTGTTTCCCACGACGAGCGCGCGCGCTTGGAGACGCCGCAGACGGTCACCCTATCCATCGTCATCCCCTGCTACAATGAGGAGAAGACGCTTGAGTCGTGTGTGGACAAGGTGGTCGCGATCAAGAACGCGACCCTCGAGCTCGAGCTCATCGTCGTGGACGACTGCTCCAAGGACGCGAGCTTGGAGGTCGCGCAGCGCCTGGCCGCCCGCATACCGGGCCTCAAGGTCTTGCACCACGAGAAGAACATGGGCAAGGGCGCCGCGCTGCGGACCGGCATCGCGAAGGCCAGCGGCGACTTCGTCGCCATCCAGGACGCAGACCTCGAGTACGACCCGATGGACTTGCGGCGTCTGCTCGTCCCGCTGAGGGAGGGAGACGCCGACGTCGTCCTGGGGTCGCGGTTCCTCTCCGCCGGCTACCACCGCGTCCTTTACTTCTGGCATTCGATGGGGAACCAATTCCTCACGTTGCTGTCCAACATGCTCACGGACTTGAACCTGACGGACATGGAGACCTGCTACAAGGTATTCCGTCGAGAGGTCATTCAGAGCATCGAAATCGAGGAGAACCGCTTCGGCTTCGAGCCCGAAGTCGTCGCGAAGATCGCGCACCAGCGTCTCCGTATCTACGAAATGGGCATATCGTACCGCGGCCGCACGTACGCTGAAGGCAAGAAGATAGGAATGAGGGACGGGTGGCGCGCCCTCTACTGCATCCTCAAGTACAACTTGCACCACGCCCCGCTGATCGTGCAGTTTTTCTTCTACATCTTCATCGGGGGCTTCTCGGCGATCGTCAATCTCGTCCTATTTCTCGCCCTCCAAGGACCTCTCGGCGTCTCGCCGGCGGCGCTCACCGCCTTCTTCCTGGCGGCGTTCGTGAACTACTATCTGTCGGTTCTCGTTCTGTTCCGACACAAGGCCCGGTGGCGGTCCACGACGGAGATTCTCGTGTTCTTGCTCGTCGTCGGGGTCGTCGGGGTCTTCGATCTCTTCTCCACCCGCTTCTTTCTCGCTGCGGGGAGCAGCCCCGCCGTGGCAAAGTCGCTCGCGACCGCGATCGGGCTCGTGCTCAACTTCGCCGGTCGCCGCTTCATCGTCTTCCCCGAACCTCCCAGCCCGGAGTGGAAGCCGCAGGCGAAGTGACCTCGGCTGGTCACTAGGCCCGCGAGACTATAGGTTGCGCGAGTGCCTGCGCTGACGACGACCGGTCCACCGATACTGGAAGCGATCGCCTTCGTCGTCCTGCTCGTCTGGCTCTGCCTCGCGGCCGGGCGGCGAATCATGCGATGGCTGTCGGTATCGCCGGACGACGACGCGCTGGCGGAGCGCGCGGTGACGGCTCTCGCCCTCGGGGTGGGCGCCGCGCAGTTCGTCCCCTTCCTGCTCGGCGCCGTCGGTAAGTTGACCGTCCAGACCCTGCGCCTCGCGATCGGCGCCCTCGCCGTCGCGCTCGCGGCTGATCTCATCGCGGTCGTTCGATTGGCGTGGACCCATCGCCGGGACCTTCACGTCCCCTCGCCGTGGTCCGTCCGCCTGCTCGTCGGGCTATCCCCCGCCCTCGCGGTCGCGGCCCTCCTCGCGCTCACGCCCACCGTCGACCCCGACGGCCTGGGTTATCACCTCACGGTCCCCAAGCGGTGGCTCGAGGCCGAGTCCCTTCGGTACCTGCCCACGTACCCGTATTCGAACACGCCGATGGGTGTCGAGATGCTCTTCACCGTCGCCCTCGCGATGGCAGGAGACATCGCCGCCAAGGCCCTGCACTTCACCCTCGGCGCCGCGGGTGCCTTCGCGACCTACCTGGCCGGCAAGCGCCTCGCGGGCAGCTTCACCGGGGCGCTCGCCGCGGTGCTCTTGCTCGTCGGACCTTTCGGGGTGCTTGGGCTGATGGGCTGGGCTTACCTCGAGGGGATCGTGTCGTTCGCGCTGGTCGCGTCGGCCCTCGCCTGGATTCGGTGGTATCGCTCGCGCGACCCCGGGTGGCTGCGGTGCGCGGCGTTGCTCTCGGGCGTCGGGGCCTCGTTCAAGATCGTCGCCGCCAC
>DATGJA010000538.1:0-4307 GCA_035295445.1 Polyangiaceae bacterium | reverse complement strand
CTACCGTCCACCCTCAGGCGAATCTCACCCCCGCCGGCCGACATGCCGAGTCCGTCGCCGAGGGCCACGAGGTGCGACGGCGGCGGGTCGACCACGCGCACGTCCAGCGAACGCACGTCCCCGAACGTGACTCCGCACTGTCCCCAGATGGCCGACGCGGAGCCCAGCTCGGCGCGCAGGACGTTGACGGCTCCCGCGTCGCTGCCGCCGACGGAGGGGGCGCCCCCGGGCGTCACCCGCAAGACGAAGGCGCGAAGCGACGCCCGCAGCCGACCGATCGGACCCGCCGGCGAGGCGCGCGGCCCGAGCACTCGAATGGCCTGGGCCTTGCGGTCGTGCACCCGCACGACGATGGCGCCGCCGACCTCCGCCCTCAGCGAGCGGTCGGCCACGAGAGGGTAGTTGCGGTCGACGTCGTCGTTCACGAACCGCAGGGGTGCGCTTGCCCAGCACCGCGTGCTCGGCGTCGGCTGTCGGCACGTGAGCGACGTGAGACGCACCTCGGGGAGGGCGTCGATCTTGACGCCCGCTGCGTTGATCGACTCGACCGCGACCTCGCGCGGGCGGTCCGACGCGTCTCCGGCGCTCGCCGGCGCGGCGATCGCGACGCGCAGCGCATCGAAGTCGTCGTAGTGGGCATCGACCCCCTCTTCGAGGCGCCCAGGGGGAATGCGCTCGATCGAGGCATGCGATTTCGCCGGGTCGACGGTCTCGCCGTCACCGTCGATCAGGTCGACGGCCGTGACGTTCAACACCCACGTCGCGAACCCCGACGCCAGCCGGGCTTGGAGCTCGACCCGGCCCGCCGACAGACCTTGAAACCACGCGGGGGTCGGAACGGTTCGACCCCAGGGGAGCGGGATCCCACCCGGCCCGACGAGTCGCGCGTGATCGCCCCCCGAGACCGCTCGCAGCTCCGTGCCCGCCAAGCGACCGTCGACCGGGACCAGGTCGGCGAACGCGACGGGCGGCAAGCGAGGCTGCTCGCCGTCGGCCTGGCCGTCGACGTCGTCGTCGTCCCGGTCCGCCCAGAGGTCCACCTCGACCGAGGGCAGCGCCCCGGCGGGCGCGTCCACGAAGAGGGCGGCGCCCGCGACCGCGCAGAAGAGAGCGCCTACTCGAGCCAGCCCCACTGGATCCAGCGAAAGGGTGCTTCGGTCAGAACCTCGTCGGTGCCGCCCTTCGACCCCGCGCGAGAACCCGCCCGCACAAGCGCCCCCCACGCCATGTTCCCCACGACGCGGGACGTCAGGAGGTCCGCCGCGAGATCACGGGCCTTGGCGCGCGCCTTGGTCGCGTCGTCCGAGCTGTCGGGCACCCCGTCCCAGAGGGCGGCGACCGCCATGCCTCGCAGCTCTTCGCGCTTGCATCCCTCGGCGGCTTCGCCGAGGGCCCGGCGCATGTCCTCCCGCGCGCGATCGCGCGCCAAGTACAGCGCCGCCCGCAAGCTCGTCTCGTCGCCGAGCGGGAGCGATCGAACCAGGGTTTCGAGCATCGGCCTTGCGGACGTCGCGGTGGCCCGCGCCATCCGGAACAAGAACGTCGTGTCCCGGTCGGCGCTGGGCCGGTCGGACAACCGAGCGATGAGCTCCAGCGTCGGCCGCGTCGCGGGGGGGGCAGGCGCCGCCGACCCTCGCGTGGACGCGTCGGTTTCCGAGAGCGCCCATGCGACCAGGGACCACGCTGCGCGCGAGCTCGCCGGACCGGATTCCGCCCTCGTCTTGGCTTCTTGCAGCGGCGTCAAGTCCCCCGCCTTGACGGCCACCTCGGCGAGCACGAGCCACCGGCCGAGATGCCGTTCGGCGCCGCGGAGCACGGCGAGCGCGGGGCCGACGTTGTGCGACATGGGGCGGGCGCGCGCGAGAGGCACGAAGAGCTCCACGCACATCGAGATGCGGTGGCTCTCTTTGATCATGGGCGCGAGTTGGGCGAGGAGGCCTCCGTTCGACTCGCCCCGGGCGACGCGGGCGAGCTCGGCTCCGAAGGCCACGTGAGACTGTCGACTGGCCGCGACCTTCGCGAGAAGCGCCGAGAGCTCCGGGTCGCGTGAGAAGCACGCCGCGCTCAGCGCAGCGGAGCCACCCGCCTCGTCGTTGGACAAGGCGTCACGGAGAAGGGTCACCGATTGGCGATCTTGCGCCTCGGCGAGGGAACGCAAACCGCACGCGTAGAGCTCGCGCTGGCGCGCGCCGCGCCGGAGCAGGACGGCGGTGACCTCCCCCAGCGAGGCACGCAGCGCCGGGCTCAACGCGGCGACGGCGCGGATGGCTCCGGCGAGCTTGTTCTCGTTGGCCGGACGGCGCTTGAGGGCGGCGTCGAGCTCCTCCTCGAAACGGGTCCTCGTGGCCTTGTCGAGGAGCTCGGCGCGCGCAAGTTGTGGGCGGACCGACGCCGGACGCGCTCGTTCGACGGCCTTCGCCAGGCGAACGTCGGCCCCGGCGCGGCCCCACGCCACCGCCCCGTTTCGCCGCGCGACCGCCTCCGCCCGGAGCCGTTTCGACTTGACCACGTGCCTCCTCCCCCCGCTCCCGCCTCTTACGACTCGACCATATCAGAGGCCGAGCGACTCTCGACGCCTATCGTCGGAGAAAAAAGACGGACCGTACGTGATCGTTTTCCACCGCGGCCGAAGACACCGCGAGCACCGGAAACGGCGAGCGACGTCTGCGCGCGCATCCCGAACGCGCGACGAAGGCGACGACCCGAGAACGAACCGTCAAGCTTCTCGCGGGAGTAGGCCCGGCCGCGCGTCGGGGCGCGCGCGGGGTCACGCCCGCGTCACAACGAGGCCCACGGTTTCTCCCTCGACGTCCACGTCTTGACGATGCTCCGGTGGCCCCTCCGCGTACGACACCCGTTGCGCCAGCACCTCGGTCTTGAGGATCTCCTCGAATCGCTTGGCCACGGCTTGGACGTGCTCGCTCCCCGTGAGCCACGCCTCGATCCGGTCCGTGTACTCGAAACCGAGCTCCTTGCGCCTCGCCTGGATGCGGCTGATGAGCTCCCAGAGCACGCCTTGGTCGCGCAGGAGATCGTCGATCCTCGTATCCAGGACCACGACGCCCGCGCGATCGCCGGCCGCGGCGAAGCCGGGCTTAGCCACGAACTCGACGTCCACGTCGTCGCGTCGAAGCTCCACCCCCGAGAGTTCGACGGCGTCGCCCGCCATGAGGCGCGAGGCGACGGTCGCGGAGTCCTCCGACGACATCCCGGCCATCGTCTTCTTGAGCGCCTGCGCCTCCTTGCCCAACCCTCGCTGCCCCAGCGCGCGAAAGTTCGGCTTCAGCCGGAACTCGACGTACCGACCCGCGTCGCTCAGCGGCACGAGCGACGTGCGGCCGACGTGAAGCTCGCGCGAGAGCTGACTCTCGGCGGCCGCGTCGAGCGCAGTCCACTGCGCGCTGATGACGTGGGCCTCGTGGAGCGGCTGGCGGACCTTGATCTTGGCCTGGTTTCGAACCTGCAGACCCAGCGAAGCAAGCGCGCGCACCATCGCTATCTTGCCCGACAGACGCTCGATCTCGTCCCATCCGAACGTCGCGGACACCGTCGCCTCCGGCCAGTCCTCCAGGTGAACGCTCTCCTTCGCGCCTGCCGCGCCGGACCGAACGACCAGGTTCTGGTACATCGACTCCGCGGCGTACGGCGTGAACGGCGCGGTCAACTTCGTCAGAGTGACGAGGCACCGGTAGAGCGTCTCGTAGGCGCTGCGCTTGTCCTGATCGTCGGCGAGGATCCCTTTCCAGAACAGGCTTCGGCTCAGTCGGACGTACCAGTTGGAGAGCGCGTCGACGAACGCGACGAGCCGCTGGGTCGCGCCGTAGACGTCGTACTCGTCCATGCGCTGCGTGACCTCGCGGGTGGTCAGCGCGAGCTCACCGAGGATCCACCGGTCCAGCTCGCCCCGATCGTGGTCCGCAAGGACGCGCCCCGCGTTCGGATCGAAGCCGTCGATGTTCGCGTAGATCGTGAAGAACGAGTAGACGTTGCGCAGCTTGACGGCGAAGTCTTTCTGGAGGACGCGAACGTTCGAGAGCGAGTGTCGGGTCGACGACCACGGAGGGCTCGCGGCGTAGAAGAACCAGCGAAACGCGTCGGCCCCCGGGGCGGTCGTGCGCGGATCCTCGATGACGACCCTCTGCTCCGGCGGCAATCGACCGACCTCGGGGGGAAGCACGTCGGCCGTCGTCGTGGGAACGATCCCGAGCTCGGCCAGGTCGTCCGCGTGCAGTACCACCTGACGGCGCTTCATCCCCTTCGCGGCGACGAGCTTCATGTCCCGTGACATCTCGCTCCGGTCGACGCGG
>DATGJA010000537.1:0-13063 GCA_035295445.1 Polyangiaceae bacterium | reverse complement strand
GTCGGCAACGAGGTGTGCGACCTCGGCCCGGGCAAGAACGTAGGCGGCTACGGCGGGTGCAGCCCCGACTGCAAGTCGCGCGGCCCGTACTGCGGCGACGCCGTGGTCGAATCGCCGCCGGAGGCGTGCGACGACGGCACCAACGCGGCCACCTACGGCGGAGCGACCCGCGTGTGCGGGCCGGGCTGCGCTTGGGCCCCCTACTGCGGCGACGGCGTCGTCTCGAACGGCGAGCAATGCGACGAAGGTGCGGGCAACGGGAGCGGCTACGGCCATTGCACCACGAACTGCACCCTCGGCCCGCGCTGCGGCGACGCGATCACGGAGACCCCGCCCGAGCAGTGTGACGATGGAATCCAGAACGGGGCGACCGGCGACAAGTGCAGCGCCGCTTGCACCCTGCTCTGCGGCGACGGCGTCGTCGAGGCGCCCGAGCAGTGCGACAACGGTGCGGCCAAGAACACGGGCGGCTACGGCAACTGCAACGCCAACTGCACGTACGGCCCGCGGTGCGGCGACGGCATCAAGAACGGCACCGAGCAGTGCGACGACGGCAGGAACGACGGCTCGTACGGCACGTGCAACCCCGACTGCACCCTCGCCGGGTACTGCGGGGACGGAACCCTGCAGAACCCGCCCGAGACGTGCGACCTCGGGATCCTCGACAGCGCCCTGGCGTACGGCAAGGGCGCGTGCACGAATCGATGCACCCCTGCGCCCTACTGCGGCGACAAGAACGTCGACGGGCAGTTCGGCGAGACCTGCGACGACGGCGTCAACAGCGGAATGCCCGGCTCCTGCACCCCCGATTGCAAGGGGTTCGTGCCGTCGCAGGCCTGCGGCAACGGTCAGATCGACCCCCCCGAGCAATGCGACGACGGCGCGCTCAACGGGACCGCCGGCGACAAGTGCGACGCCCACTGCCGCCTCGCGTGCGGCAACGGCGTGAAGGACCCCGGCGAGCAGTGCGACAACGGAGTCAACGACGGGAGCTACGGCACGTGCAACTCGAACTGCACCCTGGCGCCGTATTGCGGCGACGGCGTCAAGAACGGGCCCGAGTCATGTGACTCCGGCAGCTCCAACGCGCCGTTCTCCACGGCTTACGGGCCCGGGATCTGCACGACGGCTTGTACGTTCGCGCCGTTCTGCGGCGACGGGCGCGTAGAGGTGCAGTTCGGCGAGCAGTGCGACAGCTCGTTCAACTGCAACGCGTCGTGCAAGCTCATGACGACGATGTGAGACGCCTTCGATTCAGGCGCGCGCGACCACCGCGCGGTCCTCGATCCGATCGAGGAGCGCGCGGGCGGCCGCGTTGCCCGGGTCACCCCCCACCGCTTTGGTCACCAGGCGTCGGGCCTTGCCGATGTCGCCCTTTTCGTGCGCCATCGACGCCAGGTGGTAGTACGCGACCGCGCGGCTGGGCGGGTCCGCACCGTCCGCCGAACCGTCTTTGCGAGAGGGCATCGTCGTGACCGCGGAGAGCGCCCGCTCGGCGACCTGTAGCTCTCCCAGGTCGATCGCGACGAGCCCGAGGAGCAAGGCCATCTCGCACGCCCGACCGTTCATCGCGAGACCCGCCTTGAGGGCCTCGAACGCCTCGACGAGCTCGTCGACCGCCAGGTGCGCCCGCCCGATCTCGAGGTAGAGGCTCGCCACCAGGGGTGAGCGCTTGCCACGGGTTCGCGCGACGGCGTCGTTCAGCGCGGCGATGGCCTCGCCCGGCTGCTGCAACGCGACCTGCGCCCGCGCGTACGCCAGCGCGGTCTCGATGGGATCCGCGCCGGCGGCCCGAGCCCGGGCGATCGCGTCCAGGGCGGCGGACGGGGCGCGCCCCCCGTCGGTCAAGAGCCCCGCCGCGCGCAGGAGCAACCGCGCCTTCTCCGCCTTGTCCGCGTGGGCCTCCGCCCGCGCCGAGAGCATTCCGGCCAGGCGGGACCACTCCCCCGCCTGCTCGTAAACGCGCACAAGGCGCTCCATCAGGCGCACGTCCTCCGGGAACGCTGCGATGGCTTGCTCGAGCGCCTCCCGCGCGTCGACGAGGCGGCCCGCGCGTTCGCACGCCTCGGCCAGCGCGGTCGCTGCGACGACCACCTGCTCGCCCTCGGCCTTGTCCGCGAGCCGCAGCAGCTCGCCGTACGCCGCCGCCGCCTCGTCCCACTTTTCCTCGGCGAACGCCAGCGCCGCCATCGCGCGCAGCCCCCCCGGGTGCTTCGGGCTCCGCGCCAGCACGCGCTCGAGCTCGACGCGCGCGTCCGCCGGCTTCTGCTGTCGCGTGAGCACGTCCACGAGACGCATCGCGTACTCGTCGGCGGCGGCGCCCTTGCGACGACCGGCCGCCCGACGCAGAAGCTCGGCGAGCGGCTCGAGCTGTCCGGCGTCTGCGACGGCCGCCGCCTCCAGGTCCGCGACCGCCCCCTCGTCGTCCTTCGCGCCCTCACGCAGCCGCGCACGCAGCGCCAGGAGCTCCGCGTCGGCGGGTCGCGCCGCCAGGGCCGCGTCGAGCGCGCCCACGATGTCGTCGGCCGTCGACCGCGTGACCTTGGCGTGGAGCAGCCGATCGCGCAGATCGGCGTTGCCCGGGTCGCGCGTGACGCCGAGCCGGAGCGCGCGGGCGATCCCCGACGGGTCGCCCAAGGCGTCACGCAGGCTCAAGAGGCGCTGCGTCAGCTCCGGCGATGTGCCTTCGTCCCTAGTGACCCGCCGCTCGACGCAGTCCGCGAGGCGTCCGCTCGACAGCGCCTCGAGCCGCTCGTCGAGGACCGCGAGCGTGTCGCTGTCGAGCGCCTCGCGATCGAGGACGGATTCGTAGACGCGGAGCGCCTCGCCCGGCCGACCGGCACGCTCGAGCACCCTTCCGAGCCTCTCCGCCGCCTCCACCCAGGCTGGCGCCTCGCCGCGCCGATCGCCCGGGGCGAGCGCCTTGAGCCTCCCCTCGCAAATCGTGACAAGCTCATCGAACCGACCTGCCGCTTCCAGCGAATCGACGAGCAGGGACGTCACCGCCCCGTCGTCCGGATCCTCTCCGTGCGCCGCGGTCAGCACCGCGATCGCCGCGTCCGGCTGGGGCGGCTCGCCGAGAAGAATCTTCGCGAGCCGCAAGCGCAAGGTCGCGCGGCCCGTCTTGCCCGCGGTCCGCGCGATCGCCATCTCGAGCAGCGACGCGGTCCGCTCGCGGTCGCCCATCCGAGCGTACACGTCGGACAGCGCGGTCCAGGGCGACCCGTCGCTCGTGTCTCCGGCTTCGAGGTCGCGCGCGACCCCTTGCGCGTGCGACACGATGCGGCCGCCCAGGTCCGCCGCGCTCCCGAGGTGCTCTTTCCACAGCGTGACCAGGTCACCGAGCGCGACGGCCCGCGCCGCCAGCGTCGGCGCCCGCTCGACGCGGCGCTCGACGGCCCGCGCCATCAGGTCGAACCGCCCGCGCGCGGCGAGGGCGCGCTCGAAGCGACCCGGATCGTCGCGGTCCTCCATCGCGAGATCGAACGCCGACTCGACGAGGTCGCGCGACCGCACCGAGTCGCCCTTTCGGGACGCGACCTCGCTCATGTCGAGCAAGATCGCCGCACGATACGGCAGCGGCGTCCCGGGCTCCTCCGCCGGCCGCTGCAGCGCCAGTAGCAACACGCGGTACGTGCTCTCGGAGAGCTCGAGCTCGCCGGCGTCCAGCGCCACCCGGCCCAGGTCGAACAAGATGGCCGGGCTCGAGGGGTGCATCTCCGCCGCCAGCCGAAGGTGCCCGAGCGCCTCTTGCGTGCGCCCGCACCGGACGAGCGCGGCCGCGAGCCGGTGATGCGTCGCCGCGCGATCCGGAGAGCGGCGATCGCGGTACCACGCGATCTGCGCGCCCAGGACCGCCACGACGTCGTCCCAGCGGTCCAGCGCCTCGAGCGCGTCGGCGAGCGGGATCCGCAGCGACCCGTCCTCCGGCACCCACGAGACGGCCGCCTCGAGGAGCTGCGCCGCCCCCGCGCGATCGTCGAGCCGTCGCGACAAGATGTCGGCGGCTTCGAGCGCGAGCGCCACCTTGCGCTGCGCGTCCAGCACGCGGCGAGCCTCCGCGCCGAGAAGCGCCGCGAGCGGCACCCACACCTGGTCCTCGCGATAAAGATCGAGCAGCCGATCGCAGGCGCGATTGCGGTCGTTCGTTTCGGCGGCCCCGCCGAGCGCTTCTTCGAGGCACGCCCGGGCGCGCGCACGATCGCCCAGGTGCACGTAGGCCTCGGCCAAGCGCAGCGCGCGCGCGCACCGGGCCCGCGGCGGGCTGTGGCCGACGAGCCACGCGAGGGGCTCCGTCGCTTCCGCCCAGGCCTCGGTGGCGGTGTGGATCCGGGCCAGCGCCTCGAACGCGGCCTCGGACTCGAGCGCCGCGCCGTGCCGGTACGCCGCTACGGCGCGCCCCACGTCGCCGTCCTTCTCCCAGAGCACCGCCGCCCGCTGCCAGCACGCGCTCTGCACGGCGCGGTTGTCGCTCTTCGCTCGAAGCGCGGCCTGCTGCTCCCAAAGGGCGGCGAGCTTCGCGTGACGGCCCTGGGCGTCCAGCAGCTCGACGTAGCGCTCGAGCGAGGCGCTGGCGGCGGCGTCCCCTCCGTCCTCGTCGAAGAGCGCAGAGAACGCGTCGATCGCGCCGCTCGTATCCCCCAGGCGATCCGCGCGGACCAGGGCCGCCTGCCGGAGCAGCTCGCGCCGGCGCGCGTCGCTGAACGGAAACTGCCGAACGCGGACCAGCAGGCGCAAGGACGCGGCGGGGTCCTGCCCCTGAAGGTGCAACGCGGCGAGCGCCTGGGCGGCCGCCCACGCGCCCTCTTCGGCGTCGGAGGCCGGCGGCGCGGGGTCGGCGTCGCCGGCGGACGGTCTCCGGTCGGCCTCGTCGGCCGAAGCAGCCCTCTTCCACGCGTCGACCGCGCGCACGAGCACAGCCCGGTACGCCGCCTTGGCGAGGCGCGGGTCGCCTCCCGCGTCGGCTTCGACGTTCGGCAGGACGCGCCGGAAGACCGCCGCCTCCCCGTCGGCGGCGACGATGCGCAGCGCGACGAGCTCCCGCAAGCACCGAGTCTTTTTCACCCCGTCGGGAGCCAGCGCCAGGCGGCGCTCGGCGATCCGGACAAGGTCCGGGGTGCGTCCCGCCGCCTCGTAATGCCCGCGCAGCAGATCGATCGCGATGTCCTGCGAGGCCGACGAGGCGGCCGGCGGCATCGCGGCGATGCGCTCGAGGAGCTCGATGACCTCGGGGACGAAGGCGTCGTCTTCGAGGATCCGCTCGACGATCACGACCGCCGAGTCGACGTCGCCGAGGTCGACCCGGAGCGATGCGATCCGACACCGCAGCTCCCTCAGCTTGAAGCCGACCGCCTTTCCGACCCGCTCGTTCAACAGGTCGATGAGCTCCACCTTGCGGCCCTGCCGCTCGTAGAGGCGCTCGAGCGTGGCGTCGATGGCCTCGTCGTCTGGGCGGAGCGCGTGAATGAGCTCGAGGTACGTGATGGCGCGGTCCGGCTCGGCCGCCAGGTCCCGCGCCGCGAACGCCGCCTCGTCGAGCAGCTCGCGGCGCTCTCGATCGTCGCGCGCGGCGGCGATGGCGCCGTCGTAGAGGCGAAAGAGCTCGTCCCACCGCGCCTGCGACCCGAGCGCCAGCTTCACGCGATCGAGCGCCCATCGCGTGCCCGGCGCGAGCTCGAGCACCCGGCGGAGAGCGTCGACGACGCGCGAAGCGTCGCTCGGCGTCTCGCCCTCGAAGGCGACCATGCGCCGCGCGAGCGCCTCCGCGACCTCGGCGTCGACGACCTTCTCGACGATCGTCTGGTGGTAGGCGCGCGAGACGACGCTGGGGGTCTTGGCCTCGCGCGCCAGCCGCTCGGCGGCGTCCCACAGGGCCATGGTTTCCGGCATCTCCTGGGCGCCGCGCAGCGCCGCCGCGAGCCCGGCGCCGCGGTCCGTGGCCTGCTCCACGGCCATCTCGTGCCAGCGCCTTCGGAGCTCCGGATGGCGCGACGTCTCTTCGCGGGCTTCGAGCAGGAGCTCGAGGACGCGCAGCGCGCCCGCGCCATCGGCCCGGCGGGCCATCTCGTCGAGCCGCACCACGACGTCGTCGCGAGCGCCCTCGTCCCGGAGCATCCGTCGCAGCAGCTGGCGCGCCGCGGGGGCGACCGCGCGCACGACGAGGAGCGGCGCCACGGCCGACGCCGCCTCAGCCGGGCGGCCGAACTCGTCCACCAGCATGTGGCCGACGCGCAAGCTCACGGCGGGACGATCCGACTCGGACACCTCGCGGAGCGCCTCGAGCCCCCCCTCGAAGTCCCCGGCAAGGAGCTTGAGGCGGCACATGCATTCGAGCGCCTCGGCGCGCCGCGCATCGGTCTCCGAGATCCGCGCGTAGAGGGCCGCGGCCGCCCCGGGATCGCCGTGCTCCTCCTCGGCCTTCGCCCAGTCCATGAGCACGTCGGCGGGGCGCGGGGCGTGGGCGACCCGCCACTGATAGAGCCAGCGGCGCTCGACGTGCCGCGCCTCCGCGCTCGGGTTCGACTCGATGAACGCCTCGAACTCCGCGACGTCCTCCGCCGCCCCGCCGGCTTCGATCGACTCGCGCAGCGCCCGGGCCGCCTCTTCCCGACGCGCCGGGTCGGCCCGGAGCGCCCGCGCCCTCGCGCGACGGATGACCGCGAGCCCCTCTGCCGACGCGGCGCTGTTCGGGCGCGTTTGGGTGGTGCTCGAGCCTTCGAAGCGAGCCACGAGCTCGTCGGCCAGCGTGAGGAACGTGTCCACCGACCCCGCGCGCGCGGCGCTCTCCTCGAGCTTCGCCAGGGCCCGGGCGGCGCGAACCGGATCGCCGGACCGAACGAGCACCTGCAAGACGGGGGGCAACTTCAGCCAGTCGTCCGTGCGCCCGTAGAGGTCGACCAGGTGCTCGGCGGCCTCCCGGTCGCCGGGCTGCGCGTCGAGGATGCGCTCGTAGAGCGCTTGCGCGCGGCCGTCCTCGGATTCGAGCAGAAGCGCCGCGGGCCTCCACGACTCCGCGGCCGCCGCGCGCTCGCCCGCCTCGAACAGGACGTCGCCGAGGTGCTCCAGCCCGTACTGACGCGCGCGGGCGTCCTTGAGGACGCTCATGAGCTCGAACGCGCGGCGCTGCAGCGCCCGCTGATCCGACGAGGCGGCCGTGTCCGCGAGGGTGCGCAGGAGCGTGGCGTCCGCCGTCGGGTCCTCGGCGAGCTGCTTGCCCACCGCGGCGGCCGCCGACCCTTGGCCCCGCTGGAGCGCCGCGATCGCGGCGCGCAGCAAGATCTCGTTGCGCTCGCCCGGCGTGAGCACGTCGTGGCCGACGCGGACCGCGTCCAGCATCGGCCCGACGTCGTCGAGCTTCGCGCTCAGGTCGAGCAGCGCGCGGAAGGCCTCCGCGTCCGAGGGCGACTCGGCGAGGACCTGTCGCCAGGCGTCCGCCGCCGCGCGCAGGTCGTTCAAGGGGCCCTGACGGATCCCGGCGATCACACGGAGCAGCGATCGGCGCCGGTCGTGGGCCTTCGTGTGCTTGAGGGCTTCGTCGTAGCGGGCCACCCGGTCCTGCGGAGTCTCGTGCGACCCGAGCAGCGCGTCGAGGCGGCCCAGATGCTCGAGCGACGACGGGTCCGCTCGCAGCGCCCGCCGGATGAGCTCCTCCATCCCGACGCGGGCGGCAGCGTTCCCCGCGTCGATGGCGAGGCACTGCCGAAAGACCGCCAGGGCGCCTTCGGCGTCCCCCAGGTGACCCCACAAGACCCCGCCGAGGCGCGCGAGGAGCACCGCCTTCTCGTGCGGCTTCGCGAGCTCAATCTCGGCCGCGAGCATCCGCGAGAGGTCCCGCCACCGTTCGGTCTTCTCGAAGAGCGCGATGAGCTCGGCGTGCGCCTCTCGATTGGGACCGAACGTCTCGGCGAACCAGCGCCAGGCCTCGATGGCCCGCTCCTCGCCCCCTTCGTCCGGGATCACGGTGATGCTCTTGAGGGCGAGCGCGCGCGCGTCGGCCGGATCGGTCGCGCGCAGCGCACCCTTGCGATACACGCCGGAGAGCGCCTGCCAGTCGCCGCGTCGATGGTGCAAGGACGCGAGCCATACGAGCGCCTCGTCTCCCCTCGGCGAGTCGACGAGCGCTTCGTACGCCGTGGCCAGGCGCCCTTCGTCGAGGGGCTTCGCGGCATGCAGGGTCAGCAGGCGTGTCGCCGCAGCCACGCGCGAGGCGGAATCCGGATCGGCCCTCGCCACGCGCTCGAGCGCCGGTCCCACGAGATCCGGGTCCCCCGCATCCGTCTCGAGATCGATGAGCCGGTGCGCCGCGGCGAGGGCGGCGGGCCCGGCGCCGTCGCGCACGACCTCCGCGAACGCGCTCCGCGCCCGGGGGAGCTCCGCCTCTTGGAGGTAGAGGACGCCGACGTCGAGCCCAACGCGGCCTCGGATCTCGGCGGGGTCGCCCCGATCGGGATCGGCGCTCGGCGCCCCGAGCGCGGCCACCACGGCGGCCGCGAGCTTTTCGGCGATCGCGAGCTGCGCGCCGAGCGACGACGCGATCTCGATGTAGAGGCTCCGTGCCTCGTCGTCCCCCGGCCGCTCCAGAACGATCGGCTCGAGCAGCTCGAGGGCGCCGTCGGGATCCTCGAGCACGCGGAAGCGGAGCTCCGCCAGCCGGCGCGCGGCCCGCGCCCGGCGATCCGGAGGCGCCACTTTGAGCTCCGCCGCGAGGCTGACCACCTCGCTCGCGACGCTGCCCGACCGCTCGTACGCCTTGGAGAGGAGCTCGGCCACCCGCGGCGGCGGTGCCGACAAGAGACGGTGCTCGAGCAGCACGCTCGCGGCTTCGAGGGCCCGCGGGTCGACCGGCTCCCGATCGAGGAGCTCCTCGGCGTGGCGGATCGCGCGGGACGCCTCGGCCAGCACCTTCGTGTAGAGGAAGACGAGCCGCAGACGGAGCTCGTCGGCGTCCGCCGTGGACGCCCCGCGAGCAAGGTGAGCGCCGAGCTCCTTCTCGAGAAACGCCGCCAGCTCGCTGTAGTCTTCCGCGTCGAGGGGCAGCTCCCCGGTCATGACGGGTGCCCGCCGTTCGAGTTGTTCGGCGGGTCGCCGCGCGGGCGGGGTTGTTCGTGGGGCGGCGCGACGCCATCGTCCAGCATGACCAGGAAGGCCTCGCGCATCCCCGGCGGGGGACGCTGCCCCTCGGCCAGCGGGCGGACGATGAACAAGCTCGCGTCACGGACCGACGCCTTGATGGCGACGTGGAGTCGCACCTCGTGCCCTGCGGACGCCCGCGGGGGGCTCGCCTCGGCCGGGTGCGCTTGGACCGGCGCCGCCGCCGCCGCAACGGCCGGTGGGGGCTGACTCCGAGCGGCTGGCAAGGGCGGCGGGCGCGACGTCGCGCCCCGCGTGGGGAGCGGGGGCGGCGCACGAACGGAGGGCTTGGCGGGCCCGGACGCTTGAGGAGGGAGCGACGAGGACTCGCCTTCTCCTTTGTCCGGGTGCGCGCTCATTACCTCTTCCTACCGCTTATTCCTACCGCTTGCGGGCGCGAGCGCAAAGCTCAGAAGCAGCGCGCAACACCCACGTTCTAGCCGCGCTTCAAGAGTGCAACGCTCACCCACGACCGACGCGATGGCCCATCCTTGCGCGCATGTCAGCGCCACTTTTGGCCCATTCCGCGTGTCCATCGGTGACTAGTACCGTGCCCCGAAGGGCTCCAGGCAGCTCACGCTTTTGCAAGAAATTGGTGGTGCCGCGCGATAGGCGGGGCGACGTCCCGCTTGTCAAGGTCAGCCAAACTGTCTTACCTGCCAGCCCGTGACCGACCGCCGTCCGACGAAATCGTCAGCCTCCCGTCATTCCTTCTTGGGCGCCCGCGTCTTCGGCGCCGGCGCCGCCTTCCTCTCGTCGTCGCTCGCGTCGTCGATTGCCGCCGCGCAGACCGCGCCTTCGGCAACGCCCCCGGCCACCGCCCCGTCGGCGGACCTCGCCACCCGCGTGGCGGACCTCGAGGCGTACGTGACGAACGGGACGCCCAAGGTCCTCTCGTCGCCCGGCCCCGGCCACAACGCGTGGATGATGGCGTCCGCAGCGCTCGTGCTCTTCATGACGTTGCCTGGCCTGGCCCTCTTCTACGGTGGGCTCGTCCGACGCAAGAACGTCCTCTCGGTCATGGCGCAGTGCCTCGGCTGCGCGGGCTTCGTCACGATCCTCTGGTGGGCGATCGGCTATAGCTTCGCCTTCGCCCCGGGGTCGCCGTTCCTCGGGAGCGCCAAGTTCGCCTTCCTCCAGGGCGTCGGCGCGACGCCGAACGCCGACTACGGCGCCTGGGTGTCGCAGTCCGTGTACGCGATGTACGAGCTCATGTTCGCGATCATCACGCCGGCCCTCGTCGTCGGCGCCATCGCGGAGCGCATGAAGTACTCCGCCATCATGGCCTTTTTAATCTGCTGGATGTTCGTCGTCTACTTCCCGCTCGCCCACATGGTATGGGGCGTCGACGGCCTGATGAACGGCGTCTGGAACGAAAAGGCGTCGATCAAGGCGATCGACTTCGCGGGCGGCACGGTGGTGCACATGTCGTCCGGCTGGTCGGCGCTCGTCCTCTGCCTGATGCTCGGCAAGCGCCGGGGCTTCGGTCACAAGGCGTTCTACCCGCACAGCATGGTGCTCACGATGGTGGGCACCGGGATGCTCTGGGTCGGATGGTACGGGTTCAACGCGGGCAGCGCGGTCGCCGCCGACGGCATCGCGGCGGGGGCCTTCATGGCCACCACGCTGGCGACGGCGGTGGCGTCGATCGTCTGGCCGGCGATCGAGTGGGGCGCGCGCGGAAAGCCGACGGTGCTCGGCTTCTGCTCGGGGGCAGTGGCGGGGCTGGTCGTCATCACGCCGGCTTCAGGCTTCGTGACGGCGACGGGGGCGGTGATCATCGGCGTGCTGGCGGGGTCGATACCGTATTTCGCCTGCACCAAGCTCAAGGCGACCTTCGGCTACGACGACGCCCTGGATACCTTCGGCGTGCACGGGGTGGGCGGCACGCTCGGAGCCCTGTTGACGGGGTTTCTGGCGACGGCCGACGCCAACCCCAACTTGAACACCCACCTGGCCGGGATCGTCGGCAAGACGCTGTGGGTCGAGCAGCTCAAGGCGATGGGGTTGACGATCGGCATCGCGGTCCTCGCGACGGCCGTTCTGGCGTCGGCCATCAAGGCCTCGATCGGCCTGCGCCCCGATCCTTCGGCCGAGGAAGAGGGACTCGACCAGATCGACCACGGCGAGGCGGGCTATCACCTCGACGAGGCGGGCGCGTAATCGGAGGACACCATGAAGCGAATCGAAGCCATCATCCGGCCGTCCAAGCTCGACGAGGTGAAGTCCGCGCTTTCGGAGGCCGGCATCCAGGGGATGACGGTGACCGAGGTCAAAGGCTTCGGCCGCACCGGCGGCAAACGCGAGGTCTATCGAGGGTCCGCCTACGTGGTCGACTTCTTGCCCAAGATCCGCGTCGAGATCGTCTGCGCCGACAGCCTCGTGCCGACCATCCTCGACGCCGTGCAGAAGTCAGCCCGCACGGGCAAGATCGGGGACGGCAAGGTGTTCATCTCGGACATCCTTGACGCGGTGCGCATTCGAACGGGCGAGCACGGCGACGAAGCCGTCTGACGTGCCCGCCGGCACTTAAGGGGCCGCACGGTTGAGCCGTTCACCGCTTCGGAGGCTGCATGCCGAAGCGCTCGACCCGCGCTGTGTCGCCCGATGGGCACATCCACGTCCAACGGATCGCAAGGCGTCTCGCCCGGCGCTTGAACGTGCTGCGTGCCAGCAAAGGGTGGTCCCGGCGGGCGGCCGCGAGCGCGATCGGGGTCGGCGCTCCCGCGCTCCGTCGCCTGGAGAGCGGCCAGGGAAACCCGTCCCTCGCCGTCCTCGTGAGCATCGCGCGGGCGTTCGGGGTGCCGCTCCACGCCCTGCTGAAGCGCTGACCGTTCTTCCCCCGATCGGGTCACCGATCCCCTCGCCAGAGCCGGCTCTGCTCGAGGAGCTTCGCGACGAGCGCCGTCCACCCGGTCTGCGTCCGCGCGCCAAGCCCCTCCCCCGTGTCGCCGTGGAAGTACTCGTAGAACGTCACGTAGTCCTTGAAATGCGGATCGGTTTGCAAGAGCTCGCGCGGCCCGTGCGCCGGGCGCCTTCCGTCGTGGCCGGCGACGAAGAGCGCGATGAGACGTCGTGACAGCTCCCCCGCCACGTCCCACAGCGTCATCGTCTTGCCCGACCCCGTCGGGCACTCCACGAGGAGCGAGTCGCCGTAGTAGTGGTGCAATCGCTGCAGCGACTCGATGACCAGATAGTTCACGGGCAGCCACACGGGGCCTCTCCAGTTCGAGTTACCCCCGAAGAGACCCGTGCGCGACTCGGCCGGCTCGTACTCGACGCTGTGGACGACCCCGTCGAGCTCCAGCCGGTACGGCGCCTCGGCGTGCGACCGTGACAGCGACCGGATCCCGTAGGGGGACAGGAACTCGTCCTCCGCGAGCATCCGCGAGAGGACCCGCGCGAGCTGCGCCCTGCCCGGCAGCGACAGGAGGCGTCGCTCGCGCTGACCGGGGACCTCCATGTACGGACAGTGCTGCGCGAGCTCCGGCCGGTTCTCGAGAAACCACCGCGCGCGACGCCAGAACGCGCCGAAGCGCGTGAACGTGTCCGGCTCGAGCGTCGACACGGCGAAGAGCGGCGTAAGGCCCACCATGGAACGCACGCGCACCGGAACGCTGCGCCCGTCGGGCCGTCGCAGCACGTCGTAGTAGAAGCCGTCCTTCTCGTCCCACAGGCGGCCGTCGGTGCCCGCGATGTGGTTCATCGCGTGCGCGATGAGGAGGAAATGCTCGAAGAACTTGTTCGCCACGTCCTGGTAGCTCGGGTTTTCCTTCGCGAGCTCGAGCGCGATGTCGAGCATGTTCAAGCAGTACATGCCCATCCAGCTCGTGGCGTCGGCCTGTTCGAGGACGCCGCCGCCGGGCAGAGGCTTGCTCCGATCGAACAGGCCGATGTTGTCGAGGCCGAGGAAGCCGCCCTCGAAGACGTTGTT
>DATGJA010000536.1:0-2897 GCA_035295445.1 Polyangiaceae bacterium | reverse complement strand
GTCGCGCGTCTCCCGGTAGGGGATGCGTTCGACGAACGTGTCGAGCTGCATCCCGGGCGCGCGCGACATCCACCGCTCGACGGCCTCGAGCCCCCCGTTGTACGCGGCGACCGCAAGGGGGACGTCGCCGTGGAGCTGGTCGACAAGCTTGCGCAGAAGGCGCGCGGCCACGCGGATGGCGTATGGAGGGCTCGTGAGCCTAGCGTCGTCGGCGGGCAGGCCCAGCTCGGCCGCGATCGGTCGGGCGGTCTCCGGCATGAGCTGCATGAGGCCCACGGCGCGCGCCGGCGAGACCGCGTCCGGATCGAAGGCGCTCTCTTGGCGCATCACCGCCCAAAGCAGACCTGGGGGCAGTTTCTCCTCCGCTTCGGCCGCGTCGACCTCTTCGGCGTACGGATGAGGAAAGGCGCATTCCCAAGCCCAACGCGTTCGCGTCGTAGGTTCGGTGGCCAGGAGCGACGAAGGGAGCGATTGCGCGATCTGGAACCGGCGGCGGGCGCGTCCAATCTCGCCGTAAACCCGGCATAGGGCCTCCGGCACCCGCCCCGCCGCCCCCCCGGTAACGGCCGCCTCGCGATCGCGCAGCGCCGCCTCTGCGTCGGCTTCGAGGCCCAGGCGGTGCAGTAAGTCGGCCGGGGGAGGCAGCGTCGTGCCAAGGGGCGGATTGTCGGTCGGCGCGACGTCCGACGGTGGGTCGATGGGCGGTGGCAACGCGGCGCCCACCTCGGCGAGCCGCGCGCGGGCGACGAGCGCCGGCCACGACAACGGGTGCGACCGCGAGGCGTCCGTCCAGCGCGCGACCGCGTGGGTACGGTCCCCGTCGCGCAGCGCGGCGAGGCCGGCCATGTCGGCCATCCGGGCGCTGACGATCGGGTCGGGCTCGTCCTCCACGAGGCGCTCGAACGCCGCGCGCGCGGCCTTGGCGTCGCCGTCCAGCAATTTGCAGAGCGCGCCGTCGCGCCGCGCGTCGCCGGCCTCCTCGCCTTGGCCGAAACCGCGCAGGTACGCGTCGAACCCGTGAGCGCACTCGCGCCATGCGCCGTGGAGCATACGCAAGTAGGGCGCGAGGAACGCGGCCTGCCGCCCCCACGAGGACTTGGGGTAGCGCCGTTCGATCTCCTCGTAGCCCCGGATGGCCTCCTCGTCGCGGTCGACCCGCGAGAGAGCCCGCGCTGCGTGGAAGGCATCCTCGGCCGCGTTGGGGCCCCCTGCGGCGGCACACTCGGCGAGGGCCTTGGCCGCGTCCGCGTACCTGCCGTGGGCACCGTAGAGCGCCATCGCCCGCGCCCGCGCTCGTTCGAGGTGCGTCACTTTGTCGACCCCCGGCGCCCCCGCCACGAGCTCGATCGCGCGAAGCGAGTCGTCGGCCCGCCCGGCTTCGGACAGTACGCGCGCGCGCGCCATCAGCTCGGGCGCCGTCAGAGGATGGCGCGGGTCGAGGCGCGCCATCAGCGCCAGCGCGTCGGCCGCGGCGGGCAGATCGGCTCCCTGCGTCGCTAGCCACCGGGCGTCGGCGCGCTCGGCATCCCCCGCGGGGTTCGCGATCCGGATGCGCAGCGCGCGCGCCTCGCCCTCCTGCGCCCGCGAACGCCGCTCGGCGGCCACGACGCGATCTGCGGCGGTCCGGGCGCGTCTCTCGTCTTTGTCCCGTTCGAAGGCGCGCGCCGCGTCGAGCTGCGAAGCCGGCGTGGGGCGGGCCGCGTACCACTCGCCCGCCTCGCCGTAGGGCCCGACTGCGAGCTCGGCCTCCGCACGACGCTTCGCGATGTCGTCGGCCAGCAGCGGCAGTCCGGTCTCCAGGGCCGCGAGCAGCGGAAGGGCAGCTGCTCCGTCCCCTCGCTCGAGCGCCACCCGCGCGCGCACGTAGCGCACCTCGGGCCTCGAGCGATCCTTATCCGAAAGCGCCTGCAACGCGCGCCACGCGGCGTCCCACCGCTCCGCGCGCACCAGGGCGGGCCAGGCGGCGGCGGACTCCGTGTCGGCCCGAGGCTGTGACGACTCGACGGCGACTGGAGCGATCGTCTCGGACACCGGAGGCGCGGGCGCGGGCCGAGCGTCCGGACGCCCACATGCCGCGACGAGCGCAAACCAGCACGCGACCCGAGCGTCACAGTAGGACATGAAATCCCCCGCCACCGCGCCAGCGCGTCTCGGCGGTCACGCCGGTCGGGTCCTCGCCGTCGACGACGCGTTGCAGGCGCGGCAAGCATAAGTCGTCGAAGTGGGCGCCCTTCTCGATCCCCACCCAACGGCGCGCCATCTTCATGGCGACGGCGGCCGTCGTGCCGCTCCCGAGAAACGCGTCGAGAATCCAATCCCCGGGGTCCGTGGCCATCGCGAGGACTCGCGCGACGAGCTTCTCCGGCTTTTTGTTGCGCACGAAGCGCGCGCCGCCCTCGCGCGCGATGCCCTGAAAGGCGAGGTCGTCCCAGACGTTGGTCAGCGGCTCGACGAGACACCGCCGGCCGTGGGTGAAGGAGACCTTGTCGCGGAGGAAGAGCACTCGGTTGCCGCCGCGCAGCCACATGCCCTTTCGCCCGGGCCGGTCCAGGTAAAAGACCCGCCCCGGCTCCTGGCGGGACTCGTCGATCCGGACGCGTGCCTCGCGGCTGACGGCCTCGTAGCGCGGCTGCGCGAAGCGCACGACGTGCTCCGCGTGCTCCACGGCGTAGGCCTCGACTTCTCGTCGGGTCGGGGCGCCGCCGAGCGCCCGACGCGCCTGCGTCGCCAGCGGCCCGAAGCGCCACGCGTCGTGAGGGTCGCGCGGGTTCTCGAGCCATGTCGCGTACGCGCGATCGTAGTGGGCCCGCTCGCGCAAGAGCGGGTTCGAACGCCAGCGAGCCCGGTCCTTGGCGTAGACGAGAAGGAAATCGGTTACGTTGACGGGCCCCCGGTTG
>DATGJA010000535.1:0-6218 GCA_035295445.1 Polyangiaceae bacterium | reverse complement strand
GAGGTCTACGGCATCGCGCGGGCGCGCGCGCTCGAGGACGAGATCGTGCGCCGCTTCGTGGGCCCCGACTACGGATGGATGTGGCCGTTTCCCTCGACGGTGCGGCGCTGGGTGCGTGACTTCGTGGATGCGCTCGAGGGTCAGGAGAGCGCACCGCCGCCCACATGGCCTGAGGTATGGTAATGCCAAGCGAGCCATGGCGGTCGTCGGCATCGATCTCGGCACGACGAACACGGTGGTGGCATGCGTGCGCGGGGGCCGCGTGCAAGTGGCCGCCGACGACCACGGCCGGAGGCTGCTCCCGAGCGTCGTCTCCTTCCACCCGAACGGCGACGTCCTGGTCGGTCAGGCGGCCAAGGAGCGGCGCGTCGTCGACGCCCGCAATACGATCGCGAGCGTCAAGCGCCTCATCGGGCGGTCGTGGGGTTCCGACGAGATCCGACGCTCGCGCGAGCGCTTCGCCTTCGAGCTGAAGGAGGGGCCGGGGCAAGGTCCCCTCGTCGTCGCCCGCGGGCAGGAGTACACGCTCCCCGAGATCAGCGCCTTCGTGCTCAAGCGCGCGCGCCAGATCGCCGAGGCGGCCCTCGGCGAGACGGTCGACCGCGCCGTCATCACGGTGCCCGCCAACTTCAACGAGCTACAGCGCGCGGCGACCAAGGTCGCGGGGCGCGTCGCGGGCCTCGACGTGATGCGCATCATCAACGAGCCGACGGCCGCTGCGCTCGCCTACGGTCTCGGGCGCGCGACCCACGAGCGGATCGCCGTCTACGACTTCGGCGGGGGCACGTTCGATTGCACGCTCCTCGACCTCTCGGGCAATGTCTTCGAGGTCCTCGCCACCGCGGGCGACAGCTTCCTCGGCGGCGACGACCTCGACCTCGCCATCGCGGAGCGGATGGCCGAGGCCTTCCTGCACACCCACAGGTACGACCCGCGCTCGGATCCCCAAGCCTTCGAGCGCCTGCGCGTCGCCGCCGAAGCCGTCAAGGTGAGCCTATCGACCACCGATCGCACTCAGACGCGACTGCGCGAGGTGGCGTTCGGCGTCGGCGGCGCGCACCTGGACCTCGACTTCGGGATGACCCGCGACGAGCTCGAGATGCTTGCGGCGCCCCTGGTCGAGCGCACGTTCGCGGTCTGCCAAGAGGCGCTGTCGATGGCCCGCCAGCCGGTGACGGGGTTCGACAAGGTCATCCTCGTGGGCGGGTCGACCCGCATCCCGCTGGTCCGGCGTCGCGTGGAGCAGTTCTTCGGGACGCAACCGCTCGACCGCGTGAACGCCGACGAGGTGGTCGCCATCGGCGCCGCGATCCAGGCGGCCGCGCTGACGGAGGTCGCCCGGCGACGCAGCATTCCACCGGCGCCGGTCCCGGCGGTCCGCAAGTCCGTCCCGCCGGAGGACGACGAGCCCGACGAGATCACGATCGCGACCCAAGTCCCAGCCCAGATCGCGCAGCTCCAAAAGTCCACGCGGGCCCCGGACCTGAGCGCCGCGCGGGCGCCGCTCACGCCCGCCGTGCTGGAGCGGCAGGGGGATCCGCCGCCGGATACGGCCACCACCATCCCACGTCCGGTCGCGTACCAGGACATCCTGCGCTCGACGCTCCGCCTCGACCCAGCGGCCGCCGAAGCCGGCCGCGCGGAGGCGGTCCCCGCCGCGCCCCCTCCGAGCGCGCCGTCTTCGGTGCCCCCAAGCCCTCGTTCGTCCGGCGCTCGATCGAGCAGCGCGCAGCGGGCGGCTACCGAGGTGGCGCCGGACGCGCCCGTCCTCGTGGACGTGACGCCGCGCGCGCTCGTCGTCGAAACCGTCGGCGGTTGGTGCGACGTCGTCGTCCAGCGCAACGCCAAGATCCCCTGCGAGCGAACACGCGCCTTCACGACGTCGAGCGACATGCAGACGGCCGTTCACGTCCGCGTCGCACAAGGGGAAGAGGCGGTCTTCAGCGGCAACACCTTCCTCGGGGAGGTCGAGCTGGTCGGCCTGCGCGCGGCTCGCCGGGGCGAGGTGACCATCCAGGTGCGCTTCGAGGTCGACGAGAGCGGGACGCTGAACGTCTACGCGACGGACGTGGCCACCGGGCGCGAGGCGCACGCCCTTCTCCAGCTCGTCGGCATCTCGGGAGCGCCGAGCGTCCAGAAGATGCGAGCGCGCCACGCGACCGCCCGGTTGCGCTGAGGGGCCGGACCGAACTAAAGTCTCGAGGTTGGCGATGTCTCAAGCTTCCGTCGCCGGCTGGCTCGCGGTCCTCGACGACCTGACGTACTACGAGCTCTTCGGGCTCACCGTGGACGCCAGCGCCGACGACGTGCGCTCGGCGTTTCACGCGTTCTGCGAGATCTTTCACCCCGACCGATATTTCGGCAGCCCAGAGGCCGATCGCATCGGCGTGTCGACGATCTTCAAGAGGGCGACCGAGGCCTACCTGGTGCTCTCGGACGCGGGCCTGCGCGAGCACTACGACGCGCAGTTGAGGGGCGCCCAAGGGACCCGCCCGCAGCGCATCAGCTTCTCGTCGCGCTCCCGCCCGCCCGCCAGCCGCAGCCCCGGCCCCGCCAAGCTCGAAGACTCGGTGCGGACGCCCACCGCGCGACCGTTCGCGAGGCGCGCCGAGGAGCTCATCGGCGCGGGGGATCTGCGCCAGGCGAAGCTGCAGCTCGTCATGGCCAACCACATGGACCCGCAGAACGAGGCGCTCGAGACGGCCCTCAAGGACTTGGAGACCCGTCTGGCCGAGCGAAGGTGATTGATGGAGGCGAGGGCGAGGCCACGGCGACCCGGGCCGAAACACGGCAAGGAGCGCCTTGAAGGGGGCGCCCGGGCGCACTAGCGTTCCGCACATGGCCGCCCCGCGCAATCGCTCGACGGACGGCCTCTTCTACTCGGTCCTCGCGCTCACGACGCTCACGTTTGTCGTGGACATCCTCTACATCTTCTTCAAGGTGCCGACCGAGGCGCGCATGGGGATCGTCCAGAAGATCTTCTACTTTCACGTGCCCATCGCATACTCGATGTACCTCGGCGCGACGGCGTGCTTCCTCGGGTCGTTCGCGTACCTCGTGCGTCCCACCGACGGGCGCGACGCGTTGGCCAAGGCCGGCGCCCAGGCCGCCGTCGCCTTCGGCCTGATGATGCTGACGACCGGACCGCTCTGGGGCGCGAAGGCGTGGGGCGCCTTTTGGACGTGGGATCCCCGATTGACGACGGCCCTCCTGAGCGTCCTCATCTACGTGGCGTACGTTGTGCTGCGATCGTTCGCCGGGGACGGCGACGGCGAGCGTCGATTCGCCGCGGCCCTCGGCATCCTCGGCGCGGCCAACTTGCCCATCATCCACTTCAGCGTGCAGAAGTGGGGCGGGCAGCACCCCATGGTCATCACCGGCCGCGGCGGCGGCCTTCACGATCCGGCGATGGGCGTCGCGCTCACGATGGGCTTCGTGGGGTTCACCCTGCTCGCCGTCGTGCTCATTTGGGCCCAGGCTCGTGTCGAAATCGTGCGCGCCCGCCTGCGACGCGCCGAAGAGGACGCGATCGACCTGGGCCTCGACATGCGGAGCGAGGCATGATGGCGTCCCAGGATTCCCCCGGCGATCGCGCTACCTCGTTCCAGGCCGTCCAGGGCGGGCAGACGGAGCACTACAGCGGCGAGGCCCTACTCGTCACCGCGTACGCCATCGTGTGGGTCGTGGTGCTCGGCTGGGTCGCCCTGATGTGGCGCAAGCAGAGCGCCCTGCTCGCCCGCGTGGCCGATTTGCAGCGCGAGATCGACAAGGCGGGCAAGGACAAGGCCTGAGCCGGCCCGCGCGATGAACACGCCCGGTCCCGAGCACTTCATCTTCATTCCGGGGGCGGTGCTCATCGGGATCGTCATCGGCTACATCCTGGGCGCGCGCGCCGCCCGGGCCGAGATGGCCAACCGCCGGAGGCGAGCGAGGGACTAGCGGATGTTCGACTTCGAACCCACGGAGGAGCAAAAGGTCCTCGTCGACACCGCGCGCCGCTTCGCGCGCGAGCGCATCCTTCCCATCGCCGCCGCGTGCGATCGCGAATCGCGGTTCCCGATGGACGTCTTCGTGGAGGCCCACAAGCTCGGCCTCGTCAACCCCACCCTCCCGGCCGAATACGGGGGGCCGGGGCTGGGGGACTTGGAGTGCAACCTGATCCACGAGGAGATGGCCTACGGCTGCACCGGCATCCAGACCAGCATGACGGCCAACACGCTCGGGCTCACCCCCATCAAGCTCGCCGGCAGCGAGGAGCAGAAGAAGAGGTACCTCGGATGGCTCGCGTCCGAGCCCATCCTGATCTCGTACGCGACGAGCGAGCCCTCGATGGGGAGCGACGTCGCCGGGATGCAGTGCCGGGCGACGCGAGACTCGAGCGGCGGATACGTGCTGAACGGGACGAAGCAGTGGATCACCAACGGGTCGCTGGCGAGCCTCTACGTCGTGTTCGCGACCGCCGATCCAGACCTCAAGCACAAGGGCATCGGCGCCTTCGTCGTCGAGCGCACCCAGCAGGGGGTGAAGCCGGGTCGCCACGAAGACAAGCTCGGGCAGCGAGCGAGCGACACGGCGCAGGTCGTCCTCGAAGACGTGCGCGTCCCCGCGGCACAGGTCCTCGCGCCCCCCGGACAGGGCTTCAAGCTCGCGATGGAGACCTTCAATCAGACGCGCCCCGACATCGCCGCCGGCTGCGTGGGGCTGATGCGCCGGTGCCTCGACGAGTGCGTCGCCTACGCGCGCGAACGCAAGGCGTTCGGCGTGCCGATCGCACAGCACCAGCTCGTCCAGGCCATGATCGCCGAGATGAAGATCCGCATCGAAGCGACGACGCTCCTCATGCGAAAGGCAGCCTGGAACCTCGAAAAGGGGCTGCGCGATCCGGTCATCTCTTCGTGCGCCAAGGCCTACGGGGCCGATGCGGCCATGCAGACGGCGGTGGACGCGGTCCAGGTGTTCGGCGGGTACGGGTACGTGAAGGATTACCCGGTCGAAAAGCTCATGCGCGACGCGAAGATCCTCCAAATCTACGAGGGGACGGCGCAGGTACAGCGAATCGTCATCGCGCGTCAGGTGCTCGGCAGCAAGTGACCGCGACCCACCGCGCTCGGGCATCGTTGGTCACGCTCTTGGCGGGCGCCGGGTGTGCCGGGGCGAGCCCCGCGACGCGCGATGTCGTCCCCGAGGGACGCGACATGGTGGTGGACGCGGCCGCTGGCGGCGCCGAGGGCTACGAGCGCGTCGTTCGGCGTCCGCTCGCCGTCGTGGGGCTGGCCGGCGCTCGGGGCATCGACTCGGAGGACGCGGCCGTCGCCATGGACCGCCTGGCGCAAGCCATCGACGCGTGCGCGGCCGCCGCCAGTCGCAAGGGCCAGCCCATTCAGGGCAGCGCCCGCGTCGTCGCACAGGTCGACGGAGCCGGCGCGGTCGGGCAGATCAATCTTCGACTCGATCCAGGTGTCCGCGCGAGCGACGCGGTGCTCTGCGTCGTGGCTCCCGTCAAGGCGCTCGCCTTTTCCCCTTCGGACGGCGGCGCCCGCGGCTTCGCCATCGACACGAGCTGGGGGCAGCCGGCAACCGGCGACGCGGGCTGACGGGATGCGGGCAAGAAGGTCGATGTGCCCGCCGGCGGCGGCGAGGAGCCGTACTCACGTAACTCACGCAACTCATGTACGGTGACGACCCCCGACGGCGGAGTCGCGAAGGGATCGGCGGAAAGACGCCGGCCTTCTAGTCCTCGACCCGCTGAAGGAGCGGCAAGACCTCTCCCGGGACCGTGACGCCCATCCGAAGCAGCGCGCCGGCGTACTTCGGCATCTCGATGTGGCCCCCCCGCGCCGCGATGGCGCGCAGCTCGCCCAGGCTGGCGCGCCGGCCGATCGCCTCTCGCAGCTCGTCGTTGACGACGAGCATGCCGCACACGGCCGTCCGGCCGAGCAGACCCGTGTTCCGGCAACGGGCGCACCCCGCCCCGCGCACCAGCGCCACCGGCTGACCGCCAGGGACGACGCCGTGGCGCACGAGCGCGTCGACGATCATCGGCGGGTAATCGAACGGCGCCACGCAGTGCGGGCAGGTGCGCTGCACGAGCCGCTGGTGAAGCACCGCCAACAGGCCGTTTGCCAAGGCGTACGGCTCGATGCCCATGTCGCGCATGCGCGCGATGGCCTCGAGCGTTCCGTTGGTGTGCAGAGAGCTGAGCACCAGGTGGCCCGTGA
>DATGJA010000534.1:0-10094 GCA_035295445.1 Polyangiaceae bacterium | reverse complement strand
CCCTGCGGTGGTAGGTGGCCCACTCGAGCGCCGTGAGGAGCGCCGCCGCGAGGAGCAGGTAGATCCACATCTCGCGCCGCACGCCGACGCTGAAGCCCGCGACGCGACCGGCCTGTTGCCCGTCGACGACGATCCGGTCCGAGGGGACAATCGCGCTCTCCTCGGCGTCGAGCAGGTTCGCGGCGAACGAGACGCTCTGTCGCTCCGCGCCCTCGCCCGACAAGACTTCGTAGAAGCCGGCGCGCTTGCCGAAAAGGATGGCGCGGCCGTCGTGCACCGCCACCGATTGCACCGTGCCGTCCGGCAATTTCACGCTCGCGCGCGACACGCCGGCGCCGACCGGGATCCGCCACACGTCCCCCGTGCGGTAAGAGGAGAGATACTGCGCGTCTTCGTCCACGAACCAGTTGACGCAGTTCGTGACGAAGAGGGGCCACGCGACGCGCAGCGGAAGGTCGCTGTCGCGTACGTCGAACCCGGCGGCGACGAACTTGAACCCGCCGCGCAGGCCGGCCACGAGGATCGGCGATGCACCGGCGTCCGAGGCGCCGACGACCTTGTCCCCGGGCTGCGGCACGAGCTTGTGCCCCGCCGCGATGTTGACGTCGTCGAGCGCGAGAAAGCGCACGACGGGGTGCTTTCGTTCAATCTTGTCGAACGCCGGATTCGCGAGGTTGCCCTCGACCGCCACCGGCGCCCCGGGACCGCGCGGATCGAGGTAGAGCGCGTTCGCCCGCGGCTCCTCGGCCGGAGTCACGCGATCGAAGACGACCGTGTCCCAGCCTCCGGCAGCGATGGCCGCCGCGTAGCCGGCCGGAGACACGTCCGTCACGTCGAGGTACTCGTCGAGCAGCAGGGCCGCGTCGAGGTACGTGTTGCCGGAGCTGACGACGAGCACCTTCGCGCGGCGGCGCTCCGGCAAGAGCGCGTACCCGCGATCGTCGGCGGGCAGATCGTCGCTCGTCCCGTCGACGCGCGAGACCTTGGCCTCCAGCGTCCGGCTCGCCCCCGAGAGCTGTGGGTAGAACCGGGGAAGGCGCTCGCCGGCTTTTAGGCGCAGCTTGGTGAGGTCGACGAGCACGCCGTCCCCGAGGAGCTGGAGCTCAACGTCCTCGGCCTCGGGGCCCGTGTTGGTCAGCTCGAGCATCACCTCGTAGCGGCTCTTGTCGAGCGGGTAGCGCCGGACCGAGAACTCGGTGATCCCGACGTTGCGGCCGCCCCGCCCGACCTTGACGAAGGCGAGCTTCGCGCCCCCCAGGTGCACCGGGCCCGCGGCGTCGGCGGGGTCGCCGAGGGCGCCGTCGGAGACGACCACGATCTCGGCGCGCTCGACCCCCCGCAAGGCGTCCGTCGCGAACCGGAGCGCGCGCGGGAAGTCTGCCCGGGTGTCGGTCGCAGCGATCGCGTCGAGCTCCCGCTCGAGCGCCGAGGTGTCGCCCGTCATCGGTCCGAGCGGCGTGACCATGGCGTCCATCTGCGCGACGAGCATCCGATCCGCGCCCCCCAACCCGCGGATCATCGTGCGTACCTCGTCCTTGGCCGCCGCCAGGCGGCTCGGCGTCACGTCGGTGGCCTGCATCGAGGCGCTCGCATCGACCAGCACGACGACCGTCCGGCCTTTGACGAGGCTCTCGGCGGCGCGTGGATCGCCGAGCGCCAAGACCAGGAGGGCGAGCAGGGCGAGCTGCAGCAGCAGCGACGCGAGCCGCTTGAGCTTCGAGAAGAGGGTCGTGGCCTCCTTGTCCCGGAGGATGCGCTCCCACAGCGGCGAGAACGGCACCGCGACGACGCGCCGCCGCAGCTTCAAGATGTAGAGGACGACGACCCCGAAGCCGACTGCGCCGAAGATGGCCGCGAGCTGAGCGAGCTGGAGACCGGCGAAGATCACCGGAGGAATCCCCCGCGCCGAAAGACGCGCAAAATGAGCTCGTCGAACGGGACGTCGACGCGGGCCGCCACGTAGGGCACCTGGTGCGCAGCGCAGAAACGCTCGATGTCGGCCAGGTACTCCGCGTGCGCGTGCGCGAAGCGTTCGAGGACCTTCGCGGTGACGGTCACCTCGCGCTCGTCGCCCGTCTCGCAGTCGTAGACGAGCACGTCGCCGTGGAGCTTCGGCCGGCCCTCGGCCGGGTCGACCACGTGGACCACGAAGACGTCGAACTTGTTGTAGCGAAGGGCGTTGATCCCTCGCTGGAAGCCGGCGGGGTCGTACAGGTCGCTCACGAGCACGGCGAGGCCACGCCGCTTGTGCTGGGCCACGAACGTCTTCATGGCGTCCCCGAGGTCGGTCGTGCCCTCCGCGCGTACCTCGCGCAGGAAGCGGAGGGCGCGGAAGATGCGCGCCTTGCCCCGCGTCTCCGCCATCCGGTCCATCACCCGGTCGCTCGTCGTGACGATGCTCACGCGATCCAGGTTCGCGAGGCCGACGTACGAGAGCGCCGCCACCACCCTCTTGGCGTACCGGAGCTTGACCCCGTCGCCGAAAGCCATCGACGCGCTCGTGTCGAGCACGAAGTAGATGGCGAGGTCCTCCTCCTCCTCGTACAGGCGCACGAGGAGCCGCCCGAAGCGGCGATATACGTTCCAGTCGAGATACCGGAAGTCGTCGCCCGGCTGGTACTCGCGGTGGTCGGCGAACTCCACCCCGCTGCCGCTCTTTTTCGTTCGACGCTCGGCCCGCATGCGTCCGGAGAAGACGCGGCGGCTGACGAGCGCGAGGTAGTCGAGCTTGCGCTGGAAGTCGTCGTCGAAGAGCTCGTCGTCCGCGGACGGCGCGTCGGAGCGGCGGCGGCGAAAGAGCGACCGCCACGAGGCCAGAACCCCCGAGGGCCCGGACGCCGACGAGGGCGGACTCACGGCGCCGGTTCCCGCCGAGCCGCGGGGCGCGACCGGGTCAATTGGCCTCCGCCTGCGGCTTGCCGACCTTGCCCTCGGGGATCGCCTTGAGGACCGCGTCGACGACTTCGTCCGACTTCACGCCCTCGGCCTCTCCCTCGAAGTTGAGCAGGATCCGGTGCCGGAGCGCCGCGTGCGCCACGCCCCGCACGTCGTCGACGCTCGCGGCGAACCTCCCGTCGAAGAGCGCGCGGATCTTGGCCGCCAGAAGCACCGCCTGGGCCCCGCGCGGGGAGCTGCCGTATCGAACGAAGCGCTTCACGACGTCCGGCGCGTCCGGCCCGTCCGGGTGGGTCGCCTGGAGCGCGCGGACCGCGTAGTCCTGGACGTGTCGAGCCACCGGAACCCGCCGCACGAGCTGCTGCATGCTCAGGATCGCGTCGCGGTCGAGCACCGCGCGGCGCGGCGTCATCTCGCTCCCGGTCGTCAGATCGAGGATCTGGTGGAGCTCGTCCCGGCTGGGGAAGGGCACGTGGAGCTTGAAGAGGAAACGGTCGAGCTGCGCCTCCGGCAAAGGGTAGGTGCCTTCCATCTCGAGCGGGTTCTGCGTCGCGAGGACCATGAATGGCTCGTCCAGGGTGTACGTCCGCTTGCCGACGCTCACGCGGTGCTCCTGCATCGCCTCGAGCAGCGCGCTCTGCGTCTTGGGGGTCGCCCGGTTGATCTCGTCGGCGAGCACCACGTTGGCGAAGACGGGGCCCTTGCGAAACTCGAACGCCTTCGCCCCCGCCTGCGTCTCGTCGATGACCGTCGTGCCCACGATGTCGGCCGGCATGAGGTCCGGCGTGAACTGAATTCGCGAGAACGAGAGGGACAAGGTCTCGGCGAGCGTCCGGACGAGCATCGTCTTGCCGAGGCCCGGGACCCCTTCGAGCAGCGCGTGGCCGCCGGCGAGCATGCACGTGATCACGCCATCGACGACCGGGCGGTTGCCGACGATCGACTTCGCGATCTCCCCGCGAAGCTCGTCGATCTGCGCCCGGAACCTCTGCACCTCATCGCGAACTGCGTCGGCTTCCGTCTGCATCGACCTTGGCTCCAATCCCGGCGGCTATTGGCCTTCGCGAGGCCGAATGAGCTCGAAATACCGCTTCACGTAGAACCGATAGCCGCCGGGGATCTCGTCCTTCGCGAGCGACTCCTCGGCGACCTGGTGGTACTCCGTGTAGACCTTCTTGTACCCGTGCGAGGCGAACCCGCGCTCGGCGGCGCCGAGAATGACCTGGCTGCGCGAGCCGCCCTGGCCGGTGTCGGCGCCCTGCACCTGCGTGTCCTGGGTTCCCATCTTGGGGTTGGTCGCGCCGCCCTGGAGCTTCGGGTCGTGCCCCTCGCCCCATCGCTGCCCGCCGCCCTGACCTTGCCCGCCGCCGCCGCCGGGCTCCGAGCCGCCGCGACCGGCCGACAGCATCAGCAGCTTCTCGCCGTTGGGTCCGAGAATCCACGTCTCGCCGCCCCCTCCGCCCTGCGAGCCGCCCTGGGCCGACGACCGGCCCTGCTGCCCCGCCCCGCCCTGGCCCTCGCCCTGCCGCCCCTCCGAGCCCTGCCCCTCGCCGCCTTGGCCCTCGGCACCCTGCGCTTCGCCGCCCTGGCCGGACTGTCCTGGTCCGGCCGTCTGGCCCCGCGCGATCCTCCCGAACTTCCGCAGGCGAACGGTCTGCCCCTTGCCTGATTGACCCTGCTGGCGCACGAGCTCGCGGAGCTCTTGCAGCTTTTGCCGCAGCTCCTCCTTCTGCTGCTGCGTCATCTGGTCCTGCTGCATCCGGTTGAGGTCCTCGGCGCCCTGGTCGAGGTCCTGGGCGCTTAGCCCCATGTCCTTCATGAGGTCCTGCGCGGCCTGTTCGAGCTCGCGATCGAGGCGATCGAGCTGCCGGCCGGCCGCCCCCTGCCGGTCGACGTCGCGGTCGAGCCGATCGAGCTCGCGCTGCTTCTTGTCGAGCAGGCTGCGCTCCTCGTCCGAGCCACCGTCGCCCATCTTCTGCTTCATCTTGAGGATGTCGTCGGCCAGCTCTTGGCGGCGTTTCTCGAGCTCCTGCTGGTGCTCCTCCGCCTGGCGAGCCGCCTTCTGGAGAGCCTCGCGCATCTGATCGAGCTTGGCCTTGTCGGGCGCCGCGCCGGGGTCGCGCACCTTCTTGGCGATCTCGTGGAGGGCGTCGCCGGCCTTGCTCAGCTTTTGCTCGGCAAGCGCGTCGCCGGCGGGACGCGTGAGCTCCGACCGCTTGAGCTCTTCGCCCACCCGCTCGAGCTGCTGCTCGAGCGCCTTGTGGTCCGCCTCGCTCCCCGAGAGCAGCCTCTCCTCGAGGGCCTCCATCCGGCGGAAGGCTTCCGTGCGATCCAGCCGCTTGTTGGCGATGTCCTCGACGAGCTTGTTGAACTCGGCGACCGCAGCCCGCGTGTCGTCGCTTTGGTCGCGCAGGTCGATCTGGTGCAGGAAGTCCTTCACGTCGTCGAGGTCGTCGGGCGCCATGTCCACGGGCTCGATCGTCCGCGCGTGGACCACCGGCACGTGGACGCGGACCTCGAAGAGCGCGACGGCCGCCACGGCGCCGCTCAGCGCCCCCGCCGCGGCGAGCGCGCGCGGCACGACGATGGGCACCGCGAGCGCGGGACGAATCGTCGGCGCCAAAGCCACGGCGTCGTCGATGGCCGCCCGCATGAAGGGGGTCGGGCCGGGGAGCTCGGAGAAGGCGAGCGCGCTCGAGAGCCGGTCGCTCAGTCGATGGAATCGATCGAGCGCGCGGGCACCGGCGCGATCGGGCAGGCGCAGCATCCAACCGACGGCGAAGCTGCCCACGACCGACACGGCGGCCACGACCAGCCCGGCGCGGGCGGCCGGCTCGCCCAGCAGGCCCAGCTTTCGCAGGGATAGAACGACCACGGCCGCCAAGAGCGCGGCGCAGAGCGCCTGGGCCCCCACCCCGAGCGCGCGGCTACAGCGGATCCGGCGCTCCGCCCGCCTTGCGAGCCGTCGGATCTCTTCGATTCCCTGGGGGTTGGCGGTCATCCGCGTGCTTGCTGCGTGGGACGTTCGACGGGCGGCAAAGTTCCCTGAGAGTTCTTTCCTACCGAAAGTCTAGCAAACGGACGGTCGGAAGCGCCCGCCCGCAGAGGAGAACGCGGGACGCATTCGGTGCATTCGCGGAAAGGCTCACCGCGCCCACGTGGCGAGCACGGCCGCGACCACGGCGGCGAGGGCAAAGGCAACCAACGCGCCGACCGGCCCCCACAGGCCCCCCGGCCGCCTCGGCGCAGCGAGGGGGCTCCGGCCGCGCTCCGGCGCTCGCACCGGAACACGCACCTCGAAGGGTGGCGGCAGCGGAAACGAGGCCCGATCGCCCCCGGCGTTCCGTGGCCGGGCGGCGGCCGTCGACGCGACGAAGGCCGACTCGCTCGCCGACATGGCGACCGCGACGCGCATGGCGGGATCGCTCGGAAGGGCGTGCGCCTCGAACGTGGGGCCGTCCGGGCTGGCGTCGTCGTCGAGCGCAAGGGCGGCCTCCTCGTAGCGCATCGTGTGGGCGACGCGGCCCGACGAGACGGTGGAGTCCCCCCCGACGCGCTTGACCGCCCGGTGCAGGTCCCCCCGACATTGCTCGAGCAGGGCCGAGAGCTCGAGCCATCCGGCCCCGACGTCGACCTGCGCCCGGACGACGTCGGCGAGATCGGCCGCGGTGATGGTCCGCCGCTCGCGCTCCGGCTCGAGCGCCAGCGTGACCGCGTCGAGCAGCGCCTCGGGCAAGTCCGGGCGGATGGAGACGAGCGGCTTGATGCGCGGGTTTCGCATCGCTCGGAGCAGCTCGATCTCGTCGCCCTGGTGCTTGCCGAACGGGGCGCGCCCAGTCGCGAGACGCCACGCGAGGAGGGCCGCCGCGTACACGTCGGCCCGCTCGTCCACCGGATCGCCCCGCGCTTGCTCGGGCGCCATGCAACCGAGCGTGCCTTTCACGAGGCCGAGGCGCGTCGACGGCGACACCCCGAGAACCTTGGCCAGGCCGAAGTCGGCGATCTTGACCCCCCCGGTCCAGTCGAGCAGGACGTTGGACGGAGAGAGATCGCGATGGACGATCGGCGTCGGCTGTCCGCGCTCGTCGTGGAAGCCGTGCGCGTACGCGAGGGCGGTGAGCACCCGCTCGACGACGTGCCACCCGGCTCGGTCCGGCAACCGCACCCCGCGGGCCTGGCCGAGGCGCATGACGCGGGCGAGCGCCACGCCGGGCACGTACTCGAAGACCAGCGCGGCAAAGCCAGGCTCCTCGAGGAGGGCGCGCACCTGGACGATGCACGGGTGACGGAGCCGGGCGCAGACCGACGCCTCGCGCGCGAACGCGTCGCCCGAGCTCTGCTCCGAGTCTCGGTGCGCGTCCCCGATCGTCTTGATCGCGACGAGCTTGCCGGCGCGGCTTCGGGCGAGGAACACCTCCCCGACGCCTCCCGCGCCCAGGCGCTCGAGGATCTCGAACGCATCCAGGGCCGCCGGCGGTCGATTGCTCGGAAACATGCACCTCTACCAATGTTCCGAGGAAATCCGGCGGGCGCCAAGCCGCAGCCCAAAAAGACTGGCGCCGCGCGAGGCTTCACGCTTCAAATCCGCCTCGTGCCACCTCGACCTTTGCCCTCGCCCCCCGCGATCCGGGTCCTCGTCGTACAGGATCGTACCGACGGAGCCGGCGCGACCGGGGGCTTCCTCGACCTGCGCCGAGTCGATCTGGTGGTGCGCTACCCCGACGGCCAGGCGAGCGACCCCTTCGCCTACGACATGGCCGTCCGGCGCGCGCTCGACGCCGTAGTCATCGCGGCCCATTTCAGGCAGGACGGGGTCCGTCAGGTGTACTTGCGATCGGCCGTGCGCCCGCCCCTGGCGCTCCGACCCATCCCACCCGCGCACGACGGCTCGCTCTGGGAGCTCCCGGCGGGGCTCGTCGAGGCGGGCGAGGACCCCACGCAGACGGCCGCGCGCGAGCTGCTCGAGGAGCTCGGCTTCGAGGCGCCCGCGAGCGCCCTGCGCGAGCTCGGGCCCCCGACGTTCCCGGCCCCGGGCATCATCGGGGAGCGCCACGTGTTCTTCCACGTGGAGGTCGCGCCGGGAGACCGGTCGACGCCCACGGAGGACGGCTCGGCGCTCGAGCGTCACGCGTCGATCCTGCCCGTGCCGGTGGCCGAGGCGCTCGAGCACTGCCGCGCGGGCGCCATCCGCGACGCCAAGACCGAGCTGGCGCTGCGGCGCCTCGTCGAGGTCCCGTGAGCGCTGCGCGCCGTCGCGTCGCCGTCGTCCTCAAGCGCTCTTCGTGGCGCAAGTGGGTCGAAGAGGAGGGGGACCCGAGGATCGCGGCGCTGATCGCCTCCCGCGACGAGACGGTCCTCCGCATGCGGCCCGGCCACGTCGACCACACGGAGACCGTCCAAGAGGTACGAGAGGCGCTCGACGAGATGGGCGTGACGTCGACGTGGTACGACCGACCCCACGAATTTAGCGTTCGCGGTCGGTGCGATCTGGTCATCACCGTCGGCGGGGACGGGACGCTGCTCGCCGCATCGCACGGGATTCAGCCGAGCGTTCCGCTGCTCGGGGTCAACAGCGCCCCCAACCACTCGGTGGGCTTCTTTTGCGCCGCCAAGAAGGGCAGCGTCCGCGCCGCGGTCAGGGCCGCCCTCGACGGCACGCTCCGGCGAACGGAGCTGTCGCGTATGCGAGTCGATCTCAACGGACGCCGCCTGCTCGACCGCGTCCTCAACGAGGCTCTCTTCTGCCACGCTTCGCCCGCGGCGACCTCCCGCTACTTCCTGAGGATCTTGGGCAGCGAGGGTCGCGGGGTCATTCGCGAGGAGGAACAGAAGTCGAGCGGCCTCTGGGTCGGTCCGGCGGCCGGGTCGACGGCAGCGCGCCGGAGCGCCGGAGGGCGGGTCCAGCCGCTCGAGTCGAGGCGCCTTCAATACGTGGTTCGCGAAGCGTACCGCCCGCACGGCGAGCGGCTGCGCATGACCGTCGGCTACGTGCTCGAAGACCAGCGCCTGACGCTCAAGAGCAAGATGCGCCAGGCGCGGCTCTTTCTGGATGGCGACCACATCGCCTACGACGTGACGATCGGCGACGTCATCACGATGCAGCGCTCGGACGAGCCGCTGGTCGTCCTCGGGCTGACACGCAACGGTCACAGACGGAGGGCCCGACGATGAGCCGCCAGGACCTGAGTCGTGACTGCGTAAGGTGCTCCTCGGCGCCACCCGGAGTTCGCAGCCCAGGCGGCGTTGTCGCCATGGCCTCGCCATGATTAGCTTCGGGCGAGAGCGTGTGCCCGCCACGATGCGGCGCGACTCGCGCGAGGCGATTTCTTCCATGTCCAGGACCGAGCCAGGAGGACCCCACGCAGGCTCACGTTCTCGGCGCGCTCGCAACGCGGGGTTGTCACATGCTATCGCCGTGCGCCCGATGGCCCACGAGCAGTCCACGGCGGCCCAGGGCGAGCGCACATGGTTCGTGCACAGCCTGGCATCGCAGGACTGGCTCCTCATCGGGTACCTGACGGTCCTCTTGGCCGCCCTCGCGCTCGGCAAGGGACACGACCGAAGCGCGTGCATGATCCGCGTGACAGCGGACCTCGGCGTGTACCTCTTCGTCGTGGCGCTCGTGCGCGCCCAGGTGCTGCGCTGGGGAAGCACGCTGAGCGCGCTCCTCTACCGGAGCGCGATCACCGCGACGCTCCTGGCCTCCTTCTTCCAGCTCCGCGAAATCCTGCCCGCAGTGAGCCCGTGGGCCGACGACGCGCGCATCTACGCCTTCGACCTGCACGTCTTCGGCTTCGAGCCGAGCGTTTGGCTGGATCGCTTCGTCTCGCCGTCGACGACGGAGTGGTTCGCCTTCTTTTACTTCTTCTACTTCCTCGTGCTCACGGTGCACGTCCTGCCGATGCTCTTCTGGGAGCGCGACGACGACGTGCTGTCGCGATTTGCCGTCGGCATTCTCCTCGTGTTCCTGCCGGCGCACCTTCTTTACATGATCGTCCCGGGGTGGGGACCGTACTGGTACCTGAAGGGCACCTTCCAGCACGAGCTCCACGGCGGGACGTTCTGGCAACTGGTGCGCGAGACGGTCGACGCGGGCGGCGCACAGAAGGACATCTTCCCATCGCTGCACACGGCGGTGCCGACCTTCCTCGTCATCTTCAGCTTCCGGCACCGTTCCCTGATTCCGTTCAAGTTCACGT
>DATGJA010000533.1:0-4287 GCA_035295445.1 Polyangiaceae bacterium | reverse complement strand
CATCGATCCGACCACCCGTCGGATGGCCCCCATCCTGGTGCTCGACCCCACCGACGAGATGCTCTGTATGCAGGACGAGATCTTCGGCCCCGTCCTGCCCATCCGGACGTACGAGAAGCCCGAGGACGCCATCGCGTACGTGAACGAGCACCCGCGGCCGCTGGCGCTCTACTACTTCGGGCACGACCGCGCGGCGATCGATCGCGTGCTCGAGGGGACCGTCTCCGGGGGGGTGACGATCAACGAGACGATGCTCCATTTTGCCCAGGAGGACTTGCCCTTCGGCGGCGTCGGCCCGAGCGGGATGGGTCACTACCATGCGCGCGAGGGCTTCGACACGTTCTCGAAGAGGAAGCCGATCTTCCGCCAGGCGCGCATCAATACGACGGGCCTCTTGCGCCCGCCCTACGGAAAAACCGCCGACCGCCTGCTCGCTTTCCTGGTCGGCAAGTAGCAGGGGTGGACGCGGGTGCTGACCCGCCGGGACGTCGAGATGGCTGACGTCGTCGTCGTCGGTGCGGGCCACAACGGGCTCGTCGCGGCGATCCTCTTGGCGCGGGCCGGTCTATCGGTCACCGTATACGAGGAGAAGGAATCCGTAGGCGGCGCCTGCAAGACCGAACGGCCGTTCGCGAAGGCCCCGAACCTCCGGACCTCGACCGGTGCCTACCTGCTCGGTCTGATGCCCCCGGAGCTCATCGCAAAGCTGGGCGTCGACATCCCCACGGTCCGGCGCGACCCTCACTATTTTCTGCCGACGACCGACCGGCGGTACCTGCTCTTCGGCTCGGATCGAGATGCCACGCGCGACCAGTTCCTCGCGTTCTTCTCGGAGCGGGATTGGCGCGCGAACGAGGCCCTCCAGAGCGAGATCGCAAAACTCCGCGCCGACGTGGCGCCCACCTGGCTCGAGGAGCCGCTCGGCGTGGAGGAGACGGCCGAGCGCTACGTGAGGCCCGAGCTCCGGCAAGTGTTCGTGGACCTGTGTCGCCGGCCGGTGGCCGAGTACCTCGCGCGCTTCGATTTCGCGAGCGACCTCTTGCGCGCCATGTACGCCGTGACCGACGGGTTCTCGGGCCTCGCCGGTCCGTGGAACACTCCGGGGACGGGGATGAATTTCCTCGTCCACAACATGTGCCGTCTCCCCGGGTCCGACGGGACCTTCATGATCGTCCGGGGCGGGATGGGCGTGGTGACGGAGACCCTCGCCGGAGCGGCCGTCCGGGCGGGGACGAAGATCGAGACGAGCCGCGGCGTGCGCGCAGTCCTCGTGGATCGCGGGTCGGTCGCGGGCGTCGTCCTCGACGACGGTCGCGAGGTTCGCGCCTCGACGGTCCTCTGCAACGCCGACCCGTTCCGGATGCGCGATCTGGTCGGCCGGGCGTCCTTCCCGGAGGCGTACAACGCGCGGCTCGACGGGTACCTGCGCGACGGCACGACGATGAAGGTGAACCTGGCGCTGCGCGCGCTGCCCCGGTTCACGTGCTTGCCGGAAGACCGAGGTCAATTCGGCCCGACGATCCACCTCTTGCCCGACGAGGGCGACGTCATCGCCTCGCTCGAGCGCGCGTTCGCCGACGCCGCCGCCGGACGCCTTCCGGCGTTCCCGACGATCGAGTGGTACATCCACACGACGGTCGATCCGACGCTGACGGACGAAGAGGGGCGCCACGGCAGCGCGCTCTTCGTGCAGTCGGTACCGTACGCGCTCTCGGGGGGCAAGACGTGGGACGAGGAGGAGGCCGGGTATGTGCAGCACTTGCTTTCCCTCTGCGATCGCTTCGCCCCCGGGACGAGCGATCGGGTCGTCGACACGTTTGCCCTGACGCCCCCCAAGATCGAGCGTCACTTCGGCATCACGCGCGGGCACATCCACCACGTCGACAACGGCTTCGGCTTCGCCGAGCGGCTCCCGTACGCGACGCCGATCGCGGGTCTCTATTCCGCCAGCGCCGGGACGCACCCCGCCGGCAGCGTGATCGGGTGTGCGGGGCACAACGCTGCGCTCCGGATCTTGCGCGATCGCGACGAAGGCCGCGCGCCGCGAAAGCCGGCGACCTGAAAGCGGTCGCCCCGCGGCGCTATCCTTGGGCACCTGGTGCCTGTCTACGCGCTCGGACGCGAGCTTCGCTTCCCGCCTCCCGAGGGCGCCGAGAACGGCCTGGTCGCCGTCGGAGGCGATCTGTCGCCGGAGCGCCTGCTGCTCGCCTATCGCCTCGGCATCTTCCCCTGGTACGGCGACGGGCTCCCCATCCTGTGGCACTCGCCCGACCCGCGGTGCGTCCTGCCGGTCCATGGGCTCCACGTGGGCCGCTCCCTGCGGCGGGTCATCGCCAAAGGGACCTACGAGGTCCGCTTCGACTCGGCCTTCGAAGAGGTCATCCGCGCGTGCAAAGCGACGCCGCGGCCCGGGCAGGACGGCACCTGGATCACGGACGACATGGAGCGCGCGTACGTGGGCCTGCATCGCCTCGGCTACGCGCACTCGGTCGAGGCGTGGGAGGGGGGCGAGCTCGCGGGGGGTCTCTACGGGGTGTCGCTCGGGCGGATGTTCTTCGGAGAGTCGATGTTCGCTCATCGCGCGAACGCCTCGAAGGTGGCGCTCGTCAGCCTCGCGGAGCGCATCGCGTCGTGGGGTTTCCAGTTCATCGACGCGCAGGTGGCGACCCCCCACACGCTGACGATGGGGGCGCAGGACGTGCCCCGGGCCGCGTTCCTCGAGCTGCTGCGCGCCGAGCTCGGGTACCCGACGCGCCGGGGGAGCTGGGGGGAGTGAAAGAGCAGAGGGCCCGCGCCCGCGCTACCCGCGCACGGCCAGCATGTACGCGAGCGGCGCGGCCACCCCGATCGCGACGAGCACCGCGCCGCGACCGAAGAACCCCTTCTTGCCCGAAAGCATGAAGAGACCCGACGTCGCGAGGAACAGCAGCCCGACCGCGTACGAGTCCGCAAAATAGGTCCACCCCTTCTTGCCCCGATTGAGGTGGAGCCAATTGGCTGCCCGCACGAAGAACCGCGGCTTCTGCTGCTCGTCGACCACGTGTCCCGTCGCCGCCGTGACGTGCAGCGTCCGATGCTCGAAGAGGACCTCGAGCTCGTCGCCTTCGCGGTAGACTTCCTTCGGCGCCTCCCGGATTCCGAGCGCCTCCGTCACCTTCGCGCCCGCCGCCGCGTCGTCTTCCGGGAGCGGCCCGCCGATCTCGTGCGTCTCCGACGTGTTGTGAAAGTTCGGGTCCCAGTCCGCCACATGGTTTACGGCGAGGCCGCTCGTCGCGTAGACGAATGTCAGCCCGACGGCCACGTAGCCCGTGTCGCGATGGAGCGCGCGCAAGAGCGGTCGCCATTTCACGCGTCCACAGGCTCGAGCGAAGCGAGAGTTCGGACGAAGCACCTGAAGAGCTCGGGCGCCGCCGCGCGCGCCGGCGGTGGCGAGTCGCGCGTCGACGTCATCCATAGCGCTCTTCTTTCCAAGGGTCGGCATGGTTGTGATAACCGCGCGTCTCCCAGTAGCCAGGCTCGTCGACCGCCGTGAACTTGATGCCCACCAGCCACTTGGCGCTCTTCCAGAAATAGAGATCCGGCACGAGCGCCCGAACGGGGGCGCCGTGAGCGCGGGCGAGCGGACTGCCGTCCAGGCGGTGCGCGACCAGGACGTTCGGCGCGACGGCTTCGTGCAGGGGCACGTTCGACGTGTAGCCGTGCGCGGCCTCGAAGACGACGTGGTGCGCCGTGGGCTTGACCTTGGCCCGCGCGGCGAGCTCCGCGACGCGGACGCCGGTGAACTTGGCGTCGAGCACGGTCCACTTCGTCACGCAGTGCACGTCGCAGACTTGCTCGGTCTGAGGCATCGCCTGGAGCTCGGCGAACGACAGGGTGAAGGGATTCTCGACCTCTCCGTGCACCCGGAGCCTGAAGCCGCCCGGGCTGGGGTCGCCCTCTTCGCCCCCCATGGGCCGCAGGTGCTTGAGCAGGTACTGGTTCGGCGGAAGGCGCGGCCGCCCGTCGGGGCGAGGCGTGGCCCGCGCGCGCCGCTCGTCGCCTTCGTCGGCGAACACGTAGGCCCCTCCGCCCAGCGCGATGACGACCGTACCGCCGACGACCGTGCCCAGGAACGACCGCCTCCGCATCGAGGGAACCAGGCAAACGGGCGGCAGGGACGGCGTTTTCATGGGGAGGGCTCAGCTCAATGTACGCTCCGACCGGGGCCCCGGTTACTCGGCGCGGGCAGGGAGACGACGCTACACCTACACCGCCCCGGTTGACGCGACACCCTTCACACGGAGAATC
>DATGJA010000532.1:0-3846 GCA_035295445.1 Polyangiaceae bacterium | reverse complement strand
TCGACGTCGCGGGAGGGCTCTGCGACAAGGCCGCGATCGACGAGGCGAACGCGTTCTTCGCCAAGGCCACGCAGGGCATCGAGGGGATCCAGAGGCCGCTCGACGAGGCGATCGAGCGCGCGCGGCGCTGCGAGGCCCTGCGCGACCACGACGCGGCGGACGTGACGGACTACTTCCGACACGGGGGCTATCGGCCCTGACCTTTTGTCGTCATCGCCTCGGCCAGGGCGACGACCATCGCCCCCATCTTGCCCTGCGCGGGGACCACGTGCGGCGGCACGCCCAGCTCTTCGAGGGCTCGCGCGCACGTGGGGCCGACGGCGGCGACGAGGACGCGGCCTCGCATCGCGTTCGCGACGGCGTCGCGCAAACCCGCACGTTCCGCGACGTCGAAGAGGTGCTTCGCCTGGATCTGCGTGGTGAAGGCCACGGCGTCGACGCGCCCCTGCGCGACGGCGCCGCACAGGTCGCGCAGCGGCTGCAGGTCCGCGGGCAGCGCCCACCCGTAGGGCTGGACCTCGGCCACGCGCGCGCCGCGGCCGCGCAGCGCGTCCGGGACGGTGCGGCTCGCGCCGCCGTCATGAACGAAGACGGCGTCGCGTCCCGTCACGTCGATCGCGTCGAGCGCCGCGAGGAGCTCGCTCGTCGTGTGGGGGGGCTCGGCGCGAACGTGGGCGGTCAGCCCCTCGCGCTTCAAGACGGCCACGGGCTTCGGGCCGCGGCATACGACGGTGGCGCTCGCGAGGGCGGTCCGGAGCGCGTCTCGCCGAGCGAGCGACTCGGCCACGGCGAGCCAGCGCGCCAGCCCGACCCCGGTGGCGAGGACGACCAGCGCCCCGGGACGAGCGGCGGCGTCGATCGCGGCGGCCGACTCGTCCGAGCATTCTCGCTCGACCTCGCGCAGAGCCGGCACGCAGAGCGGCTCGCCGCCGTGGCGCCGGACGAGGGACGCGAGCTCGCTCTCCATGCGGGCCTCGAGGAGCGCCACGCGGGCGCCTCCGAGCGAATCGGTCACGTCGGTGCCTCCTTGTCTCGACGGCGGCCTGCGGCCACGTCCTGTCGCAGCGTGTACCGGAGGCGCGGGCGCGCACAAGGGCTATCCTGGGGGTCGGATGCAGGCTCGACGATGGCTCGGGATTCTCGCGGCCGCCGCGGTTCTCCTCGGTTGCGCGCACGCAGAAACCGCCCGCACCGACGGGCTCCGCAAGTGGGTGGACCGGTCGGCGCGGCCGGCGCCCCTGCGCTACTGCCGCGGCGCCATGATGACGGCGACCACGGTCGTCGATTGCGAGCCGTAGCTCGAGCGCAGCGAGAGTTCGGACGAGGGGACTCCCCGTCGAGGAGCCTTCCCGCGTCCGTGCGGCGCATGTGACGCGAACGTGATGGGGGTGGTGATCCGAAGGGCTATGTTGATGCCATGTTCGGTCCTGTGTCCCCGTCGGGTCCTACACCAGCCGAACTGTCGGGGTTTCATCGAATATTTGTCGGAGGCCTACCGCGTGGAACGACCGAAGTGCAACTGCGCGCAGCCTTTGCGTTTATAGGGATGGACGTGGGCAATATCGAGTTCGTCATCGATCGTGTCACCGGCGTACAACGCGGCTTCGCTTTCGTCGATTTGCGAGCGCCGATCGGCCGCACCGATGCGGCGTTCGGGCAGCTTCGCTTGGTGAAGCTCGACGGTCACCCCCTCGACATTCAGGGCGTTCCCGCGCCAAGTGCCGCCCGCAACCGATCCGGATAGCCGTCGAAGATCCGTATGCGTCCATCCGCTGCGCTCCCGCTCACACTTCGTTCGCGATTGGTCAACGCTGGATCGACGGGCGTCGTCCTCGGAGTGCACGCCATATGCCTGTTCGCGCCCTTCGTGCGGTGCTCTTGGCGCGTCGTCGGTCTCGCCACTGCCAGCTACCTGCTCCAGACCTTGGGCGTGACGGCCGGCTACCACCGCTACTTTTCGCATCACGCGTTCAAGACCAGTCGCGTCTTCCAGTTCGTCATGGCCTGGCTTGGTTGCGCAGCGATGCAGAACGGACCGCTGTGGTGGGCGAGCCATCACCGGCGACACCATCGCTTCTCCGACCGTCCAGGCGACCCGCACTCACCTCTTCTGGGGGGGTTCTGGCACGCACACCTGGGCTGGGTCCTCAGCGGCGACAACGATCGGCCGGACCTCGCGAACGTGGGGGAGTTCTCGGGCTTTCCGGAGCTGCGCTGGCTCGACCGCTTCAAGTGGCTGCCGACGCTCGCGACGGGGGCCGTGTGCGCCGTCACCTTCGGTTGGCCGGGCATCGTCTGGGGCTTCGGGATCGCGACGACGCTGGCTTTCCACGCGCCGCTCCTCGTCAACTCGGCGGGCCACCTCTGGGGAGCGAGGCGGTTTCAGACGAAGGACGCGTCGCGCAACAACGCCGTGCTCGGCGTCCTCGTCCTCGGAGAGGGGTGGCACAACAATCATCACCGCGCCCCCTCTTCCGCACGGCACGGGTTCGTGTGGTGGGAACTCGACGTCACCTACTACGTGATCTGGCTTCTCTCGAAGCTCGGCGTCGTCTGGAATGTGCGCCAGCCCGTCGCGCGTCTCCCGACGCGCACGAGCCTGCGTTCGCGAGCGTAAGGCCGAAGGACCCCACAGAAACCGCGGCTCGAGTGGGGTCCTTCGCTCCCTCCCATGAGGATGACCGGGTAGAGTGGCGGCCGGCGCATCGCAGATCGTCGCGTGCGCGTCAGGCCCCTTGGCGGAATCGGCAGACGCAGCGGATTTAAAATCCGCGACCCTCACGGGTGTCCGGGTTCGAACCCCGGAGGGGCCACTGTTTTTCCCGGAGATTCACGATGCGGAGGACGTTTTCTCCACGGTTTCTCCAAGCGGTCGGGCGTTGAGGAGAGCGATAGCGGAGGCAGACGCGCCCGGCGTCAAGTGCATGTAGCGAAGCGTCGTCGAAAGATCCGCGTGTCCGGCAAGCTCTTGGATGGCGCGCGCCGGGGCACCTCGCATGGCCAGATGCGAGCAGTACGTGTGACGAAGCAAGTGAACGCCCGCGCTGGTCTTGGCGAGCGCCGCCCGCCGCTGCGCGCTGGCCATCCACGATTGGATGGTCTTTACGCCCGGCGGTTGGCCGTCGTCGCCGTACAAGACGCGCTCACCCTTCAGGTGACGATGAGCCTTCAGCGCGTCGTGTAGCGCCTGGGTCAGGGGCACCTTGCGGGGCTTGTTGGACTTCGGCGCGATGGTCTCCCCCTGCCAGACAGATTGCGCGACGCTCAGCGCCTCCATCAGGCGCACGAGCGCGTGCGGATGGCGAGGCCGCGTGGGCAGCCGCGCCTTGAGCGATGGGCCCGAGCCCGCCACCGAGAGCAGAAGCCGCGTCTCGGCCGAGCGCGGCTCGATCGAGAGCCAGAGCGAGGACGACATGGAGCACTCCCTTGAAGCCGACCGGCGAGCTCGCGGGCACCGTGCTCGCGGGGGGGATCGGCTCTGGATCGGGCTCTACGTCCTGCGGCTGCGGCGCGGAATACGGATGCGTGACGATCCGCGCGACAAACTTGGCCCGGTATTTCCGGGCCCGAGCTGCGCGTTTGCACTTGGCCTTGAACTGCGACTCGTACTTGATCTGCGCTTGTCGCCGCCGCTCACGCGCCACCGCGGCCGCGCACGGCTTGCAGTACAGACACCGGGCGTCGCATGTCCGACAGAGCAGCAGCTCGCCACGGCAGCGAAGGCAACGTCTTGGGCGCAGAAGCACGGCGGACGACCAAGCCGTCAGCCGCGAACTGGACCCCCCACCACGGGCGTGCGATGCATGCCCCGGGGAGTCCGTGGCGTGCGTACTTCCGCCCGCTCCC
>DATGJA010000531.1:0-5524 GCA_035295445.1 Polyangiaceae bacterium | reverse complement strand
GAACGGTAGGCGCCCGGTCAGGAGCTCGTAAAGAATGATGCCGAGCGACCAAACGTCGCTCCTCTGGTCCGCGTCGGCGGCGGAGAGGAGCTGCTCGGGGGCGGCGTAGCAGGGCGTGCCGAAGTAGCTGTGGGACCCGGTGATGCGCGCTTCGCCGCTGTCGCCCTCGATCTTCGAGATGCCGAAGTCCAGCACCTTGATGACGCGGCGACCGCCGACCATGCAAACGAAGATGTTCGACGGCTTGAGATCTCTGTGGACGATGCCGAGCGCGTGGGCCTCGGTCATGGCCGCGGCCACCTGCAAGACGACGTCGACGGCCTCCTCGATGGCCATCGCGCCGCCGACCTGGAGCTCGGCGTCGAGATCGGCGCCCTGCAGGTACTCCATGACGATGTAAGGCAAACCGCCGGGCATGGCGTCGACGTCGATCACGCGCGCGGCGTGGACGGTGCGAAGCTGGGCGGTCGCGCGTGCTTCGCGCTCGAACCGAGCCATGACCGCGTGAAAGTCGGGGACGTCCGGGCGCAGCACCTTGATCGCAAGGCGCTGGTGGAGCCGCGTGTGGGTCGCCTCGTACACGACCCCCATGCCGCCCTCGCCGACGACACGACCGATGGCGTACTTGCCTCCGAGCACGTCGCCAGGCATGGGGAGTCCCCTGACGTCCCTCATCCGCGTCCGGGAGCCGGATCCATCCGTGTCAGCCGAGGGGCTGATGAGCTCGAGGCGACGTCCAGATCGCGGCATGGCCCAACGTCGGTACGGACGATCCCGCGCGGTCCTTAAGCGGAGAGGCGCACACGAGGTGGGTCAGGAACGCCGAGCCGCCGCGCGAAGCTGCGCCGCGCCAGCGTCCTGTCCGGCGCTCGCATAGAGCTTTGCAAGCAGGGCGAGGCACGCCTCGACGGCCTTGGTGTCGTCGAGGTCGCGTGCGCGGGCCAGCGCGTCGAGCGCCTCGAGGAGCGCCTCGTCCTGGCGGCCGACGAAAGAGAGGGCAAGGGCGAGGGCAAGGGCCGTCTGGCAGTGCGCGGTCGGCGAGCCGGCCTCCGCGCGCGCTCGTTCGCGCCTCAGCTCGGCGAGCGCCTCGGCCCCGCCGGACTCTCGAGACGAGACGGCCCGGACGCGATCCACGAGCGCGACCACTCGGGGGCGCGTGCTCGATGTCGCGCCGTCGTCGTCGGCTTCGTCGTCGAGGACCGGCAGCAAGTCCTCGCTCGACAGCTCTTCGACGACGTGCGCCGATTCCGCTTGATCGAACGTCGCATCCGCCGCGCCCGGGCCAGGGCGCGAATCGGCCGCAGGCGGCGCGACAGTGCGCTCGGTCGACTCCGACCAGGGCCCATCGCTCTGTCGTCTGCGCCACGGACGGGAAAGATCGAGCTTCCAGCCCTCCACCGGATGTCCGTCCACGACCGAGCGACGCGTTCCGCGAACCGCCAAGCCGCCGTCGCGTACGGCGCCGACGCCGTCGTCGACGAGGACCTCGCCCACGTTGGCCGCGCGCGCGAGCGCCATCGCCGCGACGAGGGGAGGTCCCCACGCGAGGTGCATCCTTTGACCGTCGGGGGCCAGCGCCTCGAGTTCTCCCTCGGCGAAGCCGGATGCCCAGCAGGGCTGGGACGAGGGCGCGGCCTCTCCGGACTGCGTGGCGAGATCGACGGCCTCCTCGATGGAATCGGCCTCCCAGGCGATGGCGAACGACGCAGCGCTCCACGCGACCAAGCGCCCGCCGAGGGCCTCGCCCCGCGCGCACAGCGTGCGTGCGTGATCGAGGAACGTGCCGTGGGCTCGCGGTCCGATGCCCGCCGGCACGAAGCGCAACGCGACGACGACGTGCCGATTCACGCTCGGACGAAGCTCAGACCCGGATGCGCTTCTTGAGAGCCGCGAGGTCGTCCTCGATGTCGGCGCCGGGGCCGGCGCTCCCTCCCGAACCTTGGGGGCCCACCTCACGTTCCAGCTCGCGGAACTTCGCCTCGAGGTCGTCGGCCTTGGCCCCCTCACCCAGGGCCTCTTCCACCTCGGCCATCGCGGAGCCCTCGGCCTCCCGACCCTCGATCTTGTCCTGCATGCGACGGAAATTGTCGAACGCGCTCGATCCGCCCTTCGCGCCGAGGGACTCTGCGCCGCCCCCCCCACGCGCGCGACTCGCGCTCGAGGCGAGCGTTCCCTTTCGCAGTTTGAGCTCGGTGAGCTTCTGTTTCATCCGCACGAGGTCGTCCTTCATGCGAAGCGCTGCGTCGCGCTGCTCGTCGCGAGCCCGCTCGGCTGTCTGTAGCTCGCCCGAGGCACGCCTCTTTTGTTTGAGCGCCTCGCGTGCAAGCGCCTCGTCGCCGCCCTTCAGGGCGAGCTCTGCGCGCCGGTCCCAGCGTTCGACTTCGATCCGAAGATCGTCGCTGCGCTTGCGCAACTGCTTCTCGGCGGCGACGGCCTGGACGACCTCCTTCTGGCCGCCCTTGATCTGCTCGTCCATCTCGTCGAGGTTGAGCTCGATGAGCTTCTTGTCGTCTTCGGCCTTGTCGAGCAGGGCATTGAGGTTGCTCTGAATCACTTTGCCCATTCGATCGAAGATGCCCATGGCGACCCACCCTACCGTACAAATTTCAATGTAACACGCCGTCCGCCCCATTCCCTGCCGTCGACGGACGGTCCTACACTCTTTCGCAGCTTATGGACGAATTCGTCGACGGCGCCTCGGGGGCGCAAGATGGTTGGCAAGCGTGGCATCGGCGGGTGGCGCTGGATCTCGTGGCGCAAGGCACCAAGCCAAAGACGATCTCGGAAGGGCCGACCAGGCTCGAGATCGCCTTCGGTCAGGCTCGCACGGCGTTCGCCTACGTGCTCGAGTTCGCCCGAGCACACCGGATCGCCGCCTCGGGCACGCTCGGGGGCGACGACATCACGTTCAAGCTCGGACGGGGCCGCGCGCGCTTCACTCTGAACCGACGAGAAGGCCACATCGCCGTCCACCGCCCTGGCCGTGAGGACACCTACGCGCGCTGGGACGAAGACCGCCGCTCCATCGTCGATCGACGGGGGGCCGAGGTGGACATCGGCGCCAGCGCACGAGAGGCCGTCGACGCCCTCGTCGCGGACTGGGCTCGAGACGCCCCCTCCACGCGAGCACCGGCGGACTTCGACGACGACGTACCGACGAAAGGCTGAGGAGCATGGCCACGTGCAAGCAATGCGGGGACGAGGTCGACGCGCTCGTCGCGGTCAAGGTCGCCGGAAAGACCAAGAAGATGTGCGAAGACTGCGCTGACCGAGCCCGTGAGCAGGCGGAGGTGGCGGAGGAGAGCGAGGCCGTCGTTCAGGGGATGATGGGCTTCAAGGGGCGGCGGCCGTCTTAGCGACGGTGTTGATACGAGCGTCCTTCTGTCTCTCGTTTCATTTTCACGCGAAGTTTTTAAGGCGCTTCTCCACTACGAACTGCGCTTGTCAGGACGTTTGTCGCATGCCACTGTCCTCACGGTCGACGCAAAGATCGGAGGCGTACGATGGCTCCTTGGCGACTGCTTGTCGTAGCCGCGTTCGCGGCCGTGGGTCTGTCTTGTAGCGCAGCGCCCGTCGGAACCGGACAGGGCGGAAACCAACTTCCGGGGACGTCGGGGCCCGGGGGCGACGTCGGCAGCAACCCGTCCACCAGCGGTCCCAGCGGCGGCGGCGGCAACACGGCGGAGCCCGGGTCTGGACCGACGGGCGCGCCCACAGGCACTTCTGGGTCCGGCGGCAGCACCGCCGCGTCCGGTGGGAGCGCCGGGTCGAACGGGAGTCCACCGACCCAGGCCACGGGGTCGCCCGGGTCGAGCGCAGGTTCGAGCGCCGGGAGCAACGCGAGCGCGCCACCGCCGAACGATCCCAACACCGTCACGATCAAGATGACGGATTTCACCGTGGGTCCGGGGCAAGAGATCTTCATGTGCCAGGACTTCGCCAATCCCTTCGGGGGCGTCGACGCGGCGATCGGGCGGAGCGAGTCGGACATGACGGCCGGGTCGCACCACCTGCACGTTTTCTACGGAGAAGACTCACCGCCCAGCATGACGGCGACGCAGTGCTCGAACCCGTTCGAGTTCCGCTCGGTCTTGCACATCGCGGGGACGCCCACCCTCGTGACCCAGTATCCGGCGGGGATGGCGGCGAAGTTGAAGGGGTCGCTCGGTTTGCGCCTGCAGGTGCACTATCTCAACTCGGGGTCGACGACGCTCAATGCAAGCGTCGTCGTCAAGCTGACGAAGGTGGACCCGTCGACCGTGAAGAACTGGGTCGCGGAGATCTACTTCAACCGGACCGTGTTGAGCGTGCCGGTCGGCAACGGCGGAACCGTGGCCACGACGTGCACCGTCCCGTCCAACTACGGAACGATTGGGCTCATCGGCGCCGGCAGCCACATGCACAGCCGGGGCACGCACTTCGTCGCGAACACGAGCACCGGTGTCTCGCTCATCGACACGACGCAGTGGGACGCGCCCCCGCCCGTGAGCTACAACCCGCCCGTGATGCTCGCGCCCGGGGACTCGATCAGCTGGACTTGCACCTACGACAACTCGACCGGGATGACGCTGACGTTCGGCGACTCCGCGGTGAAGAACGAGATGTGCATCTTCGTCGGGCGGTTCTACTCGGCGCCCGACGGCAACGACATCGAATGCCAGTCGCCGTCGCCGAACGGCACCGGCGCGGTGACGAGCAACATCCCCGGCAACGGCGGCTGACGGACCCGGCGCGCGCGTTGGCGCGGACCGCGGTCTTGGTCCATCCTGGCGGCCATGTGCCGCAACATTCGGGTCCTTTACAACTTTCGGCCGCCGACGACCGCGGACGAGATCCGCGCGGCTTCGCTCCAGTACACGCGCAAAGTGAGCGGGTTGCAGCAGCCTTCGGCCGCCGATCGAGAGGCGTTCGATCGTTGCGTCGAGGAGGTGGCGGAGATCACTGCGCGACTGCTCGGCTCCCTGACCGCACGCGCGCCCGTGCGCACGCGCGAGGGTGAGCGCGAGAAGGCCCGAACGCGCTGGAAGGTTCGGCAGGAGCGGATCGCGCGCACCGCGAAGTGATCGCGCCCGCTTGGCTCGCGTGCTCCGTCCGAACTCTCGCTTCGCTCGAGCTTGCGGACTAGCGGTTCAGGATGTGGATGGCCTGACCCAGCGCGTTCATGCTCGCGTCCATCATTCCTTCGCCCAGCGTCGGGTGAGGATGCACGGTGAGGCCGACGTCCTCGAGGAACGCGTGCATCTCGAGCGCGAGGGTTCCCTCGCTGATGAGATCCGTCGCGGACGGCCCGACGATGTGCACCCCCAAGATCTCGTGGGAAGCCCTGTCCGCGACGAATTTGATGAAGCCGTCCGTCTCGTTCACGGCCATGGCACGCCCCAGCGCTCCGAACGGGAACTTGCCGACGCGCACCTCGATGCCGCGCTCCTTGGCTTGTTGCTCGCCGAGACCGACCGTGGCGATCTCCGGATCCGTGAAGATCGCGGCCGGGATCGCGACCCAGTCCTTGGCCGCGCGATGCCCT
>DATGJA010000530.1:0-13150 GCA_035295445.1 Polyangiaceae bacterium | reverse complement strand
GTCGAGGATCTTCTCGGCCTCGGCGACGTCGAGCTTGTCCTGGGTCTTCTCCTCCCAGGGCAGCGACAGGACCCAGTCGATGTAGTTGCGCACGACGGTCGCCTCGGCGCTCGTCGGGTGCATCATCTTGAGCTTCTTGAGCTCCTTCTTGACCTTGGTGGACGCCTCCTTGGACATCCGCTTGGTCTTGAGGGTCTCGTCGATCTCCTGGATCTCGTTCTTGAACTCGTCGCGCTCTCCGCCACCCAGCTCCTTCTGGATGGCCTGCATCTGCTCGTTTAGGTAGTACTCCTTCTGTCTTCTCCATCTGCTTCTTCACGCGCGACCGGATCTTCTTCTCCACCTGGAGAATCTCGATCTCGGCCTGCATGAGCTCATGCAGACGTTCGAGACGCTTGGACGCGTCCTCCGTTTCGAGCAACTGCTGCCGGTCGACGAGCTTGATGGTCGGCAGGTTGGCAACGATCGTGTCGCTCAGCCGCGCTGGATCGTCGATCGTCTGGACGCTCATCAAGACTTCGGGCTGCACCTTCTTGTTGAGCTTCACGTAGAGCTCGAAGGCGGCCTGCGCGCTCCGCATGAGCGCCTCGACCTCGACGCCGCGCGACCACGCCTCGCCCATCTCCTCGACCTCGACGAGGAAGAACTCGTCGGTCTGCACGAAGCGCTTGACGCGCCCGCGACGCTTGCCCTCGACGAGCACCTTCACCGTGCCGTCCGGAAGGCGCAGGAGCTGCATCACGGTGCCGAGCGTCCCGACCCCGAAGATGTCGTCCGGCGTCGGCTCGTTCGTCTTGGCGTTCTTCTGCGCCGCGAGGAAGATGTCCTTGTCCCGCCCCATCGCAGCGTCGAGCGCGTTGATCGAGCGCTCACGCCCCACGAAGAGCTGCGACACCATGTGCGGGAACACGATGATGTCCCGAAGCGGCAAGAGCGGTACGGTGCGCCTCTTCACGCTCGGCGGCCCCTTGCCTTCGGCATCCTTATTGAAGACCATCGCACCCAAAATAGCAGGGCCCGGCCCGCCCGCCGCAGGCTTTGCGCGGCGGACCGACCCGGCACGCCCACAGGCGCCCCCCTTGGCGGCCTCAGGCTAGTTCGGCTTCCTTTTGATAGACAATGAGCGGCGGCTCGCGCTTCGTGATGACGTCCTCGTTCACGACGACCTCCTTGATGCCGCTCCGCGACGGGATGTCGTACATGATGTCGAGCATGGCGTGCTCGAGGATGGCCCGCAGGCCGCGCGCGCCGGACTGCCGCGCGAGCGCCTCTTTGGCCACCGCCTGAAGGGCGCCCTTGGTGAACTTGAGCTTCACCCCGTCCATCTCGAAGAGCTTCTGGTACTGCTTGACGAGCGCGTTCTTAGGCTTCGTCAAGATGTCCACGAGCGCGTCCTCGTTCAGCTCGTGCAGCGTGGCCAGCACCGGGAGGCGCCCGATGAACTCCGGAATCAGGCCGAACTTGAGCAAGTCCTCGGGCTGCACCTGCTCGAGCAGCTCGCCGAGCTTGTAGTCCTTCTTGCTCTTGATCTCCGCGCCGAAACCCAGCGTCGACTGCCCGATGCGGCGCTGGACGATCTGCTCGAGGCCGACGAACGCGCCGCCGCAAATGAAGAGGATGTTCGTCGTATCGACCTGCAGGAAGTCCTGCTGCGGGTGCTTGCGGCCGCCCTTGGGCGGAACGTTCGCGATCGTCCCCTCGATGATCTTGAGCAGCGCCTGCTGCACGCCCTCGCCGGAGACGTCGCGCGTGATGCTGGGGTTATCCCCCTTGCGGCTGATCTTGTCGATCTCGTCGATGTAGACGATGCCTCGCTGCGCACGCTCCACGTCGTGATCCGCGTTCTGAAGCAGCTGGACGATGATGTTCTCGACGTCCTCGCCCACGTAGCCCGCCTCCGTCAGCGTCGTGGCGTCCGCGATGGCGAAGGGCACGTTGAGGATCTTCGCGAGCGTCTGCGCGAGGAGCGTCTTGCCCGTGCCCGTCGGGCCGAGCAAGAGGATATTGGACTTCGCGAGCTCGACGTCGTCGGGGCTGAGGCGCGAGTCGATCCGCTTGTAGTGATTGTGGACCGCGACCGCCAAGATCTTCTTCGCGCGCTCCTGCCCGATGACGTAGTCGTCGAGGATCGTTTTGATCTCGGACGGCTTCGGCACGGGGGTCGAGCCGGCGTACGGCTCGTCCTTCTCCACCTCTTCCGCGATGATGTCATTGCAGAGCCCGATGCACTCGTCGCAGATGTAGACCGTCGGACCGGCGATGAGCTTCTTGACTTCTTTCTGCGACTTTCCGCAGAAAGAGCAGTTCAAGTTCCCGTTCTGGTGCTCGTCCCGTCTGCGTTCCAATGGTCGCCTCGTCTCGTGCCGTCGCGTGGGCGCAAAATCGGCCTGCTCGTTCGCCCGGAAAGCTTAGACCTACCCCCAGAGCGTCGCAAGTATGACCACCCGTTGCGGAATCCCCTTTCTACCTCTCACGGCCGGGCTTCTCCGGTTCGCCTTTGCGACGCGGGGGCAGGACGTCATCGATGAGACCGTACTCTTTCGCCTGCGCCGCCCCTAGGTAGAAGTCCCTATCGATGTCCTTCAGGATGAGGTCCTTCGGCTTGCCGGTCGCGCTCGCGAGGATGTCGGTGATGACGTCCTTCAGGTGACGGATCTCGCGCGCCTGGATCTCGATGTCGGTCGCCTGACCGCGAGCCCCGCCGAGGGGCTGGTGGATCATCACCCGCGCGTTCGGCAGGGCCATGCGCCGGCCCTTGGCGCCCGCGGCGAGGAGCACCGCGGCCATCGACGCCGCCATCCCGAGGCACGTCGTGCTCACGGTCGACCGGACGTATTGCATCGTGTCGTAGATGGCGAGGCCGCTCGTCACCACCCCGCCCGGGCTGTTGATGTAGAGCATGATCTCTTTGTCTGGATCTTCGCTCTCGAGAAAGAGGAACTGAGCAATGACGATGTTCGCGACGTCGTCGTTGACCTCGGTCCCCAGGAAGACGATGCGGTCCTTGAGAAGCCGGCTAAAGATGTCCCAGTTGCGCTCGCCCCTGTGCGTCGTCTCGACGACCGTCGGGTAGGGGATGAAGTCGCGCGCGGGCAGGCCCCCCGTGCTCGAGGCGGCGGCCTCGAGGAGGCGGACGGCCTGAGTGCGATTTTCGGGGCGTTTGGTCGACATGAATCCCTCCGCTCTCTACTTGGATGCGCCTTCGGCCCCCGCGGTGGCCGCCGCCGGCGTGGCGGCCGGCACCTCTCCGACGACGATGTTGGCCTTGCTCTCGATCGCGGTCAGCACCTTGTCCTCGAGGATCATTCCGAGAAGGACCTGGCGCCGCTGGGGATCATTGTACTCCGCCCGGAGCTTCGCCACGTTCTTCCCGGTCTCCTGCGAAAGCTCTTCGAGGGCCTTCGTGATGTCGTCGTCGGCGACCATGACCCCGAGCTTCTTGGCGATGGCGGCCATGAGCAGACCTGCACGCACCTTCTTCTCCGCGTCCGCGTGGACTTGGTCGTGCACCTTGGCGACGTCCTCGGGCCCCACCTTCTGACCGGCGCGGCGCGCGTTCTGGAGTAGCTCGACTTCCATCATCCTGCACTGCTGCTCCACGAGCGACGGGGGCAGGTCGAGGGGGTTCTTGTCGTTGAGCTTGTCGACGATCTGGTTGGCGAGCATCGACTCGGCGCGGTCCTTGAGCATCTTCTCGAGGCGTGTGTGCACGTCGGCGCGAAGTTCCACGAGCGTCTGGAAGTTGCCGACGTCCTTCGCGAACTCGTCGTCCAGCGCCGGGAGGACGCGCTGCTTCACGTCCTTCACCTTGACCTGGAACCGACCGACTTTCCCCATGAGCTCCTTGCGCGGATGCGCCTCCGGGAACTTGGCTTCGGCCTGCACTTGGTCGTCGGTCATCTTGCCCGTCAGGGCCGCGTCGAGCTCCGGGAGAACCTGCGCAGATCCGAGCTCGAGCTGCACCCCCTCGCCGCCGCCGTCCTTGAGCTCTTGCCCACCGACCGACAATGTGAAGTCGATCGTGACGACGTCTCCCTTCTGGGACGGCCGCGGAGGCTCCGGCGCCTCGAGGCGCGCGTGCTGACGGCGCAGGAGCTCGAGCTGCTCGTCGACCGCCTCGGGGGTGGCCACTTCGGGCGGGCGAACCAGGTCGAGGCCCTCGTACGCCACCTCGCCAATCTCGGGCTGCACCTCGAAGCGCGCCGTGTACGTGAACGCGTTGCCCTGCTCGAACTTGCCCGGCGAGACCTGCGGCTGGTTGACCGGCTGGACGTTGTTGTCCGAGAGCGCCTTCGGCAGCGTCTCGTTCACGATCGCGTTCACGACGTCGCTGACGACCTGCGGCCCGTAGAGGTGCGCGAGGACTTGGCGCGGCGCCTTGCCGGGGCGAAACCCGCGCACGCGCGCCTTGCGTTGGAGGCTCGCGTAGACCTTCTCGACCTCGGCCTTGACGGTGTCGGCGGGGATCTCGACGGCGAGCTCCATGACCACCGGAGAGATACGGGCGACCTGAACTTGCATGGGGACGCCGAGGGTAGTGTCCCAGTCGCCGAAAGCAAGTCGACGCGACCCAAATTGCTGCGCGTTTCAAGGCTCGACGACAGATGTCGTCGGGCCTTTTGCGATCCAGGTTTGGGGGCGCTTTACTCCTCCCCAACCCCCTCACTTGCAAGCGCGACAGGTCAATCTTCGTCGTCGTCGTCCGGCTCGTACTCGTCGTGCTGGTCGTCGAAGAGCAGGTCGTTCTCGTGGAGCATGGTCTCTTGCATCAAGTCGTCGAACGAGAATCCGACCTTGTACTGAGGGCGGAGCTCTTCGCGCTCGAACTCCTCGATGGTGCGGTAGTTCTTCGGCAACCCCATGATCGTCGTCTCCTTCGCTGTTGACGCACGCCGACCGAGGACGGCGCGCGGCGCACTCCGCTTTCGGGAGAAGTCGGGCTCGAACCGGCGAGAAAGCTACGAGGGACGCCGAGCTCGAACCCAGCGCGCCAGGTCGATGACGTGCGCTCGGCGCGGGCCGTGCCCTCGCGCGACGCACGCATCCGGAACGCTCCAGAAGCGACGCATGATGCTCTCGGTGGGCTCGTGAAGCGCCGCCCCTCGAAGAACATTCACCAGTCGCTCTCGCATTCGTCCCTCGCCTTGGCCCACTTCTGTCCTACATCTACGGACAACCTACTACGCGACACCGCGGCTGCGAAAAAAGCGACGGCGATTTTTCTTGCGCGGGCGACGGCGGCGTCGTGCCCTCGGGGGCCGCGAGCTAGCGGGCGGCGGTTGCGGCCGCGCGCGCGTGCGGGCTAGACAGGGCGCCAGATGAGCACGACCGGGCCCCGCGTCATCGCCGTCGTGAACCAGAAGGGCGGCGTGGGCAAGACGACGACCGCCGTCAACCTGGCGGCCAGCGTGGCGGCGGCCGAGCGGCAGACGGTGCTTCTCGACCTCGATCCGCAAGGCAACGCCAGCAGCGGCGTCGGCGTGTCTCCCCGCACCGTGCAGAGGTCCGTCTACGACGCGCTCATCGGGCGGGCGACCCTCGCCGAGGTCATGCTCCCGACGGAGCTCGCGTCGCTGATGCTCATCCCGAGCAAGCAGGATCTCGTCGCGGCCGAAGTCGAGCTCGTGGACGATCCGGATCGCTCGAACAAGCTGCGGCACCTGCTGCGCGCCCTCTTGGCGGAGCGGCGCGTCGACTACGTCTTCGTCGATTGCCCGCCGTCGCTCGGGATCCTCACCGTCAACGCCCTCTCGGCCGCCGACCGGGTCCTCGTTCCGATGCAGTGCGAGTACTACGCGCTCGAGGGGCTGACCTCGCTCATGTCGACGATCGATCGCGTGCGCGCCGCGACGAACCCGGGCCTGGAGGTCGAGGGGATCGTGCTCACGATGTTCGACCCTCGCAACAACCTCGCGCATCAAGTGGCTGAAGAGGTGCGGCGTCACTTTCGCGTGTTCGAGTCGGTCATCCCGCGCAACGTTCGGCTGAGCGAGGCTCCTTCGCACGGCAAACCAGCGCTGCTCTACGACGTGCAATCGCGCGGAGCGCAAGGTTACCTGTCGCTCGCGCGCGAGCTGCTCGCCGCGGAGTCGACCGACGCCGCCCCACCGCAGAGGCTCGGGATATGACGGGCACGGACCCCAAGCGGCGCGCCCTCGGACGGGGGCTCGACGCCCTCCTTCCCGCCGCGACCGCGGGCGCCCCTTACGGGGAGAGGAACGTCTTCACCTGCCCCATCGAGCGGATCGTGCCGCAGAAGGGTCAGCCGCGGCAGCACTTCGACACACAGCGACTGGACGACCTCGTACAGAGCATTCGCGAGCATGGGCTCATCGAGCCGCTCGTGGTCCGCCGGATCGCAGGATCGGAGCGTTTCGAGCTCGTTGCCGGCGAGCGCCGGTGGCGGGCGCTTCAGCGGGCCGGCGTTCGCGAGGCGCTCGTCGTCGTCAAGGATGTCAGCGCTCGGGACGCGTTCGAGCTCGCCCTCATCGAGAACGTGCAGCGCGAAGACCTCAACCCGATCGAGCTCGCGGAGGCGTACGAGAGACTCCTGCGCGACCACGACTACACGCAGGAGGCGCTCGCCGGCCGCCTCGGCAAAGACCGGACGACGATCGCCAACGCGCTGCGACTCCTCAAGCTCCCGCCGCGCGTACGGTCGAAGGTCGTCGGGGGCGAGCTCAGCGAGGGCCACGCGCGGGCCCTCCTCGGCGCCGCGGACGCGGGTGCGATCGAGCAACTCGCGGACCGCGTCATCCGTGGGCGCTTGAGCGTTCGGGCCACCGAGGCCCTGGTCCGCGCGCGAGCCTCCGGGCCCCGCGGCCGGGCGGCGGCGGGCGGCAACGGCAAGACCGCCGTCGTGCGCGACCTCGAGCACCGGCTGACCCGGGAGATCGGCACCCGCGTCGAGGTGCGCGACCGTGGCAACAAAGGCGAAGTCGTCATCCCCTACGCCGATCTCGACGCGCTCGATCGGATCCTCGAGAGGCTCCTGCGTTGACGGGTGTCCCGGGGGTGTCTGTCAGCAGACCTGCCCGTGGAGCGTGACGCGCAGGCCTCGCGGCTCCTCGCGATCGAAGCCGAGCTGCCAGCCGCACCTCGTGCAGACCTCGCTCGTGATCGCCAGCCCCAGCCCGCTGCCTCGCGGGTCGCGCTGGCGTGCCTCGTCGGAGCGGAACGTGCGCTCGCCGAGCCTGGGTAGCTCCGCGGGCGGCACGCCCGGACCGTCGTCCACCACCGACAGGGCGAAGGCTCCCCGGTGGGCGTCGAGGACCACGGCGACGTGACCGCCCCGGTCGCCGTGCGTGATCGCGTTCTCGACGACGTTGGAGAGGGCTTGCTCGGCGGCCACCGGATCGCAACGCGCGATGGTGGGAGCATCAGGGACGGCGGACTCGATGTCGATTCCCTTCCTCTTCGCGAAGAAGCGCGCGCGGGCAACGACGCGCTCGACCGTTTCGGTGAGGTCCACGGTGCTCCCCGACGCGCCTGGGTCGTAGCCCTCGCGCATCTCGCTCGCCAGCCGGAGATTGGAGGTGAGCGCGGCGAGGTAGACTGCGTCGTGAAGCGCGCTCGAGAGAAGGCCCGTCAGTTCCGGGTCGCGGTTGGCGTCGCCCGCCTGCTCGAGCGCGATGTGGAGCGACGAGATGGGGGTCTTGAGGTCGTGCGCGACGTCGGCCAAGTGTCGCTGCAGGTCTCTTCGACGCTGCTCGAGTCGCGCGGCGTCGTCGCGGATGCGCGCGTGCGCCCGGTCGAGGGCGCCGGAGAGCTCCCCGATCTCGTCGTCGGACGAGTCCCCCGCCGAGCGGTACCCTTCCGGGTCCCCTACCCGTTCGGCGACGCGTCGCAGCGCCTCGATGCGCCGCACGAGCGGCCGCACGACCCACGCGAGGGCGACCGCCGCGGTGAGCGCGACCGTCCCCATCATCCCGAGGCCGATGCGAAACTGGATGTCGCGCGTGATCGGCTGCGGCGGCCAGACGGCCTGCACGATGGCGCAGGGACCGCTGTCGGCCACGCGAAGGACGCCCGTCCCCCGCCGGAGCAGCAGCATCCCGAGCATGTCGATCGCCACCGGGGGGTCCTTGCGCTCCAGCACCTCTCGCCAGAGGTCGACGTCGAGGGGGGGCGCGTCCGGGTTGTGCGACGTCAGGGTGGCGGCGTCGTACGCATAAACGCGCGCCCCGTACGCAAGGGCCCCCGACCACGACGAGGGCTCGGCCTCGCAACGAGGCTGCTCGTACTTGGTGAAGGTGTAGAGGGCGACCGGCGCCGTGAGCTGCGCGACCGACTGGCCGATCGCGCGCCACGACGTCGCCCGCGGGACGACGTAGCCGATGATGCCGCAGAGGACCGCCCCGACCACGATCCGCTTTGCGAGGCCGGTGCGAAGCCTCATTCCGTGCTCTCCACCGGGTCGAAGCGATAGCCGATTCCCCACACGGTCACGATCGCGGCGGCGCCGGGCCCGAGCTTCTTGCGCAGGCGGGCGACATGCGAATCGATCGTGCGAACGTCCGGTCCCTCGAGGGACGCGAGGGCCTGCGCCGCGAGCACGGCCCGGGAGACCGCCCTGCCCGGCCGCTCGATGAGATACGCCAGGACGGCAAACTCGGTCGGCGTCAGCCCGGCCGCCTTGCCTTCGACCTCGGCGGTGCGGGCGTCGAGGTCGAGCGCCACCCCCTGCCAGCGGATCACGCGCTTGGGGCGATCGTCCTCGAGCCGCAGCCGGGAGCGGATGCGGGCGACGAGCTCCTCCACCCAGAAGGGCTTCGCCACGAAGTCGGCCGCGCCAAGCTCGAACGCGCGCAGGCGATCCGGCAGGTCCGTCCTCGCAGTGAGGACGATGACCGGGGCGCGCGTCCGGTGGCGCACGCGCGCGAGGACGTCGAAGCCGCTCTGCTCGGGGAGCATGAGATCGAGGACGATCGCGTCGAAGCGTTCGGAAAGGATCCGCCGGGCCCCGTCCGTACCGCCGGTCGAAAGCTCCACGTCGAACGCCGCCGACTTGAGTCCACGAACGATGCCGGCCGCCGTGGCCGCGTCGTCCTCCACGACGAGAATCCGCGGCGATACTTCTGCTTGCATCCGTTGAGTCTAGCTCACGGCCCGCGGCGCACGATGCCTCCCCCGCGTCAGGTGGACGGCCGCGGCGACCCCCATGAAGGCGATGCCGAGGAGCTGGGACGTCGACAATCCGAGGACACCCCCGCGGTCGTCCCGTCGCAGAAACTCGAGGAGAAACCGGACCCCGGCGTAGAGCGCCACGAAGGTCGCGAAGACCTGGCCGTCGTAGCGTTTGCGCGGATGGACCCACCAGAGGCACACGGCGGCGATCCCGAGGCAGGCGGCCGACTCGTATATTTGCGTCGGGTGCACCGGCAGGCTCCAGGCCCTCGCCGTCGGCAGTAGGTGATCCTTGTGCTGCTCTTCGCTCGCCGCGCTCCACCAGGGGAACGACACGGCCCACGGCAGGCTGCAGGGGGCGCCGAAGCAGCACCCGGCCATCAGGCAGCCGAGGCGTCCGAAGACGAGCCCGAGGGGGATCGCGAAGCCGGCCATGTCCGCGGCTTTCCAGAAGGGGAAGCGATCGCGCCGAAGCAGAACCCACGCCGCCAGGGAGGCGGCCACGAAGCCGCCGTAGTACGTCAACCCGCCCGCCCAGAACTTCGCCCATGCAAAGCAGTCGCGATGCTCCGGCTTCGGATGGCAGACCCCTTTGACGGCGTCCCAGACGCCGTCGAGCGCCGACGACGCGCACTCGGCTCGATCGACCGGCCAATCGACCCGGGACGGGTCGGTGCACAGGTGGACGTAGTCCAAGAAGTAGCCGTCGGCGAAGACATGGAGCAGGCGCGCACCGACGTAGCCGGCGAGGAGCATCGCGAGGCCCAGGTCGACCATGGCGTCGGGGCTCTCTCCGATGCGACGCGCCCAGAGGGCCGCGACGGCCGTCGCGAACATGAACCCCGACAGCAGAAGGACGACGTACCCCGGGAGCCCTTGGCCGAAGAGCCGAAAAAGGTCGGGGTGCACGGCGAACGCGAGCCTTCGGTCTCGGCGTCTACGCGGCCGGCGGCTGTGCCTCCGGACCGGCCGGCGACGCTTCCGACGCCACTGCCGCAGGTGGCGCGGCCTCTTCGACCGCAGCGTCGACCTCCGGCCAGGCGGGTACCGGCTCGCCCGATTGGGCGGGCGGCACCCGAGGGGCCCGCAGCACGACGAACCGTCCGCGCTTGCTGGTAAACATGTCGATCGCCATGAGCCCCACGCCCACGCAGATGGCGATGTCGGCGACGTTGAACGTCGGCCAGTGGCGCTCGATGCCCTTGTAGACGAGGTGGGCGTCGATGAAGTCGATGACGTGGCCGAAGCGAATACGGTCGAGGACGTTGCCGAGCGCGCCGCCGAGCACGAGCGGCAGCCCCCACTTGAGGGCGTACTGGCGCGGAAGGAGTCGCCGGTAGAGCGTCATGATGAACGCAATCGCCGCCACGGAGACGAGCAAGAAGAAGGGCCGGCGAACGTTCTCGCTCGTCGTCTGCAGCAGGCCCCAGGCTCCCCCGCGGTTCTTGGCCAAGATGAGGGTCAGGTGGCCGCGCCAGACGTCAACCATGCCGGGGTATCCGTCGAGATGCCTCGAGGCCCAGGCCTTGGTGACGACGTCGGCTGCCAGCGTCGCTGCCGATACGAGGGCGAGAAAAACGTACGACGCCTGCGGACGGCCGTAGTCGGCGATGATCCGCGTCGCGCCCAGCGGCACCCCGAGGCGCTCGCCGGGCACCCGGTCGGGCTCGGGGGCCGGCGCCGCAAGGGCCGGGGGGGGCTGGGGATCGGTCGACTCGCCTTGGGAAACGGGAGCCTCGGTCGGGGCGGGGGCCTGTTCGATTGGGTCTGTCACGGGGTCGGTCGACGCGATCTAGTGGATCGAGCGGACGGGGCAAAGGGAAGCATGGTTTGGACCGAAGGGCCGTAGAGCCAAGCCAGGGCTGAGGCGATACCGCTTCGAGCGCGGTTGCCGGACACGGTACATCCGTTTAGCATTGCCGGGTGTCCACCCTTCCGTGGACCCCGCCGCGCGGGGTCAACGTCGTCCTCGAACGCTGGCTCGCGAGCGCGTGGGTGCGCCCGTGCATGTGCCTGGACGAGACGCTGCCCGCCTCCCCCGGGTCGTTCCGGGAGATTCCGGCCGCGGTCGACGCGGGCATCACCCGGGCCCTGTCCGAGCGCGGGGTCGATCGGTTCTTCGAACACCAGCACCGGGCGGTGGGGGCGGCGATCGCGAAGCGGCACGTCGTCGTCGCGACCCCGACAGCGAGCGGCAAGAGCCTTTGCTTTCATGTCCCGGTGCTGCAGGCGCTGCGCGAAAACCCGGACTCTCGCGCCCTCTATCTCTACCCCACGAAGGCGCTCGCTCGCGACCAGGAGGCCGGCCTGCGCGAGCTCATGGCCGGCGCCGGGATCGAGGGCGGCGTCGCCGTTTATGACGGTGACACGCCGGCGGACGCCCGCCGGGCCACGCGCGAGCGCGCGGGCATCATCGTCACCAACCCCGACATGCTGCACACTGGCATCCTCCCGCACCACACCTCGTGGGCGCGAACGCTGCAACGCCTCAGCTACGTGGTGATCGACGAGCTTCACACGTATCGGGGGGTCTTCGGGTCCCACGTCGCGAACGTCCTGCGACGACTGATGCGGATCGCCGCGTTTCACGGCTCCTCCCCGCGCATCCTCGGAGCCACCGCGACGATCGGCAATCCGCGCGAGCACGCGGCGCGCCTCTTCGGGGTGCCGGCAGAGGACGTCGAGGTCGTCGATCAGAGCGGTGCGCCGCGCGGGCAGAGGCGCTTCTTTCTCTTCAACCCGCCGGTGGTGAATCAAGAGCTCGGTATCCGAGCCAGCTACGTCAAGCAGGCGGTCATGCTCGCGGCGGACCTAGTACGCGCGAGCGTGCCCACGATCGTGTTCGGACAGTCGCGCAACTCGGTCGAGGTCATGCTGCGCTATTTGCGCGACCGCCTCGCCACGGGGCCCGAGCGCACCGACCGCGGGATGGGCATCGACCCGAGGCGGATCGTCGCCTACCGCGCGGGCTACCTGCCGGGGCAGCGTCGCGAGGTGGAGCGCCGCCTTCGCGACGGCGACATCCTCTGCGTCGTGGCGACGAGCGCCCTCGAGCTCGGGATCGACATCGGCGAACTCGACGCGGTCGTGTGCGCGGGGTACCCCGGCTCTGTGGCGGGGACGTGGCAACGCTTCGGCCGGGCCGGGCGCCGTTGCGCCGAGAGCATCTGCGTCCTCGTGGCGTCGAGCGCCCCGCTCGACCAGTACCTCGCGCGGGAGCCTCGTTTCCTCGTCAGCGCACCCGTCGAACAGGCCCGCATCGATCCGGACAACGTCGAGGTCCTCGTCCAGCACGTCAAGTGCGCCGCGTTCGAGCTCCCCTTCCGTCGCGGGGAGGCTTTCGGCTCCCTCGGAGCGGAAGGCACGGCGGACACGCTCTCGTTTCTGTGTCGACATCGCGTGCTGCACGAGTCCAACGCCACGTTTCACTGGGCTGCCGACGCCTTCCCGGCCAACGACGTGTCGCTCCGCAGCGTGGGCTGGGACAACGTCGTCATCATCGACGTCGAGGCGTCTCGTACGATCGCGGAGCTCGACTGGCGGGCCGCGCACACGATGCTCCACGAGCAAGCCATCTACCAGCACGACGGCGACTGCTGGCAGGTCGAGCGCCTCGACTACGACAACCACAAGGCCTTCGTTCGCAAGGTAGAACCCGACTATTGGACCGACGCGATGACGCACGTCGAGGTGACGGTCATCGAGGAGACCGCAAAGGGCCCGGCTTCGTCCGCAAGCTCGGAGAGAGCGGACGGCGCACCGAACGCGTCCGCAAGCTCGGAGAGAGCGGACGACGCACCGAACGCGTCCGCAAGCTCGCAGAGAGCGGGTGGACCCTGGCGCAGCGGGTGGGGCGAGGTGGCGGTCGTCGAGAGGGTCGTTGGATTCAAAAAGATCAAGTTTCACACGCACGAGAACGCCGGCTACGGAGAGGTGCGACTACCCGACATGCAGATGCACACGACGGCCTTCTGGCTCACGGTGCCCGAGCCTGACTGCGAGCGGCTGAGCGCAGGAAAGGCGG
>DATGJA010000529.1:0-10519 GCA_035295445.1 Polyangiaceae bacterium | reverse complement strand
CAGTGTCCCTACTGCGTGCGCGTCGAGCCTACCGTGCGGGCGCTCCTGGCCGAATACGGGGACAAGGTCCGTCTCGTCTTCAAGGACAACCCGCTGACGTTTCACCCCCGCGCGGAGCCGGCGGCGGAGGCGGCGCTCGAGGTCCGTGCCGAGCGGGGCGACGCGGCGTTCTTCCAGATGCACGATCTCCTCTTCGACCACCCGGGCGACCTCCAGGACGACGCCCTCGTCCGCTGGGCGCAGGCCGCCGGGGCGCGACCGGGGGACGTGCGCGAGGCCATCGCCAAGCACCGGTACCGGGCCGCCATCGACGCCGACGGCGAGGTGGCCGACGACTTCCAGGCCGACGGGACTCCGCATTTCTTCGTCAACGGCCGGCGCCTCGTCGGCGCGCAGCCCCGCGAGAAGTTCGTCGCGATGGTCGACGAGGAGATCGCGCGGGCGCAGGCCCTGCTCGGGGCGGGCACGCGGGCGGCGGCGCTCTACGACGCGCTGACGAAGGACGGGCAGGGGGCGCCCGAGCCCGAGCGCAAGGACGCGACCTCGCTGCCTGCGGGGGATCCGGCGCGCGGCCCCGAGGGGGCGCGGGTCACCATCCACGAGTTCGCGGACTTCCAATGTCCGTTCTGCGCGCGGGCGGAAGCGACGCTGAAGGCGGTGTCGCAGGCGTACGGCGATCGCGTCCGCTTCGTCTGGCACGACTATCCACTGCCGTTCCACGACAGCGCTCTGGCGGCGGCGCGCGGGGCGCGGGAGGCGCGGCGGCAGCGAGGCAACGTCGGGTTCTGGGCGCTGCACGACAAGCTCTTCTCGGTCGAGAAGCTCACGCGCGACGAGCTCGACGCGGCCGCGAGGTCGCTCGGTCTCGACATGGACAAATGGAAGGCGGCGCTCGACGCGACGGGCGACGAGGCCGACATCGAGGCCGACCGTCACGCCGCCGACCGACTGGAGTTCCGGGGGACGCCGTCGTTCCTCGTCGTCCCTGCGGGCGCCACGACGGGGTACGTCATCGTCGGCGCGCAGGGGTACCCGAAGTTCCACAGGCTCATCGAGCGCGCAGTCGCCGAGGCGCGTCGATGAAGCGCCTCGCCGCGTTCGGCGCCGCGGCCGTGTGCTTCACCGGCGCTCCTCTGGCCGAAGCCGTCGAGCGGGAGCACCAGATCGGCGCCGACGTCGGCCCCGACATGCTGGTCATCGGGAAGCTGAGCCCCACGTTCGGCCTGAGCGCCGGCGCCCACTACACGTACGGCCTGAACGACCAGTTCACGCTGATGGCGGAGCTCACGTGGTCGTTCGTGTCGCTCGGAGAGTCGATCAACGCCAGGACGCCGCACACCCACCCCGCGTGGATCGGCAACGCGGACGTCGGGATCGGCTACGTCTTCGACGTGCTCCGGTGGGTCCCGTACGCGGGGGTCCTCCTCGGCGGGTACTCGCTCGCGGGGCGGACGGTCCGACCGGTCAAGGTGTACCTGGGGGTGGAGCTCGCGCTCGGCCTCGACTACCGCATCGATCGCCGCTTTACCGTGGGCGTGGCCCTGCGCCAGCACATGCTGTCGGACCCGACGCTCTACCCGAACTTCGACAACGCGTTCGCCGCGTACCCGAGCTTCTCGCAGGCGATGGCGCGGGCCGAGTATGTCTGGGGCTGGTGATGGCGATTACTTGCTCGCGAGGCCGAAGCCGTCGTGCAGGGCGCGTACGGCGAGCTCGGTGTACTTGGAGGCGACCAGGCAGCTGACCTTGATCTCGCTCGTCGAGATCGCCTGGATATTGATCCCCTCGTTGGCGAGGATACGAAACATCTTGGCGGCGATGCCGGCGTGCGATCGCATCCCCAGCCCGACGATCGACACCTTGACGACGTCCTCGTCGTAGCGAACCTCGCGCGCCCCGATGCCCTTGGCGACCGACTCGATCCAGGGCTTGGCGCGCGCGAGATCCGTCTTGGGGATCGTGAACGTGATGGCGGCCCGCAGCTCGGCGTCGGTCGTGACGCTCTGGACGATCATGTCGACGGAGATGTTCTTCTCGGCGATCTTCTCGAAGAGCTCGGCCGCGACGCCGGGCTTGTCGTCGACGCCCACGACGTGCACGCGCGCCTCTCCCTTGTCGTACGCCACCCCGCTGACGACGACGCCCTCGAGCGCGGCGTCCTCTTTGGTGACGAGCGTCCCCGGGACGTCGTTGAACGAGCTTCGCACGTGGACCGGCACGTTGTACTTCATCGCGATCTCCACGCTCCGGATCTGGAGCACCTTGGCGCCGAGCGACGCGAGCTCGAGCATCTCCTCGTAGGAGATGCGTTCGATCTTCCTCGCCGAGGGGCACACGTTGGGGTCGGTCGTGTAGACACCGTCGACGTCCGTGTAGATCTCGCACTCGTCGGCGCCGATGGCGGCGGCGACGGCGACCGCGCTCGTGTCCGACCCGCCGCGTCCGAGCGTCGTGATGTTCCCTTCGTCGTCGACCCCCTGGAAGCCTGCGACGACGGCGATCTCGCCGCGGTCGACCGTCTCGAAGATCTTGGACCCCTCGATGGTCTTGATGCGGGCCTTGGTGAAGGCGTCGTTCGTCAAGACCTTGACCTGATGGCCGAGGAGCGAGCGGGCGCGGCCGCCCTCGGCGTGCACGGTCATCGCGGTGAGCGCGGCGCTGACCTGCTCCCCGGTGGCCGCGAGGGCGTCCAGCTCGCGCGCGTCGGGCACGGGAGCGATCTGGTGGGCGAGGCCGAGCAAGCGGTTCGTCTCGCCGCTCATGGCGCTGACGATGAGGACGACGCGGTGGCCCGCCCGCTGGGTGGCGATGGCGCGTCGCGCCACGTTGCGGATGCGCTCGAGCGAGCCTACCGACGTGCCGCCGAACTTCTGGACGACGAGTGCCACGGGACGCTCCGATTGCGCGCCACGTTTAGCGGCCGGCGCACCCGCCGTCAATGCGGTAGAGTCGCGCCGCGGTGGCGTCCTACACGGGATATCTCCTCGAGACCCTCGTGGCGCTCGCGGGGGTCTGCGCGCTCGCGTTTGCCGTCCTCTGGGGCGCCCGGCGGGCTGGCGTCGGTCGGCCGGGGGGCCCCATCGAGCTCCGCGGCCACCTGCCGCTCGACGCGCGCAGGAGCATCTACCTCGTCAAGGTGGGCGACCGCGTGTACGTCGTGGGCGTCGGGGAGGGTGGCTTCACGAAGCTCGGGGACGTGCCGGACGCCGAGCTGCCGCGCCCGGCGCCGGCCCCGGCGTCGACGTTCGCGGACGTGCTGGCGCGCGCGGTCCGGGGCAAGGCGCGCCCGTGATCGCGCTCGCGGCGGTGTTGTCGCCCACGCCGCAGGCGGCGGAGGACCTTCTGTCGCGTCCGGTCGTCCTGGTCGTCGCGCTGGCCATCGTGTCGCTCCTTCCGTTCGCGTTCATGAGCGTGACGGCGTTCGTGAAGATCGCGACCGTCCTGCAGATCGTGCGCAGCGCCATCGGCGCGCAGGGCGTTCCGTCGAGCACGGTCATCATGGCCCTCTCCGCGGCGCTGGCGGTGGTCGCGATGGCGCCGGTCGGCGAGCGCATCGCGGACCGGGCCGCGCCCCTCGTGTCCGGCAAGGACCGGATGGACACGATGACGCTCGTGCGCGAGGGGGTCGACGCCGTCCGCGAGCCGATGCGGCAGTTCCTCCGGGCCAACGCGAGCGACGCCGAGCGCGTGCGCTTCCTCGACGTGGCGCGCGGCGCCCGCCCGGAGGCCGAGCGCGCGGGGGTCCGCCCCGACGACCTGAGCGTGGTGGTCCCGGCGTTCGTCGTGACCCAGCTCGGCGAGGCGTTCGCGGTGGGCTTCCTCCTTTACTTGCCGTTCCTGGTCATCGACCTCGTGGTCTCGAACCTGCTCCTGGCGCTCGGGATGCAGATGATGAACCCCACGCAGGTGAGCCTGCCCTTCAAGCTCCTTCTCTTCGTCGCGATCGACGGCTGGGGGCTCCTCGGACGGTCGCTCGTCGCGGGGTACCACTGAGAGCGTGACCGGAATCGGTCGCGCTCGAATCGCGTGCGCTTGCGCGCCCTTGACTTCGAAGCCCTCCGGCGTATGTTGCCGGCCCTCGTGGCCGGGCCTGCCGCGTGGCGCGCCCGGCGCCGCCGTGTCTGGGGCAATAGCTCAGCTGGGAGAGCGCCGCGTTCGCAATGCGGAGGTCCGGGGTTCGATCCCCCGTTGCTCCACCGGAAGAATCGCTGAGGTTCTCGCGATCTTCCGATCTCGAGCCCGGCAAATTGGGGCTCTTCTGCTTGATGCGCAGCGGGGGTCGTCGCCGCGCACGGCCATCCACGTGATCCCCGTCGCTCGTAGGTCGTGAAAGGTCACGTGCTTCGGACGGTTGTTGTCGGCGAAGAGATCGGCGCGCGTCACGCCTGCTTGTTCAAGATGCGGAGCGGCCGAAGGATGTCCGCGTGGACGATGAGGCGCGCGAACTCGCTCGGGTAGAGGTAGACCTTCGCCTTGCGCTCCCCGTGCTCGGGCGGCGCGACGCCTGCGGCGGGGTTGTCGGTGCGCACGCGCAGGTCCCGTTGCTTCGCGTTCATCGCGTCCTTGAACATCTTCGACACGAGCACCCAGGCGTTGCTCGCCGTCTTCCACGAGATGTGGTCGTCTGCGTCGTCCGGCAAGGCGATGCGCCGATCAAGCGCCTCGACGACACGCTCGACGTCCTCGCGCGTGACCGAGACCATGGGCAGGGGTCCCAGGATGGGCAGCACGTAGTTGTTCAGCCTGCCCTTGTCGTGAGGCGTGGTCGAAAGGCCGCGCGACGCACGCCACTCGATCCAGCGTTTGGCTCACTCGTTGACGGTCTCCACGTTGGCGGGAAGGGGAGTGCCGCGCTTCTCGGCGAGGATTCGGCCATTGGCGTCCCGTTCGCCAGCCGCACCAGGCTGCGCACCGTGAGGTTCTGCATTCCCAGCTCGATGCGCTGCAGGTTGTTGGCCTGGAGGCCAAGCCGTTCGGCGAGGTGTTCTTGCGTCCACCCGCGCTCGCGCCGTAGCTCGGCGATCCGGCGGCCCACGTCCTTGGGCGCTCGATCCGGGTCGAGCCTTCGCCCCCACCGACGGTCGACTTCCGTAGCCCCGCCCCCAAAGGCGCTGCGCGCTGTGTCCGAATGAACCTCGTCGGGTCGTGAGGCACCCGAAATGGGGGCCGTGTGGGCGGGCGAGCTCGCGCGATTCGCTCTACTTGGTCGGTCTGCCTCGTCGGGACAGTCACGGACGCGCGCGCCCGCATCCCGGGCAAGGAAACGATTGCAGAAAGGCTCACGCATCGAACGACCCGCTCTTCGGGCACTCACTCAGGACGAAAGGTTTTGCCATGGGTTACGTCAAATTGCTCCTTCTGGGTGTTGGGGTTGGCACGGCGTGCGGCGATCCAGGTTCTTCGACTGAACCTGCCTCACGAGTGGCCGCAAGCCTGACCACGGCTGATGACGCGGCGGTACCCTCGCTCCCCATCGGAAGCGAGGCCTTTCACGGACCGCGGTGGGTTGATGTGCACGGAGCCACAATCTACGCGATAAGCTCCCAGTTCGTTACCAACCCGCCCCTACCGCCCATACTCTACGTGGCCGACAGCAACGGCATCGTGTGGGTTGCAAACCCTGACGGGACGCCGAGCGAGGTATACGATACCGGGCTTTGGTACACGAGTTCGGATTGCACCGGCACCGGGTATCTCGACGCCTCGGCAGGGACTCCAGGGCCTCGCATGTCATTTGCGATCAACTTGTCGACTGATGGCGGTACTGAGATTGCGTATTACACAGTGTCTGACAAGCCCTCCGTAGTGACGCTGACCTTTGGGTCGACCGTCAACGGGATTTGTAACGTCACAAGCGGCACGGGCCCGTTCGTGCTTCCGGTCCCAGTGACACGCCCAAAAAGACTGTTCGATGCACCGGCGCATCCCGTGTTCGCGCCTTGATCCGCGGATCGAGCCGTACCCCGAGCCAATGCCCTCGAGATCGGAGGCGCGGCGAGGAACACGGTCTGTGAACGCTGCTCCATCGGGGCGACGAGGGCAGTCTATCCCGTCGCAGACGCCTAAATTTTAGGCCCCGCAGGACAGTATGTCGCGCAGGACTTGCAACCCGCGATACGGATCACGGAGCGCGCGGCAGATGAGTGGTCGACGTACTGATGCGTAGCCAACTTCTGGCCAACAATTCGGCCCCCCTCGCGCCCGACGACGCCCCAAACGCCGTCTGTGCGCCGCCACGCTGATGTGTTCTTTGGTTAAAGGCGGCTTTGCATTCAAAAGGGCGACTGCGCGGCAAAAGCGGCGCGCTGCACAAGAAGTCGGACGTCGTTGCCAGCGTTTGCGTCACCGGCGATGATCCGGTTCGTCCCGCAGGCATGGCAGGCATGATGCCTGCGGACGCGTTGGACGTGCTCGCTCATGGGTAATGCTGGCGCCACCCGTCTGCGTCGGTCAAGCGGCGCCGCCGGAGGCCCAACGGGCGTCACGGCCCGACCAAAAGCAGGCCGTCGAGCCGCTTGAGCACGGGCCGTAGCTCTCTCTCGATGGGGATGCGTCGGGAGGTCCCGCTCTTCGTGGACTTCGCCTCCTGGGTCTCGCGGTCGATCGACTGGATGCGGCGATCGCTCTGCCGCTAATTTAGAAGCACCGGCGAGCTGCACGTAAGCCCCCGGGACCGCAAGGTCCGCCGTGGCACGTGCCACGAACCCCTCGACCTCGGTTTCGCGCCACGAACGTTCCGGCGCGCTACAATCGGCGTATGATCGAGCGCATCGTGCGTGTCGCCAGCAGCTTCCGCGAAGCGGAGCGGACGGATCGCGAAGATCTGGCGGCGATGACGCTCGAGGAGCGCATCTCGGCCGTCGAGCGTCTGCGGAGGGAACGGTTCGGTGAAGATCGAGCTGAGTCGCGACTGGACCGAGTTCTTGTCAGTGCTGATCGCCCGACGAGTCAGGTTCGTGCTGGTGGGCGGACACGCGGTCGCGGGCCACGGCGAGCCGAGACTGACCGAGGACCTCGACCTGTTCGTCGAGCCCACGACGGCCAACGCAAAACGTCTGCGTGAGGCGCTCGAGGACTTCGGCTTCGGAGCCGTCGCGCCGGACGTGGAGGAACTGGCCACACCGGACAAGATCTTCATGCTCGGCCGGAAACCGTGGCGGATCGACATCCTCACCCCACGGGCGCCCCATCTGCGCCCAGCGCGCGCAACAAGCGGAGCTCGGCGTCGCGCTGTCGAGCCGCACGGAGCCATCGTTCGCATTGCGTCTCGTCCCGTGAGGGCCGGCACGTATAGCCAGCGCGTTTCAACGCGGCGACGACGCGCCGATGCCATGCCGTTTGGACGCTCCCGTGAACGCGAACGACGGACCTCGTTCCACCCAGTCCGTGGTTGAGCGAGCGCGTCATCGCCGGGCTTTTCCAATCACCGGCACGTATTGAAGGTGGGTAGACGGCGCAGAAGAAGGTGTACGGTGCGACCCCTTTGACCCGGAGAAACCGCTGCACGAGCTTTTCAACGAAAGGAGGCGGGAGGAAGTCGGCGACGTTGCACGTTGCAACGACGCGATCCTCGGCGTACGCGCATTCGAGAACGGTACGGTCGCTCGCTTCGAGGAGGCCTCGATCCCGAACGTGAACCGCGTCGACGCCATCCTCTTGCGGAGCGTTTCACCCACGCGGGCGAGAGGTTTTCATCGAGCAGCAATTTGACGTTCACGCGGCCGTCCCATGCGCGGATAGGCCGTCGCGTAGACGGGCGCGAACTCGATGTCCTCGTCCTTCAGGTACGGGTAGTCCTCTCGGACTTCCGCAGCATCGGCGCCCCGGAGCAGCATCGCTCCGACATGGCGTACGGCGAGGCGGCTCTTGGGAAAGACCGGCTCGCCGCCGAGGAGGTTCTCATCGGTCACGAGCTTCTTTTTCCAGGCCTCGAACCGGGCAAGTCTCCCACCCGCGTCCTTGGCAACGCGATCCAGTCGAACCTCGAGCACTGGGCTGAGCTCGATCCGAGGCGAGGGTCGTCGAGCCGCCATGGCTTGCGCGATCACGTCATGGAGGCGGCGCCGATCGTCGACGCCGAGCTGAACCCCGAGGACGGCGAGCGCGTAGAAGTAGACGAAATCCGCGAACGTGAAGGCCGGCCGCGCGAAGAGCCCGTTTTCGACCTCCTTGCGTATGCGCCCTTCGTCGAGCCCGGTGAGGGCGGCGACCTCGGTGGCGCTGAGCGTTTCGGTGGCGGTCATAGTATACCCTGTACAGGGTACACTATGTAACGCTGACGCAGTTCCGGCAAGGGCTGGGGGATCCGTCGGACCGAGCGGCAGAGATCTCTCCATGGGGACCAGCACGGGGTAGGAAGGTTCGGCCAGATCTCGAGTGCCGCGCGGGCCAGCGCCCGAACGCTGCTGGCGAGCGCTACGCGAAAACCCGGCCCTGGACCGAGGACGTCCCACGAGCAGATCGAGACGATGCTCGAAGAGCGACGACGACACGAGCACGGATGATTGGACCCTTCGAGGTCGTTTGGTCCGACAGAGCCACTGAAGACTGGACGGCGCTTACGTTCCGGGACGCCGAAACGGTGGCGCGTGCCGTTCGACGGTTCGCGGAACCCGGACGTTCGCCGTGCTTGCGCCAATCAGGGGACCGCGAGTCGGCTACGATGGCCGCCGTGAAGCCCTCTTTCCTGTGCGCGGCCTTGGTATCGTGCGCCGGTTGTGGAGCCGCGGCGTCGCCTGCGACCGGTCCGCCGTCGGCACCCCCCCCTGCACCCGGGACCGAGACGGCGGCTCTTGCCACGCCACCCCCGGCTGCGTCCCCGTCCGCGATCGCGTCCGCACCGGAGTCCCCCACCGACGTACTCGCGAGGAGCCGCGCGGCCTTCGACGCTTGCTACGCGAGCGCCCGCGTGGCGAACCCGAACCTGGGCCGTACGACGGTCCAGATCACCTTCACGATCGACGCCGACGGAGCCCCGAAGGCCGTCGACCTGCAGTACCGCCATCGAATGGACGACCGCGCCAAGGAGTGCCTGCGCGACGCGGCTCTCGCGCTGAAGTTCCCGCCCTCGATGCAGGGCACCCAGTCGGCGTCGATTGTCCTCTCCCCCGAACGCTGAGGAGGCGCCGTAGGGACGTGTCGTACGCGTCGGCCGCCGACTTTTCGGTGGTCACTCGTCGAGTCGAAGCACAAAATGGCGGTGCCATGAGATCCCCGCCATCGCACGCGATCGTCGCGCTGTGCATCGTGGTCGGCGCGCAAAACGCGTGCGGCTCGAGCGGTAGCGACAAGAGTGGTTCTCGATTCCAGCCCGGCCCCGCGGATGCCTCGGTCGCCCCGCCGTCGGACGGCAGCGTGCCCGCGATGTTCGGCGATGACGGCGGCAACACGACCTTCGGACAGGGGGCCGCGCAGTCCTTGGTCTTCGAGCCCAACGCGGCCACCGTCGTAGTCGACGGCACCGGGTCGCAGAAGGCCCAGTTCACGCTCAAGGCGATCGACGGCAACGGCAACGCCACCATGGTCCTGGCCGACTCCGTCGACTTCGACCGGCCCGATCTGGCCAGGGTGGCCGCCGGCGAGCCGGTCGTCGCCACGGCGCCATCAGCCATGTCGCTCTACGGAGGCGTTGGCACCATCCACGCCCTCTACCAGGGCCTGGAGGCCAAAGCGACCCTGACCGTTCAGGTGCGCCTCACCGACTACGGTCCCGGCCTGGGCCCGACGAGCCCCGCCGTGATGGCGCTCGGCGCGGGCAGCCTCCAGAGCGATCCCGCCGCGGCCATCGCTCCGCTCCTTTACCCGTACGACAAGACGGTCTGGCCGCTCGGGCTGACGTCTCCGCTCCTCATGTGGAACGCGCCGCAGGCGGGCGACGTGTATCGCTTGCACTATGTCGAGAAGAATTACTCGTTCGACGGCTATTACACCCTCGGGGCGCTCCCGGCCCAGATGCGCCTCGATCAAGGAGCGTGGGACAGGCTGACGGCGTCGAACGACGCCAAGAACGTCCCGGACCCTCTTTCGTTCGCCCTGTCGCGCTGGGATAGCCAGACGGGGACGGCCTACGCGACCTCGTCGCAGACCTGGACGATCGCGCCCGAGAGCTTGCGGGGCGCCATCTACTATTGGACGGCCTCCAAGAACTCCCAGGGAATCGCCAAGGGGCACATCAGCCGCTTTCAACCGGGCACCGGTGCCACGCCCCAGCCGCTCAACAATGGGACTTGCATGGGTTGCCACGCCGTCAACGCGCTGGGCACGGTGCTCGTAGCGGATGTCGACGATCAGGTGCAGGACGGCACCGCGGGCGCGACCCACACGGCGCCGTCCGTAGCTCCGTACGACAACTGGAGCGGCACACGGCCCTTCGCCACTTTCGACATCACGCAAGCCGCGGCGCCGCTCACGTATCAGTCGAACAAGTTCGGCGGGAACATCGCCCTGACGCCGGACGGCAAGTACCTGGTGTTCGGTGGGCCGGCAAGCCCGGCGGGTTCCAAGTACCTTTCGCTCGGGG
>DATGJA010000528.1:0-27399 GCA_035295445.1 Polyangiaceae bacterium | reverse complement strand
CGCGGACGCCCTGGCTCCGGACGTCGCCGTCGCGGCAGACGACGGGCGCGCAAGGGGGCCAGTGTGCTCCCCGCCTTGTGCCCCGCCGTACGAGACATGTGCCGCACCGGGTGGACCCCCAGGACACGACTACGGAGTTCTCTGCTGCCACGCCGCGAACTTCGAGAACGGCGGCTCCTCTCTGTGGTGCAAGGCCGACGATGCGAGTACCCTCCCGCAGCTGGAGGATCCGGCGACCTATTGCGCGCTCGACGTGGGGCTCGTGGACGCCGACAACGTCCCTGACGTCGGCCCGATTGAGCAATGCACCAATCTCTTTGGCCGTTGCCAACTTCCCGCTCCGGATGGGCCAGGCTGGCTGTGCTGCAATGCATTCGGGCCGTTGATTGACGGCTCCTTGGCTGACCCGGTCATCGATTTCCAGTACCTGTGTCAGCCCCCGGATGGAGGCCCGATCCCTCTGTACTTCCCTCCTGCGCTGGACGATGACGCCGCACCAGGCAGCGAAGCGGACGGCGGCGCCAAATAGGCCATGGGCTGGAGCGTTTGATAGCGACCTCTCGCGACGGTGGGCTGAGGACGCGGCGGGCGTGGGCTTCGATGTCGCGCCCAGCGCCGATCAGCCAGGCAACTGCGCAACCCAGCTCATTCTGGCGTCGACTTTCGATCAGTCGTGCACCCAGGACTCCGATTGCGTCAGCGTCGGCGAGGGCAGCGTGTGCCTGCCATGTCTGTTCGAGTGCGTCCGAGTGGGTCGATCCGCGTGAACGTCACCGCGGACGCCGAAGCCGACTAGGGCGCGGAGGCGACCGGCCAGCCCACGTGCCAGCGGGCGTGCCGCCGCGCTCGGGACCGCCCTGCATGCGACGTCGCCGCGCTGTTCGATGATGGTGGACGTGGCCTTCGCCCGCGCCTCCTGTCCCGCCGCGAGCCCGCCCGCGGCGGTGCGCGACGGTGCTACAGGTCGGGCATGCGGATGAGGGCCGGTGCGCGTATCGCCCGGGTGCTGGCGCTCGGCCTCTCGTGCGCTGCCTGCACCACGGGGGGCGCGCCACCGCTGGTCACGACCACGGCCAACCCTCCGACGCTGCCCCCCATCGTTACTAATCCCCCCGTCTACATCGCAGACGACGCTTCGTCGGCACCTGACGGAGCCGACGCTGCTGGCGCACTCGATGCCGGGGACGGGGGCCTCGGCGAAGAGGCAGTGGACACCCCGGACAGCGGCGATGGCGCGTACGTGGACACTCACGCCGATGGGGACGCGTGCGCCCCCTGCGAGGACGGCGACGCGGCAAACGACGGTGGCGAGTAGGGCGCGAGACGAGCGGGACGCGGGGGGCGGGGTCAGGCCTCCGGTTGCCTCGAGCATCCAAGCGACAACGAGGGGTAACTCGGCCACGATGATCTTCTCGGCGATCTGCGGGGAGCACCCGCGGGCGCATCCAGCTCTGCCGGCTCGGCGAGCAGATATCGGGTGCCGCCGAGACGAGCTCGGGTAGGGCGGATTTCAGCTCCGCCGGTTCGACACCTTGGTCGCGTTCAAGTCCCGCCCTGCACAGTCTACCCAGCGGTCCCTGATGCGCGCGCTATTGGAGGGCTGATTCGATCATGGCGATGGGCGCTGGCGCTTCTTCGCGGCGTGCCTCAGGGAGCCGTCCGACCGGGTCGCAGAGCTTCAGGAGCTCGGCGGCCACCCCGCGTGCGAGCGACGCGCGCGGATCGAGTGCCTCCAGGGCTCCCGTGATGGCGTCTACGGAGCGAAGCGTCGACGCGTCGTCGCGTGCCGAGGCGCGAAACGCGACGCGAGGCTCAGGGCGCTCGCATACGGCCCGCGCGAAGCGTTCCAGCCAACGGGCCGTTGCAGCCATCTTCGCGTAGTCGAGGTGCTCGGGCGTGTCCTGCGGCGTGTGGTAGCGGCTCGACCGACCACTCGTGAGCAGTATGAACGGCACCTCGCGGCGCCAGAATGCATGGTAGTCCGAGAGCGGGGGGATGATCTCGGTCGTCCGTGCGACGGATGTGCACGCCCGGCACCGCGTTCGCGAGCCCATCGACGATCGAGCCGGTGCCTTCGCTTCGTTCCGCTCCCAGCGCGAAGACCGATTTTGCGACCGCGTCGGGGAGGCCCTGGCCGCCGACGGCGTGACCGACGAGATCCAGACCGGAAGGACGAGCTTCGTCGAATCCGGGTGAGAGCACCGCGAGGAGGTGCCTTACCGACGGGGAACCTTTTCGCCTGATCGTTGTCGACGGTGAGAGGCCTCCGAGTACGAGCGAGGCGGAGTAAGAAGAAATGGGCGGCGTAGACGTGGGTGGTGGTGGTGGCGGGCGGCGCAAGACGCTCGATTCCGAGATCAACATGATCCCGATGATCGATCTTCTGATGGTCACCATTTCGTTTCTGCTGATCACCGCCGTGTGGACCCACATGGCGCGCATCCGTGCGGACGCTCAGGTTCCGGGCCCGCCGAGGGAGGACGTGGAGCGCTACGAGATCGAGCCCGAAAAGCAGCTCCACATCGAGATGCGGTCGGACGAGAAGATCGTGCTCCTCTGGAAACAAGGCAGCGCGACCGTCGATTCGATCGATGTCCCCCGTAAGGACGTGGTGACCGAGCAGGGGGCTGTGCAGGTCGTTCGCTTTCCCGTCCTGGCGGACGAAATCGCCAGCGAGTGGAAGGCCAAGGGCCAGCACTCGAACCCGACGGACCGAAGGCTCGATCAGGCCATCTTGCACACGGACGACACGACGGAGTTCAAGTACATTGTCGGCCTGATCGATGCGATCTATCAGACGCATCGGGACATGCAGATCGGCCCCAAGACCGAGAAGGTTCCGGCGTTCAACATCACGTTCGCGGTCAACTGACGCGCGACGTCGCGCGGGGGCCGGGCGTGCGTGGAACTGCTTGCGCTCGAATCCGACCCCGAGTGTCGGCCCCAGCCCCGGTGGGCGAGCGGCTCACGCAGCGGCGGGAAAGACTAGCCGTTGGTTTCGATCTTCGGCGCTGGCGGCGGCCCTATTCGCCTCGTGCGCAGCCCCTCAGCCGCCGGCGCAGGACCCCGCCGCGATCTGCGGTCACCGCATCGACGAGTCCGGGCGCCGCATCGCCGTGACGTGCCCGGACGGAGGGCCGCAGTGGAACGTTGGCCCCCACCCCGACTTGGTCGATGGGGACGTGTGGCGGTGATGCCGCTCCTCGGCGAGGCGGAACGACGATCTTGAATCGCCCGCCGGCGCGGTCGCGCCCCGGTCACTACCACCGATTCGCCAAGGGCAGGGACGCTGCAGCAGAGGCGCGACTCGTCGCCGCTGCACCCGTAGGGTCCGATCTGGATCGCGCCGTCCCCAGCGCCGAGAACGACGCGCGTGCTGACGTCGTTGCAGCAAGGGCTGTGCTTCGGGTCGTCGCTCTCGCACTGCACCAGCGCCATGACTCGGCTGTCGTCCATGCCGAGGGGGCCGCGAACACGGATGCGTTGGCCCATGAGGTCCGCGGGGGCGGCGGCGACGTCGGACCACGCGCGCGCCGGCTCGCACGCCTTGCAGTAGGGCCAGGGCGGAGAGCCCACCGCGCAGCGGCGGTGAATGGCGCAGGACGGGTCCCAGTTTTCGGGCTTGCGCGAGTCCGCTGCAATGGCGACTCCCCAGGTGGGCACTGGCTCGAACGTGATGAGCACGGGCTGCGCGGAAGAACCCGGCGGGGAGTACGCGTCACCCCAGCAGGCGACGCCGGCCAGATCGTTGACGCACGCGCTGGCGTCGTCGCCGGGACTGACCGCGACGTTGCGCAGGCCCGCGAGCGGCGGCGTGGGAATCGCCCCGCTGCATCGCAGTCCGCCCAGGTAGTTGGAGCACAACCCACGTGGCCCGGCTTCGAAGTAGAGAATGAGCGTCGGAAAGAAGCCGGTCGCGCTTTGGACGACGCGCGGCGTCGGCGAGCACCGGGCGTTCGGGGCAGCGATGGGCCCGTGCAGCCCGGGCCAGGCGCGCCGGAGATTCTCGGGGAAAGGGTCGCCGCCGAAGAAGCCGTCGCGGCTCGCGCCCCAGCACGCAATCTCATGGGGCCACCTGCGCAGGTGAAGAGGTCACCCTGTTGGATGAACGGGTGGCCTTCGTCGGGGGCGCCCGCGGGCGTCGCGGCTCGCGGGGGGTCGGGCGGGTGCGGGTGGGGGCCTCCGTCGCCCGGCCGCGGCGGGTCCCAACACCGGCGCTCTCCGCCCGTGTCGTCGCAGACGCGGTCGGCGGAGGCCTCGAGGTGCAGGCCATCCATCCAGGGGACGTACGAGGCGCGAACCCGTTCGCCCGGGCGGCCGACCTGCCAGCACTGCCAGCGCTCGCCGAACTGCGCGCAGCCCCACCTCGCCCCCATGACGAAGCGATCGACTCGAGCGGGCGGCCCTGGCTCCGAGCTGCCGACGAGCCTCGCTGCGACCACGCCCGCGACGGCTGCGGGCTGCCCACACGAGCGATCCGGACGCGTGCCCTCGCGGGTCGGGCGTCCGCGCGCAGCCCGCCAGGACCGCAAACGAAGCCAGGACCCCCTCCGCTCGCTTGTCGCCCCTCACTCTCGGTTGGACGGAGGAGAGCCCGATGGCGAGCACCGCCATGCGGCACGAACCTGGAGCCAGTCACTTGGCGTGGTAAACGACCCGACCGGAGAACGGATCGGACCCGGCACCGAGCTCGGTCCAGTACACGTTCCCTTCGTCGACGGCGATGCCCGCGGGGCTACTGACGAAGCTGCGCACGGTCTTCGCGACCCAGTTGCACCCGGACACGGAGCATTTCGCGATGGTGCCCGCACCGGGCATCCCGGCCTCCGTCGGCGGACCGAGGTCCGCCCAATAGACGGAGATGCCGTCGGTTGCGATCGCCGAGGGGGCGGCGAGGCCCGTCACGAGCACCGTCGAACGGTCGTTGCCCGCAGCAGGAAATCCCCCGTTCGGGTTCGCGCCCTTCGGAATGAACTCGATTTCTGGCTGGGGGTCCGAAAGGGCGACGTACACGTTGTCGGCGTCGACGGCGATCACCGGGGGGCCCCCGTTGGCCGCGACGAACAAAGTTCGGGCCGTCGTCGCGCACGCATCGACGGCGCACGTCGTCAGAAGGCCCGGGAGCAAGGTAGCCGCCAGCACGTAGAGGTTCGTCCCGTCGAGGGCGATCGCCGACGCGATGGGCGCGAACATGTCGGCCGCGTACGGAACTCCCGACCCGGGGATCCATGGAACCGTCGTCGCGCGGGCGCAATCGCCTGCCGGACACGCGCCCAGGGTGGTGCGCCCGACTTGCTGTACGTAGTAGACGTCTCCGCTCGGAGCCACGGCGACCGGCCCGACGAGGCCCCCGACCGGAAGGCGCCGCGGCGCCCCACCACACCCGCCGACCGGGCAGGTGTACACGGCAGGGCCCGCGCCCCAGTAGAGCACCTCGTCGTGGAGGACGAGGTTCGAGGCGGCCGCCGGGTACCCTTCAACGAGGACCGTCGGAGCGTTTCCGCAGCCGGTCTTCTTGCATTTCAGGATCGCGGGCGCGCCGACGTTCGCCCAGTAGACGCTCGTGTCGTCCACGACCATGGGCCCGGGTTGCGCCTGCCCGGTCGCGAGGACCCCCGGCTCCAGAGGCTCGCAAATGCCTGCGTGGCAAGCGCCGCCTTCGCAATCATAGCCACAAGCACCGCAGTTACGCGGGTCTGCCTGCAAGTCGCCGCATGCGGCGCCCGAATCCGCGGGCGCGCCGTTGGGGGGGGGCCTCCCAATTTGGCAGCCGACGCACCATGCCAGGATGAGCAGCGCGAACGCCCGGTCTCGCAAGCAGGGCCTCCATGCGGCGGCGCTCAAGGGCTCCCGTCCTTGATGCATGGCCGGGCGGGTCCTCTTTCAGCAAAGAAAAGTTCACCCGACATCGCAAGGGGCGCTCGAGGAGCTACAAATGACCATGGAACGGCCGACGGCGCCGATGGTACGGGAAACACCGTACACGTAGGGACGCCGCGGTTCGAGCGGCGGCAAGGGGTGTCGTCATGAAACTCGGTGTCATCGGGCCGGCGATCGGGCTCGTCGGGATGTGTGCGATCTTCGCGTGCGGGACGCGAGCAAACGGGGGGTCGGCGGCGTCCGGGGTGGGCGGGCAGAAGGATGCGTACTCGGTGACGATCCTCGCCAGCACGGTCGCGAGCTTGCCCCAGTGCTCGTCGAGCGCCGCCGGAGACGTCGCGTACGTCGCGTCGCCGCCCGGACTCTGGACGTGCAGGCCGAACGGCATGTGGAAGGCAATCGAGTGCGACGGCGACGAGTCGGGTCAGGTCGCCTACGCGGCGAGCGCCATGATGCTCTTCGCGTGCGAGCCCGGTGGCTGGACGCAGGTGGCCCTCCCGCAAGGGCCGGTCGGGCCCCAGGGCGCCACCGGCGCTCAGGGACCGCAGGGCGACGCGGGTCCCACCGGTCCCACCGGCGCGCAGGGGCCGGCCGGGCCGCAAGGGGACGCCGGCTTGCAAGCGCTCGTCGCGCAGTTCCCGGAGAGCCCGGGCCCCAACTGTGCCGCCGGAGGGGTCAAGGTCGAGTCGGGCCTCGACTCCAACGGGAACGGCAGCCTCGAGGCCGGCGAGGTGACGGCGGTGTCCTTCGTGTGCAACGGCGCCCAGGGTCCGCAGGGGCTGCAGGGCGACGCCGGGTCGAACGCGCTCGTGGCGCTCTTGCCGGAGCCGCCGGGCGCGAACTGCGCCGAGGGCGGGACCCAGCTGGATTCTGGCCTCGACGCCAACGGCGACGGCGTGCTCGAGACGAGCGAGATCAGCGCCGTGGCGTACGTATGCAACGGCGTGACGGGCCCTCAAGGACCGGTGGGACCTCAGGGGGCGCAAGGAACGCAGGGAGCGCAAGGCGACGCGGGGGCGACGTCGCTCGTGAGCGTGACGCCCGAGCCGCCGGGCTCGAACTGCGCGAACGGGGGCCAGCGCGTCGACACGGGCGTCGATATCAACGGCGACGGGGTGCTCGAGTCGCCCGAGATTCAGCACACCGCCTACGTGTGCAACGGCGCCGCCGGCGGCGCGCAGGACGGCGGGACGCAGGACGACGCGGGGCCGGTGGTGGTCGGACACCTGACGTTCTTTGGAGGGCTCGACGGGACCTTCGACGTGGTCGCCTACAGCTGGACGGCCCGCTTTGCCAAGGTCGCCTCCAACGGCCCTCCCGAACTGACCTTCAGCGACTTCTCGGTCACTCTGCAGGCGCAGCCCAACACGGTCGCGTTGTTCAGACCCAGCTCCAGCGCTTCTCCCGCGAACGGCACCCTCACGGTCACCGATCCCGCCGGTGCGGCGGCCGGCCTCGTCTTCCGGTGGGAAAACTCCTTCGTCACGAGCGCGCAGGACCTCCCGGGTGGGCTGCAAGGCTTTACGTTCGACATCCGAGGGGTGGCGAGCGGGAACACGGGCCTCGTACCGAAGCTGTTGGTGCAGACGAGCGCCGCAACGGCCGGAGTCAACACCAGCGGTTCCACCGCGTCGTGCGGACCGCTCGGGCCGTACGTCGCCGCCGATCCGGGCTGGGCCATCGAGCCCGGCGGGATCCAGGCGACGACGCTGACCGACGGCATCAGCTCGCCGAACCCGTCGCAGCTCGACATGTTCAGCCCCGTCACGGTCACCGCGAGCGTCGAGCCCACCGTACCGTGCGCGCTGGCGGACTTGATCGCCGAGGCCGCGCTGACGACCCCCGTCAGGTGCGCGGTGGCCTCCCCGCTGAGCGCCACCTTCGGTCCGCTCGAGAGCGAGACCCTCCTGCTCTGCTCGGCCGTCGTGGAGGAAGTGACGTTCTCGTCGACGGGGAACTCGACCGAGACGCTTGGGTTCCGCCCCGCCATTGTGAGCCAGACCGAGAGGTCCTTCGACGCCATGGGCAACACGACCAGGGGCGGCGTCAGGGTCGTGACCTGGAACGAAACGGCGACCGGCAGCTGTCCTTAGGGCGCGCCGCCGTACGATGGGCGCTCGGCCCGGCCCTGTAGCGCCCGGCCCCCGAGCGGCTAATCTCCGCGCGACATGCCCACCCTTCGAAACGCGTTCCTCCTCGACGCGGTCCGCACGCCGATCGGGCGCTACCGGGGCTCGCTGGCCTCCGTTCGCACCGACGACCTCGCGGCCCACGTTCTGTCGGCCATCTGCCAGCGCAACGCCGCCGTCTGCGAGAAGCTCGACCAGGTCGTCTTCGGCGCCACCAACCAGGCGGGTGAGGACAACCGCGACGTGGCGCGGATGGCGCTTCTCGTCGCGAACCTGCCGTACGAGGTCCCCGCGGTCACCGTGAACCGGCTGTGCGGCTCGGGGCTCGAGGCGGTCACCGACGCGGTTCGCCGGGTGGTCACCGGGGACGCGGACGTCGTCGTCGCCGGCGGCGTCGAGAGCATGACGCGCGCGCCGTTCGTGTTCTCCAAGACGGACGAGGCGTTCTCGCGCACGCCGCCCAAGATCTACGACACGACGATCGGCTGGCGCTTCGAAAATCCCCGGATGCAGGCGCGCTTCCCGCTGCTTTCGATGGGGGAGACGGCGGAGGAGGTGGCCGCCAAGTGGAAGATCACCCGCGAAGAGCAGGACGCGTTCGCGCTCGGATCGCAGAAGAAGGCGGCCGCCGCGGTCGCCGCCGGCGCGTTCGACCGCGAGATCGTCCCGGTGACGTTGCCCGCGAAGGGCAAGGGCGCCGAACCGACCGTGTTCGCGAAGGACGAGTCGCCGCGGGCCGACACGACGCTCGAGGCGCTCGCCAAGCTCGCGCCGGCGTTTCGCAAGGGCGGATCGGTCACGGCGGGCAACAGCTCGCCGGTCAACGACGGGGCGGCCGCGGTGCTCGTGGTCAGCGACGAGGTCGTCCGCGCGAACGGCCTCGAACCCCTGGCGCGCGTCGTCGCGTCGGCGACCGCGGGCGTGCACCCGAACCTGATGGGCGAGGGGCCGATCCCCGCCGGGAAGAAGGCGCTGGCGCGCGCCGGTTGGACCGTCAAAGACCTCGATCTGGTCGAGCTGAACGAGGCGTTCGCCGCGCAGTCGATCGCGTGTGTGCGCGGGCTCGAGCTCGACGCCGATCGCGTCAACGTGAACGGCGGCGCCATCGCGCTCGGGCACCCGATCGGCGCGAGCGGCGCCCGCATCCTCGGCACGCTCGCGTGGGGATTGAAGGCGCGCGGGGCCAAGCGCGGCATGGCTGCGCTCTGCATCGGCGTGGGCCAGGGGATCGCGATGCTCGTCGAGCGGGGAGGGGCGGCCTGATGCCCCTGTCGCCGGAGAGCCTGAACGAGCTCGTCGGGGTCGTCGCGCGCTTCGTCAAGGAGCGCCTCGTGCCCCTCGAGGGGTCCGTCGCCGAGAACGACCGCGTGCCCGACGAGGTCGTCGACCAGATGCGCGAGATGGGCCTTTTCGGGATGTCGATCCCCGAGGAGTACGGCGGTCTAGGGCTCACGATGGAGGAGGAGGTCCGTGTCGCCTTCGAGCTCGGGCACACGTCGCCGGTCTTCCGATCCGTCATCGGGACGAACAACGGCATCGGGTCGCAGGCGATCATCATGTTCGGGACGCCCGAGCAGAAGCGGCGATATCTGCCGAAGCTGGCGACGGGCGAGATCATCGGCTCCTTCGCCCTGACGGAGCCGGAGGCGGGCTCCGACGCGGGATCCGTCCGCACGTCCGCCCGGCGCGAGGGCGAGCACTACGTCCTCAGCGGGACCAAGCGCTACATCACGAACGCGCCGAAGGCCGGCGTGTTCTCCGTGTTCGCGCGGACCGACCCGAAGACGCCGGGCGCCAAGGGGATGAGCGCGTTCCTCGTCCCCGCGGGGCTCGCGGGGATCGAGATCGGAAGCCCCGAGAAGAAGATGGGCCAGCACGGAACGTACGTGAGCGACGTCGTCTTCAACGACGTCCGTGTGCCGGCGGACGCGCTGCTCGGCGAGGTCGAGGGGCAGGGCTTCAAGGCGGCCATGCAGGTGCTCGATCGCGGGCGGCTCCACATCTCGGCGGTCTGCGTCGGCGTCGCCGAACGCCTCATCGGTGACTCGGTCCGCTACGCCAACGAGCGCAAGCAATTCGGAAAGCCGCTCTCGGACTTCCAGCTCATCCAGGCGATGCTTGCCGACAGCTACGCCGAGACGCTCGCGGCCAAGTCGATGGTCCTCGAGACGGCCCGCCGGCGTGATCGAGGCGACGACGTGAACATCGACGCGTCGGCATGCAAGATGTTCGCCTCCGAGATGGTGGGTCGCGTGGCCGACCGCGCCGTGCAGATTTACGGCGGCGCGGGGTACATCGCCGACTACGGCATCGAGCGCTTCTACCGCGACGTGCGCCTCTTCCGTCTCTACGAAGGCACGACGCAGATCCAGCAGATCGTCATCGCGCGAGGCTTGATCAAGAGCGGGCTACCACGCGCCTGAGTAAAGCTCGGCGATCTCGCCCGGCGAGGCCCGACGGGCGCTCGCGGCGCCGGCGAGATCCGTCACGGCGATGTCGGAGCAGGCCTTGATCGCGTCCTTGGGGACGCCGACCTCGGACAGGCGCGTCGGGTGGTTGCACGCTCGAAGCAGCGCGTCGACCGCCGCGGCGGCGGCCTCGGTGGCTCGCTCGGGGGCCCCCGGATCCACCGCGGCGCCGAGGGCCTGTGCCACCTCGAGGTGGCGCGCCGCAACGCCGGGCGCCGAGCCGTTGAAACGGATGACGTGGGGGAGCAAGATCCCGTTGCCGATCCCGTGCGGGACGCCGTGCCGCGCGCCGATGGTGTGGCTCATCGCGTGCACCAGGCCGACCGTCGAGCTCGAGATCGCCCACCCGGCGAGGGTCGCGGCGGTCTGCATGTGCGTCCGCGCGTGCAGGTCCGTGCCCTCCGCGACCGCGCGCGTCAACCACCGCGCGATCAACCGGATCGCGTGGAGCGCCTGCGCGTCGCTCATCGGGTTCGCCTGGCGGCCCGTGTAAGCCTCGATCGCGTGCGTCAGCGCGTCCATCCCCGTCGCCGCCGTCATGCGCGGCGGCAGTCCGATGATGAGGGTCGGGTCGAGCACCGCCAGGTCGGGCGCCACCAGCGCGTCGAGGACGTACGCCTTGGTCCCCACGTGCTCGTTCTTGATGACCGCGACGTTGGTCACCTCGCTCCCGGTGCCCGCGGTCGTGGGGATCGCGATGTGGGTCGTCGGGGCGCCGGGGAGGTGGTTCATCCCGATCGTCTCGATGGCGCGCCAGCCGTTCGCCAGCGCCACGGCCGTGGCCTTCGCCGTGTCGATGCAGCTGCCGCCGCCGAGGCTGATGACGACGTCCACCGCGTGCTCCCGGCCGAGGGCCGCCGCGTCGTCCACGATCGCGATGCCCGAGTCCTGCGCGACGCGGTCGAAGACCGCGGCCACGCGCGTCCCGAGCACCTCGCGCAGCCGCCCCAGCAGGCCCGCGCCGACGACGCCCGAATCCGTCACCACCAGCGCGCGCCGCTTGCCCATGGCCTCGAGCTCGGCGTGCAGTCGAGCGACGGCGCCCGGGCCGGAGAGGACGCGGGTGCGCGGCTCGTACTGGTAGGTGAGCGACGGCGATCGCTTGACGAGCATCCGGTGACCGACTTTGGCGTCCGGGTTGGCCTCGACCCCGACGTGAACGTGCTTGGTCTCCGTGTACTCGGCGAGGCCGAAGTGCCCCATCTCGCGGCCGATGCCGCTCTGCTTGTAGCCGCCGAAGGGGGCGAGGTCGTGGAAAAAGTGCCAGTCGTTGATCCACACGGTGCCCGTGCGCATACGCGCCGCGACCGACTGCGCGCGCGGCAGGTCGCGCGACCAGACGCCGCCCGCCAGGCCGAACTCCGAGTCGTTGGCGATGGCGATGGCCTCCTCCTCGTCCTTGTACCGGATGACCGAGAGGACCGGCCCGAAGATCTCCTCTCGGGCGATCGTCATGCGCGGGTCGACGTCGACGAAGACCGTCGGCTGGGCGTAGAAGCCGCCGTCGAACCCCGGGACGACGGGCCGCTCGCCCCCGACGACGAGCCGCGCGCCCTCCTTTTTGCCCGTCGCCACGTAGCGCTCGATCCGATCGCGCTGGGCGGCGTTGATGACCGGGCCGACCTTGGTGCGCGGGTCGAGCGGGTGCCCGACGACGAGCGCGCGGACCCGCTCCACGAGGCGGCTGACGAACGCGTCGTGCAGCGTCTCCGGCAAGAGAAGACGCGTCCCGGACTCGCACACCTGCCCGGTGTGCAGGAACGCGGCCCAGACGGCGCCGTCGACGGCGAGCTCGACGTCCGCGTCGCGGAGCACCAGGTTGGCGCTCTTGCCCCCGAGCTCCAGGCTGACGCGCTTGAGGGTCTCGGCCCCGTTCTTGAGGATCTCTTTACCGACCGGGGTGCTCCCGGTAAACGCGATCCGGTCGACCTCCGGATGGCGCACGAGCAGCTCGCCGATGGCCCGATCCGGTCCGGCGATCACGTTGACGACGCCCGGGGGGACCTTGCTCGAGGCCACGATCTTGCCGAGCTCCAGCGCCGACAGGGGCGTCTCGGGCGACGGCTTGATGACGATCGTGTTTCCCGTCACGAGCGCCATTCCGAGCTTCCAGCACGCCATGAGCAGCGGAAAGTTCCACGGGATGATCGCCGCGCAAACGCCGATCGGCTCGCGACGGACGACGCTCGTGCCGGGGAAGAACGGGTTCTTGCCAGGCACGTTCTCGGTCCAGGGGAACTCGTGCGCGGCGTACCTCGCCATGGTCCGCAAGAAGCGCGCGCCCGCGAACACGTCCGTCGTTGTCCGGGACAGCAGGCCGCCCGAGTCGCACATCTCGAGAAACCCGAGGCGGGCGATCGCCGCCTGCATCCGGTCGGCCAGGTCCATGACGACCTCGGCGCGGGCCAGCGGCGTCGTCGTGCTCCAGGTCGTGAACGCCCGGCGGGCCGCGCCGACCGCGGCGTCGACGTCCGCCCGGCCGGCCGCAGCCACCGAGGCGAGGGGTTGACCCGTGGACGGGTCGATCGTCGTGTAGCGCTCGCCGCTTGCGGCGTCGGTGAGTCGTCCGTCGATGAGGAGTTGGTAATGATCCATGGGAGACCTGAGGTTCTCATGCTCGCAGCCCCGGGCACCGTCAAGTCGGCCCCGGGGGAGGAGCCGTTCTAGGTAGGACAACGAGCGCTGGACGTAGGGAGAGCCGCGGCGCGGGACGGGGCGGCTGTCAGGACACCTTCGGGAGCGCCTCGCCGCCGCGCAGCGCCGCACGATACGCCGAGGGCGTCGAGCCCGTCCACCGTCGGAACGCGGCATGAAAGGCGGGCACGTGCGCGAACCCGAGGAGGAACGCGATCTCGCTCACGCTCATCCGGAGGCTTCGCAGGTGCGTCTCGGCCAGGGTCCGCCGGGTCTCGTCGACGAGCTTCGCGAAGGTCGTCCCCTCGCTGCGCAGCCTGCGGCGCAGGGTGGCCACGCTCGTGCCGAGGGACCGCGCGACGGCCTCCATCGACAGGCGGCCGTGCGGAAGCTGCGCGAAGACGATCGATACGACGTCCTGGCGCAGGCCGGTCGTCTGGCCGGCCAGCAAGTCGCGCGCGCGCTTCTCGAAGGCTTCGTAGATGCGCGGCTGCGCGCCGGGCAGCGCGCGATCGAGCAGCGAGCGCCTCAGGACGAACCCGTTGTGGGGCATGTCGAACTTGAGGCGCGGCGTCCGGAAGACGCGAAGATAATCGTCGACGCCGCCGGCGGGCTCCGCGTGCATGAAGTGCACTTCGATGGGCGCCTCGGCGTCGCCGACGCACCGGCGCGCGAACGTCGACGCGTAGGCGAGGATGAAGTCGTTCGCGGCGGCGGGCTGGGGCACGCCGTCGGTCACGCGGAAGCGCCAGAACACCTCTTCCGGACCTTCGACCAGCGAGATCTCCGCGGCCTCGTTCATGACGCGCACGTAGCGGGCGACGAAGAGGACCGCGTCGCGGAGCGTCGGGCTGCTCCGCGCGGCGCGCTCGAGCGGCTCGATGTCGGCGGGGTCGACGGCCTCGCCCGCGCGCAGACCGACGGCGGTGTCCCCGGTGCGCGCGACGTACTCGGTGAGGGTTTCCATCACGAGGCGGTGGGGCACCCGGCCGTCGGGGTTGGCGAAGGCTGCCGGGTCGTAGCCGGCCCGCGCATAAGCCTCCACGCTCGCCGGGTCGATCCCGGCGACGCGGACGAACGGCCAGACGAGGCGTACGGAGAGTTGCCTCTCGTGCGCGCGCTCGCGCGAGAGGCCGTTGTGGGCAGAAGGGGTCACGTGCTCGAAGCAAATCTACACCGGAAGGAGGCCCTTCGGGACGTGCGCGCGAGCTTGCGCAACCTCAGCCGAGGGTGGGTCGATGGGAGAGCATGCGATCGTCCGCGTGGGTCTACTCCGGCTGGGCTGCGGGGCTCCTCCTCGTCGGCTGCGCGCACCACCCGAGCCCTGCGGAACGTGGCGGCCCGGCTCTCGCCGTCCCGTCGGCCGCGGCGCGGGTCGACGTCGACGGCGACGCGAACGACCCCGCCTGGACGGGGTCGCCGGGACCGGCCAGGACGGGCCCCTTCGCCGCGGCGAGCGGCGCACCCGCCGTCCCGCACACCGAGGCTCGCTTCGTCTGGGCGCGCGAAGGTCTGTACGTGCTCCTCTATGCCGCGGACGACGACGTGCACGCTCGCCACGACGGCGTCGACTCGTTCCGTCTGTCGTTCACGCGCGGGGGTGACGAGTTCTCCATCGACGTGTCGGCCGCGGGCGAGCGGACCGAGCGACGCCGCCGATCGGACGGCGCGCTGGACGGCGCGTGGCAGAGCGGCGCGCGCATCGCGTCGGAGGTCGAGGGGACGGTGGACGACCCTGGGGACGAGGACGAAGAGTGGGTCGTCGAGATGGCCGTCCCCTTCGCGACGCTCGGCATGCGCGGCGAGCGTGGGGAAGCCGTGGGCCTATCGGTGAGCCGTCACGAGGTCGCGCGCGGCCGTCCGGACTCGTGGTCAGCCTGGGAGCGTCATCGGCTCGTGCTCGAGTAAAGCCTAGCTGCGATCCGTTGCATCCGGCGGGGTCGCCGAGGGTCACTGCAAATTGAACTCGCGATAGAAGAGATCCCCATTGTCGGCGCCACTCTGGTGGACTTCGACCCCGTAGCCGCCGGTCGTGAAGTTCTCGCAACCGAGCTTGGGCGTGAAGCCGGTGTCGTAGTTATCGTCGGAACCCTGTACCCAGCTGAAAGATACCGTGGGGTTCGACGAGCTGCCGTTGACGACGGTGAAGAGCCCAATGTGAGACCAGAGGTTTCCGTTGGGCCCTTCGTTGACCTGAAGGACCGGGATCGTTTGGTTGGAAACGCCTTGGTAGAAATCGCAAATGGCGACCGCCGGGCGCGACCCGGTCGTAAAGTGAGGTAGGATGCTCGTCCACGATAGCGCGTAATTCCCTCCGGATTGGAGCGTCAATAGGCCCGCGATCGACTCGAGCGGCTGAGTGCCGTTTGCTCCTCCCGCAGTTTGCATGACCACGATGATCAAGTACGTCGAATTGGTTAGGTTCAATATAGAGACCGAAGGGAGCATGGCATTGGCCGTTACGAATTCGTACGGCACCCATGTCGAAATCCCGGTCCATCCATACGTCCCTCCAGTATATCCAAAACTGGCATATCCGACGTTCATCCACAACGAGCCGATGCCAAGCTGGCCCTGGTGGACTTCCACGGCGATCGTCCCATCCGCACTAGCGATGCTCGGGAAAAACCCCTGTTGTCCGATGCCGGTCTGGGAGTACCAGCCGTTCTGCGAGGTCCAAAGCGCATAGTGGAGATAGTTGGAAGAGTCCGCGTACTCTGCGATGAACGTTGTCGGATCGTCGCTGGCCGTCGCCACGTCAGGGTTTGCGCCGTTTACGCTGTTTGGGACAAGGCTAGACCCGAGGTTGAAGGGCGGATTGGGCGGATTGGCGTTAGGGCTGTGATCCCATAGTTCTCCGCCGCCCATGTGGAGTTCCATCCCGTAGCCACCTGCAACTGCGACGGAAGGCCCTGTACCGCCTTGGTCGAACTTGTGCGGTCCTTGCCAATTGGCGTTATAGGCGTGGGCGCTCCACGCGGCGGTTTGGAGCAAGAGAGAGACAGGGATGACGAGCGCGCTCTTCATGGGGCGTTCCTCCGGGCGACTCCCTTGGCAAGACGCGTACCGGAGGCGACCCCACGCAATTGCGTGGGATTAGAGGCACTGCGACCGCGTTCGGCGTCGCCCGTCACGGTTGCAGCCTGTTGCACCCGTGTTGCACCCTGTTACACGCGGATGGCTTAGTCCGCACGCTCGAGCGAAGCGAGAGATCGGACCAGGGACACCCCTAGTTGAGCGGCGTCTCGTCGAGAATGCGCTGGACGGCGCGCACAGCGTCGCCGATCCCCATGACGCGATCGCCCAGGGCGGCGAAGTAGAGCATCCCCTCGGGCGTCGCGACGGGGCGCGCCGTCACGTCGCCCCGCACGGCGGCGTCGATGTCCGCGGGCGATGCCCGTCGCCACGCGACGTCGCGCGCCGTGCGAACGAGGCCGGTCAAATCCTTGGGGACACCCATCCCGGCCACGATGCGGCCGGCGTCGTCGAGCAGGACCAGGGCCCGCACCCCGCTGCGGTCGGCGATGCTCTCCACGAGATATTGCAGCGCCTCTTCGCGCGTGGCGCTGCGCTTCATCCGGCGTTCGAAGTTCATGTGCCGGATGGTGGGGGAGGGTGGGCGCGACGGCCAACTTCCTGGCGCTCCTGGCGTCCTGACTTTGCGGTCCCTCCTAGTCGCTCAGCGTGCCCTTGGTCGACGGGACGCCTACGGCGCGCGGTTCGAGCCTCACCGCTTCGCGCAGCGCCCGGGCCAGCGCCTTGAACGCGATCTCGACCATGTGGTGCAAGATCTCGCCGCGGTGCATGACGACGTGCAGGTTGCACTGCGCCCCGCGGGCAAAGGCCTCGAAGAAGACCGGCGCCAGCTCGACGTCCCACGTGCCGATCTTGGCGCCGGGTGGGAGCGTCACCTCCCAGACGAAGTGGGCTCGGCCGGACAGGTCCAGGGTGCAGGTGGCGCGCGCTTCGTCCATCGGCAAAGTGGCCCATCCGTAACGAACGAGACCGCTCTTGTCGCCGAGCGCCTTCGCGACCGCCTGCCCGATGACGAGGCCGAGGTCCTCGGTCGTGTGATGTCCGTCGATCTCGACGTCGCCCGACGCGCGCACGGTCAAATCGACGAGCCCGTGACGGGCGATCTGTTCGACCATGTGCGTGAGGAACGGAAGCGGCGTAAGGACGTCCGCTCGACCCGTGCCGTCGAGGTCGAGCGTCACCTCGACGCGGGTCTCCTTGGTGCTGCGAGAAAGGGTGGCCGAGCGGCCCATGGTGTCGCCCGACAGTATCGCCCACGCCGCACGGCGGGGCCAACTGGGCGGGTGCTGCGCTCGAGCCTGCGGACGTGTCGGGTATGTCGTCCGAACTCTCGCTGCGCTCGAGCCTGCGGACGTGTATCGTCGAACTCGATGGACGAAGCCGATCGGGCGCCGCGCTCGCAGCCGCGCGCCGACGACATCGAGCCCCAGGAACGCGCGCGCCTTCTGGGCCGCTACGGCCGCCGGTTCTTCTCGGGAGACGCGATTCACCAGGAGGGCGCGGCGGCGACGGAGGCATTCCTGCTGCAAGAGGGGCGCGTGCGCCTGCTCAAGCGCGTCGCGATGGCGGACCGCAGCCTCGGCGTGGTGCGCACGGGCGATCTCTTCGGCGAGGACGCGCTCCTCGTCGAGTCGACGACGTACGGCTCGACGGCCATCGCGCTCACCGCCGGCGTCGTTCTGGCGCTCGACCGGGCGACGTTCCGCGCGCTGCTCAAGACGCACCCTCAGCTCGGTTCGCAGGCCATCGAGCAGCTCGCGACCCGCCTGCGTGCGGCCGAGGATCAAATCGAGATCATGATGCTGCGGAGCGTGGAGTCCCGCGTCACGAGCGTGCTGATCAAGCTCGCCGGGCCAACGAGCGGGGCCGCCGAGATCACGATCTCCCCCGTGGAGCTGTCGTCGCGTGTGGGTCTGGACGTCGAGGCGGTGAAGCGAACCGTGCAGCGCATGCGCGACCGCGAGTATCTGCGCATCACCGGGGAGCGGATCGAGATCCCCGACGTCGAGGCCCTTCGCCGCCTGCACTCGCTCCTCGGCGCGAAAGACGAGCTCGCGGGCGAATCGTGATGCCTGAACACCCGATGCGCTGAAACGCGGTGCGGCCTCTTCCCGTCGTTGACTCGAGGGCCGCTCGTGGGGTAATCCCGGAGCGCCTGAAGCATGTGGCGTTTCTGCAACTTGTCCGTGTAGCATCGTTCTTCGCGCTCGCCGTGCTCTGCGCCGCCTCCGCGGCGTGCGGCGGGCCGGGCGCAAGCGCTCCCGGCGTCAACCCCGAGCGTCAGAGCGAGACCGAGTACGACGTAGCAAGGGACTACTTCTTCAAGAACCAGCCGCGCCTGGCCCTCGACCACTGCAGGTGGGCCATCGAGCTCGACGACCAGAACGCCAAGGCCCTTTACTTCGCTTCCACGATCCACCTTTCCTTCTGCACCGGAACGCTGGAGCTCGCCTCGCCCGACTGCCGACTGAAAGAGGCCGAGGGCTACGTTCGACGGGCTCTGGCGGTTCAGGAGAACTTTCGCGAAGCGAAGAACACACTCGGACAAATTCTCATCCTGGAACAGAGATACCCGGAGGCCGTCGCCGTCCTCGAGCCGCTGACAAGGGACGCGGCGTTCGAATCGAGCTACCTCGCCTGGGGCAACCTCGGCTGGGCCCAGCTCCTCTCCGGAGACGTCGATCGCGGCATCGAATCGCTGAAGAACTCGATCACGGAGCCCCGCTTTTGCGTGGGGCACTACCGACTCGGAATCGCATACGAAAGGAAGGGAGACCTGGCCGCCGCCGAACAATCGCTGACGAACGCGATCTCCGTGGACGCGGTCGACTGCAAGCGCCTCCAGGACGCCTGGGCGGCTCGTGCGCGGGTGCGCGAGCGCATGGGCAAGGCGGCCGACGCGCGCGCGGACTTCGAGAAGTGCCGCGACTTGTCGGCCGAAACGGCTGCCGGCAAGGCGTGCTCCGGCGCGCTCGCGAGGTTGCAGTGACGGCCGCCGCCTCGCGTGACCGTCCGACGCGCGCCGAGGCCGCTGAGGATCGCGGGCCGCAGAGCCACGTCGAGTCCAAGTCCCCGGCGCTCGGCGCGAGGGATCACGAGGCGATCGACGTGCGCGAGGCCAAGGAAGAGACGGTGGAGGCGCCCCTCGAGAGCCTCGGCCGGCATTTGCGGCGCGTGCGGGAGAAGCGCGCGATGAGCGTCCCCGAGCTCTCGCGCATCACTCGCATCCCGCTCCTGTCGCTCGAGGCGATCGAGTCGGATCGCTTCGACGAGCTCCCGGGAGAGGTCTTCGTTCGCGGCTTCCTCAAGGCCTACGCGCAGGCGGTAGGCCTCGTGCCGGACGAGGTCCTCGTCCGATACACGTCGAGCCGGCGGATCGCGTACGTCACGCCGCTGCCCATGCAGACGCCGCTTCAGGCCGCGCGCGAGGGACAGGGCAGGCGCTTCGGCGTGGCCATCGCGTTCGTATTGCTGCTCATCCTGCTCTCGCTCGCGCTGTCGATCGTGCTCAAGCCGCGTGGGCACGACGTCCCCGCCGAGCTGTCGCGGACGGCGGCGACCCGCGTCATGCTCCCCGGGTGAACTTCCTCGAGAGCGACGCCCTCGTCGTCCGGACGGTGGATTTCGGCGAGAGCGACGTCATTGCGACGCTCGTGACCGAGCGCTCCGGCAAGCTGAGCGCCGTGGTGCGCGGGGCCCGCAAGGGGTCGCGTCGCATCGGCGGGGCGCTCGAGCCCATCCATACGATCGGCGTGGTCCTCGACGACAAGCCTCGGTCCGAGCTCGCGACGCTCAAGGAGGCGCGCATCGTCCGGATGCGCCCCGGCGTGGTCGGCAGCCTCGACGCCCTCGACGCGGCAGGCGTCGCGCTGCGGTGGGCGCGGCACCTCTTCCCGCCTCGGACGCCGGAGCCCGAGGGTTGGCGCGTGCTGGTCGATCTGCTCGACGTGCTCGAAGCCGGGTCGACGGCCCCGCGTCGCGAGCTTGCGCGCGCCGGGCTGGCCCTGCTCGTGGCGGTCGGGTACGGGCTCGACCTCGAGCGGTGCGTCGCCTGCGGGCGCCCGTGTCCCGAAGGCAAAATGGCGTGCGTGGATCCGGGGCGCGGTGGACTCGTGTGCAAGGCGTGCGGCGGCGCCGCGAGCGTCCTGCTGCCGGCGGGGCGCGAGGCGGCGCGCGCCCTCGCGCGGGGCGAGTCCGCCGGCGTGGGCGCCAAGGACGCCGAGGACGTGCTCGCCCTGGTCGATCGGGCAATGGCAGCCCACGCCGGGTTCGAGCGTTGATCGGGATGCCCTCCATGCTCGACGTCGTCTGCTTCGGCGAGATCCTCTGGGACGTGTTCGAAACGCGGCCTCGCGGACGCGAGGCGATCGCGCGCGAGTTTCGCCGAGAGCTTGGCGGCGCCCCCGCCAACGTCGCCACCGGCCTCGCGCGCCTCGGCGTTCGGTCCGCGATCCTCGGGGCCGTCGGGCGGGACCGCTTCGGCGACGCGCTGCTCGCTCACCTGCGGTCCGACGGCGTGGACACGCGCTTCGTCGCGCGCCTTCCGAACCGGACGGGTCTCACGTTCGTCGTCCGCGACGACCGGGGCGAGCCCGAGTTCCTCTTCTACCGGCACGCCTCGGCCGACCTGTGCCTGCGGGCCGATCACGTCCGGCCTGCCGCGGGCCGCGCGCGCTGGGCCCTCGTCGGCACGAGCACCATGATGACCCCGGAGCTGGCGGCGGCCACGGCGAAGTTCCTCGTCGCCGCGCGCGACGGCGGCGCGCGGATCTTCGTCGACCTCAACGTCCGCCCCCACCTGTGGAGCGACCGCCGGGCGATGCGCGACGCGATCGCGCGCCTCGTGGCCGCAGCGGCGATCGTCAAGGCGAGCGACGCCGACCTGCGCGCCGTGGGCGGCGGTCTGCGGTGGCTTCGGGGGCACGCGCCTCGCGCCACGTGGCTCGTCACGCGCGGAGGCGGGATGGCCAGCGCGATCGGCGCCCACGGCGAGGTGAACGAGCCTGCGTTGCGGGCTCGCTGCGTCGACGCGACGGGGGCGGGCGACGCCTTCATCGCCGGAGCGCTCGCCATGGTCATCGCCTCGCGCGCCGTCCCGGGATCGGCCGCGTGGCTCGACGGGTCGGTGTGGAACGCCGCTTTGCGGGTCGGCCATCGAATGGGCAAGAAGGCAGTGTCGCGCGCGGGCGCGGTGGCGGGCCTGATCGCGTTGGGGCGCGAACGCGCCCTCGTCGCATCGGCGCGCAGGAGGTCATCGTGACGAAGGACCCGCGGTTCAAGCCCGTCGCCATCCGCTCGCCGCGCGGTGGGCGCGTCACCGAGATCGACTGGGCCGACGGCCACAAGGGGGTCTACCCCCACGACGTGCTGCGCGGCTACTGCCCGTGCGCCGGGTGCCAGGGCCACTCGGGGGAGATCAAGCTCGTCGAGACGCGCGACGACCAGCTCGAGCTCGAGGACATCGAGATCGTCGGAGGCTACGCGCTCTCGCTCAAGTGGTTCGACGGGCACGCGAGCGGGATCTATTCGTTTACGTATCTGCGGACGCTGTGCCGCTGCGAGGCTTGTCGGGGCTGATCGATGCCCGCGCAGGACGTCGCCATCCAGCAGGAGGGGGAGCGCGAGCGAGGCCGGTTGCTCGCTCGGGCCGGCGTCGTCGGGGCGGGCACGCTGGCGTCGCGCGTCCTAGGCCTGATGCGCGACGTCGCCCTCGCGGCGGTCTTCGACCGCGACGCGACCGACGCCTGGTGGATCGCGTTTCGGATCCCCAACGCGCTCCGCCAGCTCCTCGGCGAGGGCGCGGTGGCGAGCGCGGTCGTCCCCGTCCTGGCCGAGAAGCTCGCGAAGGACGGAGACGCAGGCGCGCGCGTCTTCTTCGCCCGGCTCCGCGGCGTGTCGCTCGTGGCGCTCGTCGCCGTCTCCCTGCTGGGGGTGGCGTTCGCCGGACCGCTCGCGCTGCTCTTCGCGGAGGGTTACCGCGTCCGGCCCGGAGAGCTCGAGCGAACGACGTCGCTGACGCGCCTCGTCTTTCCGTACATTTTTTTCATGGGCGTGGCAGCTCTCGGCATGGCGGCGCTCAACGCGAAGCGCCGGTTCGCGGTCGCCGCGTTCGCGCCGGGCCTGCTCAACGTCGCGCTCCTCGCGGCGACGTTCGGCTTGCCGTGGGTCTTCGCCGCCCACGGGCACGACGCTGTGCTTGCGCTCGGGGTCGGCGCGCTCGTGGGCGGCGCGCTCCAGGTGGCCGCGCAGTGGCCCGCCCTGCGGGCGATCGGCTACGGGGGATGGCCGCGGTTGGCGCTCGATCCCGACGTGCGCAAGGTGCTCCGGCGCATCGCGCCGCTCACCGTGGGCATCGGCGTCTACTACGTCGATCTCGTCCTCTCGAGCCGGTTCCTTTCGGAGCTCGGCTCGGGCGCGCAGAGCTACTTCTCCTGGGCGATGCGCCTCTGCGACTTCCCGCAGGGCATCTTCGTGATGGCGCTGTCGACCGCGGCCTTGCCGTCCCTGTCGACCCTCGCGGCCAAGGGCGCCCGCGACGAGCTGGCGAAGACCTGGGCCCACGGGATGACTCTGGCGATGTTCGTGGCGCTCCCCGCCAGCGCGATGCTGGCCGTCGTCGGCAAACCGATCGTGGTGACCCTCTTCCAGCACGGCGCCTTCGACGCCGGCGCCGCCCACGAGACGGCGCGGGCGCTCGCATGGCAGGGGGGCGCGATCTGGACGGTGGCGTGCGTGCGGCAGACCGTGCCGGCGTTCTACGCCCTCGGCGACACGCGCACGCCGGTCATCGTGAGCGCCCTGGACCTCTGCGCGTTTATAGCCCTCGCGGTCGCGCTCCGGGGCCCGCTCGGCCACGTCGGCATCAGCGTCGCCGTCGCGGGGTCGAGCGCGGTACAGATGGTCCTGCTCCTTGTCGGACTCAAGTGGCGTCTCGGGACAGTCGCCGCCGGGGCGCTCGGCCGTTCGGCGGCGCGAACGCTCATCGCGTCGGCCGCGGGGGCCGGCGGGGCGTGGGTCGTCGCGCGTGCCCTCGCGCCCGAGCCCGGGGCGGCGAGCCTCGCGCGTGCGCTCCCCGGTGTCGCCGCGATGCTCGTGTTCGCCGCCGCGTTCGTGGCCGTCGCGCGCGCGCTGCGAGCTCCCGAGCTGGACGTCATCGCGGGGGCCCTGGCCCGGCGGAAGGGGCGCGGAGGTCCACGATGAAGCCGACGCAGGAGACCCGTGTGATCGAGGCCCGCTTCGTCGCCGGCGCGGTCGACGCCGCCTCGCTCCCCGCCCCCACGCTGGCCGAGGTGGCGTTCGCCGGGCGTTCGAACGTGGGCAAGTCGAGCCTGCTGAACGCGATGATGCAACGCCACGCCCTGGCTCGGACGAGCGGCACGCCCGGCTGTACGCGCCAGCTCAACGTCTTCGAGGTCCGCTGCTCGGACGGTCTCGCCCTGCGTCTCGTGGACTTGCCTGGTTACGGATGGGCGAAGCGCTCGAAGGCGGAGCGCGACCAGTGGCAGGGGATGGTCGAAGGCTACCTTCGGACGCGCGTGAGCTTGCGCGCCGTCGTCGTGCTGGTGGACGTGCGGCGGGGGCCCGAGGACCAGGAGCGTCAGCTCGTCGACTTCCTCGGCCAGAGCCGGTCCGTGAGCCCGGTCCACGTGATTCTCGCGGCCACCAAGCTCGACAAGGTAGGCGCCGCCGGGAGAAAGCCGGCGCTCGCCGCGGTGAAGAAGGCTGTGCACGGCCCGGTGGTCGGGTTCAGCGCGGTGACGGGCGAGGGGCGAGAGGAGCTCTGGGGCGGGATACGGGAGGCGGTGCTGTAGCTACTCGACGAGGTCCAGGCTTAAGCCCCGGCTCCGCGCGGCCGTTCCTTCCTGCGTCGGGTCGTGGCGAGTCGTCGCGGCTTGACGCCGCGCAAGCGCGCCCGGGGGTTCCGGGGCTCGAGAGGGTGCCGATGAGGCCCGCGGGGTTCGAATCCCCGGCTTGCGACGACGGACCTTGTGACGACGGACTGAGTCCGCACGCTCGAGCGAAGCGAGAGATCGGACTAGAGACACCCCGAGCCGCACGCTCGAGCGAAGCGAGAGATCAAGCCGCCTTGCCGCCGGGGGGGAAGTGCGTTACGTCACGGGTTCCCCGAAGCCGGGCGCATAACTCAGCGGTAGAGTGCGTCCTTCACACGGACGAAGTCGCAGGTTCAAGTCCTGCTGCGCCCACCGGAAGCCTCGCCGCGAACTGCGGTCCTCGAGATGGGTGAGCCGTGCTCGCGCGGGCCCGTCACTCCTGGTGCACACACGATGACTCGGACGTGCGCCGTCGCGGCGATCGCGGGGTCGCTGGCGGCGGTCTCGTTTCACCTCGGATGCGGCTCGAGCCCATCGGCCGCGCCAGGCGGGGACGACGCGGCCGCCGGTGGCGCGAGCTCCGGCCTCGGTTCGGGTTCCGGCTCGAGCGCCGGGGCGAGCGCGGGCGCGGGGACGAGCGCGGGCACGAGTGCGGGCACGAGCGCCGGCGCAAGCGCTGACGCGGGCGGCCCCGGCCCCGACTCGGGGATCGACGCTGCGGTCTGCGGCACGGTCGCGCCGCCGCCCGGCGGGTGCGCGGTAACCGGCGCGCTCGAGCCGCTCCCCGCCTTGCCCACGAACGGATCGAGCCCCGGCAACGCATGCAAGAACGCCTCGCTGCCCGCGGCGTACGGCACCAACTTCGCGATCTCCGACGACCCGGCCGGGTGGGGACCGAACGTCACGGCGATGGGCTGGGAGGGCAACTACTGGCCCACGTTCGAGTACGCGAGCGGCGCGTTCTTCGCGCGGGGGGTCGCGACGAGCACGTACAAGGTCGCGTACGGAACGCTGCCCGACGGCAACCCGACCGCCGGCAAGACGGTCTGCGGCGCGATGTACTCGTTCGGCGTCGCGACGGCCGGCGGCGCTCCGGCCGCAGGGTCGATCACGTGGACCATGGCCGACGGCTGGCTCCCCGCGTTCACGACGTCGTTCACGCGCAACCAGGTGGCCGTCTCGATCACCAACTTCGAGGACCAAGCCTCGATCGGCGGGCACGTCGTCGGCGTCGTGTACAGCCGCGTGACCGTGAACAACGGGGGCGCGGCCCAGGCGACCGTGGACCCGGCGCCGTCGGCGGGGCTGGTTGCCCTCACGCAGAACTCGACGAGCGTCGCCGCGGGTCAGAGCGTGCACCACGACTACGTGGTCGCCGTCGACGACTTCGGCGACGGACAGGCGCTGCCGACGGGGGCGACCCTCTCGAGCGCGTCGCGGAGCTACGACGACGCCTACGCGCACATGAGCGCGTACTGGCAGGGCCGGCTGAGCGCCATCCCGACGTTCTCGCTGCCCGATGTCGTCCTCCCGCTGACCAATTTGAGCCACCCGGGGACGGAGCTCGTCAACGCCTTCCGCGCCAACTTCGTCTACACGCGCATCGTGCAGGTCGGCAAGGCCCCGTTCAGCGCCGCCAACAACTACGCGTGGCTGCTCAACCATGACGTTCCTGGCATCCTCGCGAATCGCTTCGCGCTCGGAGACTTCCAGGACGCGCAGAATGTCCTACTCGCGGGGCGTTCGAGCGAGGTCGTCGCGGGCACGTTCCAGAACTACGGCGCCAACTACTACCTCGACGGCTGGTGGAAAACGCCGTGGCCGTGGGCCATCTACCTGGCGAAGACGGGCGACACGGCGTTCGTCTCCAAGTACTTCCAGAACGGCGCAGGCTTCGGCGACAGCCTGTACTCGCTCATGCATCAGATCCCCTCGCACACGGCGGCGGGGGGGTATCTGGCGTCCTCGAACGACAACGATTCGCAGGGCACGTGGCTCTTCGACGACTACTCGGCGATCGTCGGGTTGGCCGCGTACAAGTACATCGCCGTCCGCATCGGCAACGCGGCAGAGGCGACGTGGGCGGACGGTCAGATCAAGGCGCTCGTCGCGGCGACGAACACCGGCGTGCAGGGCAACCAGCAGAAGAACGGCTTTCAATACTTGCCGTGCGAGGTCGACGTCCCGATGAGCGGAGATCGCTGCGGGGGTGCTGGGGCGGACGCGAACTGGGCGTCGGCCGCGTTCTACGGGCAGAACGCGTGGGACTCGTTCCTGCTCGGGGCCGTGCTTCCGGGGATCCTCGGCGATCCGGCCGAGACCGACGCGCTCTACGCCTACGGTTTCGGAACGCTCACCGCGGGCAGCGCCCCCTTCCCCTCGATGGGCGGCTACCCCGGCTACAGCACCGCCGACAATACGGGGTACGCGCAAGGGGGCCTCTTCGGCGTCAAGTATCGGGACCTGCCGCTGACGAGTTATGCCTGGCAGATCGCGACGACAACGGGCGGACCGTACGCGTGGTGGGAGGATAACAAGGTCGGCCCGGGGACGGGCAACCCGTGGGCGGGCAGTCATCCGCCGCCGCGGTTCGGCGCGTGCCCGTACGCATGGCCGCTCGCCGGGCAGAGCCTCGCCTTGCTCGACGCGATCGCCGCCGAGGGGTTGTCGGCGACGGCGAGCGGCAGCTCGTTTGCTTTCCAGCGGCCGCTCCACGTCGGCCGCGGCATTCCGGACGCTTGGCTCGCCCCGGGACAGTCGATCGGCGTCGGCAACCTGACGAGCGCGTTCGACATGACGAGCTGCCAGCGGTCGACGTACGGCGTGAACATCCGCGTCGGATCGACGACGCCGCGCGTGATCACGGTGGACCTTTGCGGCGTGCTTCCCTCGGGGCCGGTGTTCGTAGAGCTTCCGGCCTTCCGGTCCGTCGGCGTGAGCGCGGTGACCTCCGGCGGCACTTACGACGCGTCGACCGGGACCGTCACCGTGACGTCCGGCGCGACCCACGTGGTGATCCAGCTCGCGGGGTGACGCCGGCCATGCAGGTTGGGCCACAATCGCTGAAAAATTGCCTCTGCGCGCTACGCTCGCAGCGTCTTGCCCATGGCGAACCAGGAGGACTTCATGCGCGAGGCCATGGTCGAAGCCGAGCGCGCGCGGGGGCGGACGGGCGACAACCCTTGGGTGGGGTGCGTCATCGTCGACGACGCAGGCGCGATCGTCGCCCGGGGTTACACCCAGGGGCCGGGGGAGGACCACGCCGAGATCGTCGCGCTCGAAGGGCTGCGCGCGCTCGGCGTCCCGGGGCACGCGGTGACCTTCTATTCCACCCTCGAGCCGTGCTCGTTTCACGGGCGCACGCCCGCTTGCTCGCGCGTCATCGTCGACAGCGGCGTCCGCCGGGTCGTCACCGCGATG
>DATGJA010000527.1:0-13130 GCA_035295445.1 Polyangiaceae bacterium | reverse complement strand
GCGGAAGCCGGACGGGCTGGTGATCGTGCCGGCTGACGGCGTCGCCGCGTTCCTCGCGCCCCTGCCCGTCGAGCGAATGTGGGGAGTCGGTCCGAAGACGGCGCCACGGCTCCGGGCGCTGGGCTTCGAGACGATCGGGGACCTCGCGCGCGGGCGAACGGCCGAGCTCGAGCGCATCCTCGGAACGTGGGGCACTCACATCGCGAACTTGGCGCGCGGCGAGGACCCGCGTGACGTCGACCCGCAGGGCGTCGCACGGAGCGTCGGAGCCGAGGAAACGTACGACGAAGACCTGGTCGGGTTCGACGCGGTGGCGGCCACCCTCCTCGCGCATGCGAGCCGCGTCGCCCGTCGCCTCGTTCGGAGCGGGATGTCGGCGCGCGTGGTCGTCGTGAAGGTGAAGTACTCCGACTTCTCCTTACGCTCCCGGCGGACGACGCTCCCGGAGCCCGTTCGGGACACGGACGCGATCCACCGGGCGGCGGTGGAGCTCTTGCGAGCGGTGCCGCTCGGAGCTCGCAAGGTTCGACTCACGGGGATCAGCGTCGCGGGCCTGGTGGACGGCCCGCCGCCGCGGACCCTCCTTCCCGACGCGCAAGCGGACAAGCGGCAGAAGCTGGAAGCCCTTTCTGTGTCGATCGTCGAGCGCTTTGGCGACGAGAGCGCACTCACCCGAGCCGCGCTCCTGGGCAAAGGATCGCGGTGAAGGAGAGACACGTCGCACGCACATCGGACGACCCGGCGATTGACCTTCCTCGAATGCGGCTTTGGCGTAGCATCGAGGACACGCGTATTTCCCAGCGGAGCCCGAGATGAGCGCGAACTCCACGAACGTGGACGGCCTGCCATCCTCTCAATCGACGGAGCTCGACTCGAGTCCGGGGCTCTTCTCGGTATCGCTCTGGCACAACGTGACGATCGTGTGCTGGCCGATGCCCGCGTGCGAGGAATCGGTTCGACGGGTCGAAGCGGCGACGACCACGCTCTTGTCGGGCGGACTCACTTCATTCTCGAATCTGCACCTGGTGCAAGAGAGCTCGGGGATGCCGACCGATCGGGCGCGCGCGGGCCTCGTCGAGATGGCGGAGCGCTACGCGCCCGCGCTCTCGTGCATCGGGGTCGCGCTCCTCGGCAGCGGATTCTGGGCCAGCGCGCGGCAGAGCGCCGTCACCGGGATGCGCATGCAGTCGCCTCGGTCGGTCGCGTTCCGCGTAGAGCGAAGCCTGGAGGCCATCGCCGAGTGGTTGCCCGCGGAGCACGTCGCGCGCACCGGTGTCCCCATCGACGGGCGAGAGCTCCTGGCCACGATGACCCAGGCGCTCGAACGCACGATGCAGGCAGCGCGGCGCGCCGAGGCGACGCCGACGCACCAAAGCATTCCGTCGGAACGCCCATCGGGTCGCACGCTCAAGTGACAGCGTCGCTGCAAGGCAACACCGTGCTCGGCGTTTTCCCTTAGGAGGGTGTCCCGAGTCCGATCTCTCGCTTCGCTCGAGCGTGCGGACTCGTTGGGTGCGTCGTCCGCTCTCTCGCTTCGCTCGAGCGTGCGGACTAAAGCAGCCTCGTCTCTCGGCATTGTCCGCAGTCTGTGAGCGCGTGGCCCGTGCCGAGTACGAGCGGGCGCGTCGCGACAATTTTCCAAAAGACGAACCGTCTCATGTCGGTCGCCAAAGCGACATGGAATCGGTCACTGCCCGCGAGGCCAACTACGGAGGCGAAAGGTCATTGTCGACCTCCACCGGACATCCGCGAGGCCTCATCATGATAAGCAACCGCGTCAGCGCTGCGCTTGGGTTGATGTTGGTCATTTCATGTGCGGTTGCCTCCTGCTCCTCGGCGCCGGAGACGGCAGGGACCGACGCAGGCGGCGCGAGCTCCGCAGCGTCGAACGGCGCGGGATCGGGCACCACGCTAGGCGGGCAGCCCGGCTCGGGAGCGGGGGGCGTCGGCTCCCAGGGCACGAGCGGGAGCACCAGTGGGGGCCCGGGCGGCGGCAACTCGAGCGGCGCCGGTTCGGGCACCACCGCCGGCGGCATGGGCCCAGGCGGAGGCACCGGAGCGGGCGACGCCGGCGGAGCAGCGGCCGACGCAACCACTCCCGCGAGCGACGCCGCGACGGCCGGGACCGCGTGCACGCGCGCGGGCCTGACCTCCGCCATCAATGCCTACTTCGCGGCCCTCGCCGCGCACGACCCCACCAAGGCGCCCATCGCCCCCGGCGCAAAGTACACCGAGGACGGTACGCAGATGACCGTCGGCAGCGGGGAGTGGAAAACTGCGGGCGCCGTCAAATTCAAGCGCAGCGCACTCGATACGGACATTTGCGAATCGGCCACCGAAGCCGTGATTCCCGACAGCAGCGGCGACATCGTGTATGGGCTACGACTCAAAGTCGTCGCCGGCCAGATTACCGAGATCGAGACGATCCCGGTCCGGAGCTACATCACGATTAACCCGCCGGGCCTCGTCGCTTCGTCGAACGACGACTGGGAAACCGTCCTGCCGGCGAGCCAGCAGCCGACCCGGGCCGAGCTCCAGAGCCTGATGGACGTGTACTTCAACAACTTCCCGAACGGCGCGTGCAACTTTGCGTCCGATTGCATGCGTCTCGAAGACGGTGCGTCGATCGGACCGTGCACGGGCTCGGGGGTGGGGTGCGTGGACGGCGGCGCGAGCAGCTTTCACATGACCGCGCGCGTTCACATCCTCGACGTCCAGGCGGGCATCTCGGTCGGATTCACGATGTTCGCCGGCGCGGACACCGACTTTCACATGTTCAAGGTGCGGGGCGGGATGGTGCACGGCGTGCACGCGACGCTCTCGGCGGCCTCGAGCTCGGGCTGGAACTGACGCCGGCTCACGGAAGCGCGAGGCTCGCCTCGATCGCCTGAACCGCGCAGAACACGGCGTCCGGCGCGTCACTCCGCACGGTGCCGTCCAGCTCGATCAGCTGGTCAGCGTGCACCGCGGCGACACCGATGGCGATGAAGTCGGGCCCCGGGTCGCCCGGCCCCTGACACTCGCCGCACGTGGCCGGCGGGAACGCGTACCACCAGGCGGCCGCGGCGCCCCCTTGAATCTGGAAGTGCCGCACCACGGCGCCGGGATAGCCGCTCGGCGTCTGGGCGACGACCGTCTCGGGCACCGAGCTCGGGTCGAGGGTCGCGGGCGTGAGCCACTCGACGCGCGCCACTTCCATCGCGGGCGCAGTGCTTCCCGTGGGCAAATACGAGTACGGGGACGAGTCGAGCGCGTAGGCGTTGGCGGCGACCGCGGACCCGGTCCAATCGGCCGGGTACCCAAGCGTGAGGTGCGAGTCGGAGTAAGTCTTCGCCAGAACGAGCGGGCCGCATGCCTTGTAGATCCCGTTGGCTCCGGCGTCGTCCGGCCCGTTCGCCCGCGCATCTGGGGCGGCGTTCGGAGGCGCGTCGAGCGCGCCAGCGTCCCGGAGGGCGAGGGCCGACGTCGCGCCGTCGGAGACGACCCCGCCGGCGTCGCCGACCGCGTTCGCCCCCGAGTCCTGCCCCTCAGGACCTGGCGCGGCAGCCGGACCCGACGCCGTCGACGAGCAGCCGGCGAGAAGGACGGCGAGCGAGAGGCCGTCCGCGATCGGCAGTCGCATGGCCCCGGCTCAAAGCAAGGGCTGCGCCTGGGACCCGATGCCACACGTCTCGCGGGCTTGCGACCGCGCCGGCCGAGACTCGTCCAGGCGCGCCAGTCGCGCGCGGCACATCGTGACGCAGAGTTCACGCGCTGAGCAGATCGCGCAGCAGCCCGGCCGGCGGCCGACCGGCGAGGACGTGGTGCGCCACGGCACCCAGGATCGGCGCGTGGACCCCCTTCGCTTCGGCCCACGCGACGACGCGCGCCGTGAGCTCCACGGCCTCGACGCGCTGCTGCGCGTCCGCGAGCGCCGCGTCGAGCGACTTGCCCTGAGCGAGGGCCGCGCCGAGGACCACCTCCGGGCGCTCCCTTTGATCGATCGACGCCAGGAGGTCACCGTACCCCGCCAGCCCGAGGAGCGTCCGCTCGTGGCCGCCCGCCGCCGAAGCCAGTCGGGCCGCCTCCTCCACGGCGCGCGTGATCATGGCGGCGAGCTGCCCGGGGCCGAGGCCCGCGCCGCGCGCATAGCCGGCGCCGATCGCGAGGCAGCCGACGAGCGCGCTGGCCCACTCGAGACCGAGCAGATCGTCGATGACGTCGAGCCGCAGATCGGGCGACGTGAACACGGCGAGCAGCGCGCGGGTTACCTCGGGGTAGCGGGAAGCGCAAGCCATGACCGTGGGCCGACCGGCGAGCAAGTCCGACGCGAGCGCTGGACCGCCGAGCGCACCGACCCGCCGGACCGGGGTCTCGTCGCGCACGATGTCCGAGACGGTTTCGAGTTCGTGAACGCGGTCGTCGCGTCGGTCCCCGTGAGGCCGCGAGACCAGCCCGCGCACGCCGTGCACGACGAAGTGGCGCCCGTCGACCCGAGCCCCCAGCGCGGCGGCCACGTCGCGAGCGACGCCCGACGGCACCGCGAGGACGAGCACCCGCGCGCGCTCGGCGACGTCCGCCTCGTCCCGCGCCAGCGTCACGCCCGGCGGCGGTGTCTCCTCTCCGCGCAGGAAGCGACGCGAGAGGAGCAACGTGAGCCCGCCGGTGCGCGCGGCCGCCGCGGCGAGCGCGACCCCCCACGTCCCCCCCCCGATGACGGCGACCGCCGGCCGCGACATTCCGGCCTTATAGCCCATCACCGAGCGGGCGCCCCCGCGTCCGCCGACCGCACGGGGTCCTGCGACGGCACCCCGGTCTTGCCGTACCCCGGATCGCGAAGTAGTCGCGCGAGGTGGAGCCAAGCGCTCATCGAGTGCTGCACGTAGTCGATTCGGACGTCCTGCACGAAGAGGCTCTCTCGGACGCCCCCCTCGGCCTTGGCCGGGTTCTTCAGCCAGTAGTCGTTGTCGGCCGAGAACTGCTGCCCGAGCATCGCCGCCGCCACCTCTTGCGCCGGCCCGAGGAGCCAAGCATCTGGCTTGCCCGCGAACCGCGAGAGGGCGGCGTCCGCGTCGTACGCCTCGAGGCGCGTCGCCGCCGGCGTGGTCTGCCCGTCGTAGAACGTGGCCACGAGGTCCGGCGCCGGCGCGTCGGCAGCGGAGCGCTGCTTCTGCTGGATGGCCCGCGCGATCTTGTACGCGTGCTCGAGGTAGGCGCCGCTGCCGATCGCGCGATAGAGTTCGTTGAACGCGTACGACATCCAGTGGTCGTGCTCCTGGTTTTCCTCCGAGACGTACGAGTCGCGCACCTGGATCACCCAGTCCGCGGCCTTGCGCGCCGCGTCGAGGTAGTACGCCTGCGAGTCGATCGCGTACAGACGCATGAGCCCGAGGACGGCCTCGCCCGTGTAGTAGATGACCTCGCGCTTGGTTTTTTGGCCCGTCTCTCGTTCGACGTCCACGTTCGAACGGAAGTGCCCGTCGGCGTACTGCTGCGCGACGATGAACCGGGCGAGCGCGCGCATCGTCTCGAGGTGCTGGCGCGACCCGGTCACCGCCGCGTGCTCGGCGAAGGCGAGGAGGGCGAGCCCGGCCCCGCCGCTCTTTTGCTGCTCTTCGTCGAGGTTCTCCTGCAGGTACTTGCCCTGGCTCGCCGGGTCGTCGCGAAGCCGCGCGGAGAGGTACGCGAGCGCCCGCTCGGCCTTCTGCCGATAGAGGGGCGTGCCGAACTCGTCGTACGCCTCGAGGAGCGCGTACGTCGTGCCGGCGTGGCGCAGCCACCCGTACGACGCGTCGTCCCGGTCCTCGACGGGGTGGTAGACGTAGACGTAGCGGCCCTCGTCGTTCATCACGCGGGCCAGGTAGTCCGCGCCCCGCCCGACCGCGCGGATCAGCGCCTCGGGCGTGGCCCGCAGCGGCCGCTTGACCATCCCACGCATCACGGGCAGGGCGCCGTCGTGGGTCGGCGTCTCGACCCAGGCGCCCGCCGAGAACCGGTACGGGCGCATCGCGGCCAGATCCTCGACGGGAACGCCTGCGCGGTCGGCGACGAGGGCCTGCGCCTTGCTCCGGTCGACGCCGGTCTTCTTGCCGGTGTGGAACAGGCCCTTTTCGACGACCTCACCCGGCAGGACAAAGCCCGTCCTTCCGTCGTCGCGCGTCGACAAGAGGCCCTCGAGTCCGATCGCGCTGAGGGGCACCTCGTCGTCGACCTCGGCCCCCTCCGCCGTCCGCGACGTCGCCACGTCGAGCTCCAGCCGCCCCGTCGCACCGCTCGGAACTTTGGGCGCGATGCCGTTCGCCGCCGCCGCGACGGCGTCCGCGAGCGCCGGCCCTACGCCGGTCCCGACGATCGCCTCGCCCCCACCCGCTGGCCAATACGCCAGGAAGGCCCTCCGCCCGGGCGCGAGTGGGGCCGCCGTCGCCGCCGCGCGACCCCGGCCCTCGACGATCGCGCGCGCCATGGCGAGATACGCCGCGGCCTCCGGCACGTCCGCGCCCGTCGCGCCGAAGTCGCGCGCCGCCTGGCCCGCCGCCGCCGAGTCGTCACACCGGCTGCACGAGACGAGTCCGGTCGCGACGACCAACGCCACGAGCGACCCGGACCGGCCCGACACGGCGGCGTGGCGTGCGAGGGTTATCCGCACGGTGCCACCGTACCATGACGCTTCCCGGCATGACGCTCACTGCGTCTCGCAGTAGCCGACCGGATTGGACAAGTTGCACACGGGCGCAGTCGCCGGGCAGTCCGCACGCTTTGCGCACTTGACGCAGGACGATTGGCCCGTCGAAACGTAGTCGAAGTAGCAGCCGCAAGACCCCTGCGGCGCGAACGACATGAGCGATCCCATCTCGCCGACGCGCGCGACGTGCATCGCGCACGACGGTACGAGGCCGCTCGCCGCGTCCACCCCCACCGGGTCGACCCCGCCCGGCGGCGCCGCCGCGCCCGTGATGTACGAGAGGACGCGCGCCACGTTCGCGTCGAGGGGCACCCCGCTCGTGTCGACGCGTGCGAAAAAGTGCAACGGCCCCCACAGCGGGTAGTGGCCGTCGCGCACGTTGGCGCGGTCGTGGGCGGTCGCGGTCGAATCGGGGAAGTACCCGCACGATTGCCCGCGCTCCTTGTAGGCGAGCACCGCGATGCGGTCGGCGGCCGTGGATCCGAAGTCTCCGCCGGCCAGGATCCCGATCGCGTGCTCGGGCGCGGCGTCCGTCGCGAGGGCGTTGACGACCGCGTCCGCCCCCGCAATCCCCGCCATCGCGCTCGCCGGCAAGGACCCGGCGTCGACGCCCTGCCACTGGCGCGACGGGACGCGGATCGCGGCCGCGAGGAGCGCCTGCGTCGCTGAAGACGCGTCCAGCCGGTAGATCGAGCCGCTGTTGTCCCAGGGCGAGACGCCGGAGGCGGCTCCAAAGCCGAAGACGAAGTATGCGCCCGCGGCGCTGATGGACCGTTGCGTCGACGCCTTCGGGACGACGAACAGCATCGGTTGGATCGGCCCTGGCAGGTCGGCCACGTCGGTCGGCAGGTCGAGGCCGCACGTCGCGGCGTAGGCGTCCGAGACCGCCAGGTTCGCCGCCCCGACGGTCGCCGGCAGATCGCACGTCGCCTGCACCTGTCCGGTGTAGTAGACGGGCTTGACCTTGCGCGACATGGGCTGCGTCGCGATGAAGTTGCCCGCGCCGAGGCACCCGCCGTCGCCCACGAAGACGAGGTACATCGGCTTCGCGTCCACCGAGAGCGCGGCCTGCAAGGGCCCGAGCAAGGCGCGCGCGGCGCCGGAGCCCTCGACGTAGACGACCGGCGGGGCCGTCGCCGAGTGTTCGAGGTTCGGCAGCGCGTCGCACGTGACCGCCCACGCGAGCGCCGGACGGGCGACGACCGCAACCCCGAACATCGCAGCGATCGCCGCCGGAAAGATGCGACACATGGCTCAGTCGCCTCCCCCGTCGAACGGCGGCAGCGGCGGGAGCCCGCCGTCGGGAAGGAGGTTCGCGAGCCGCGTCGAGTCGTCGAACGGCACGCAAGTCGCCGCCGTGCACCCGTTGAGGAACTCGAGGGGGGCGCGGGGCGCGCATGGAAAGCATTGGACGGTCAGGTCGACGTCGCACGAGATCACGTCCGTCGAAATGTCGGGGGCGTCGGCGACGTCTTTGGGCGAGGCATCGACCGGGCTCCGAGCGTCGATCTCGGCGGCGTCGACGGCGACGTCCTGCCCCGCGTCGCGCACCGGGTGCACCGCGTAGTCGCCCAAACCGAGGATCGCGGTGCACGAGGCCGGTGCGAGCCCAGCGGCAGCCCCGACAGCGAGTCTCAGGCGGGTCCGCGATCTCATGAGACGCGAGCGTCAGAACCGGCCGACGGCGCCGGCCACGCCGGGTCCGACGAAGGGGCGCACCGACGCGGTCGTACCGGCTTTGTCGCGCCCCGGAGCCAAGAGGAGGTACCCGGCGGCGCCGAGCACGCCTGCCGCGGCGACCGCCATCCCCACCGTGGAGACAACCCCGTACCGGTTGGCTTCGTCGATGAGCGACTGCGAGGAGGGCGGGCAGGCCTTGTTCGGGCACGCCCGGTCCAGGTCCTGCTTATCGCCCAACGCGAGCACACCGAAGACCGACCCGACGGCGAGGCCGACCCCTCCGACCGCGAACGCCGCCGCGGCGGGCCACACGGGGCGACCTGCTCCCGCCGCGCCGCCCCGCCCGAGATCGGGAGCGGGGTGGGCCTCCGGGCCGAAACGGAACACCACGTCGACCACGTCCTGCCCCGCGACGTCGACGACGCGCTCGACGCTCGCCCGGCCCGCCTTCGTGGCGACGATCCGCCGCCGTCCCGCGCTCACGAGCACCGGGCCGGCGAGGGGGGTGGCGCCGACCGGGGCGTCGTCCACGACGATTTGAGCGCCGGCCACGTCGGTGGTCACGCGAACCTGCGCGATCCGTCCCTTGAGCTCGTCCACCGTCGCCTGCGCTTGATCGCGTCGCGCGGCGGGAATCTCCGCGGCGCCCTCGGCGAGGTACTTCTGGAAGGCCGCGAGCGCCCCGACGTAGTCGCGGAGCTGATAGCGGCACTGCGCGATGTCGAAGAGGACGCGATAATGAGGCGAGACGGCGTAGGCGCGTTCGAACTCGATGAGCGCGGCGCGCCAGTCCTGCTCGTCGTAGAGCTTCACGCCACGGTCGAAGTGCGCGGCCGCCTCGCGCGCGGGCTCGATCGCACCTCCGTCGGCGCGCGACCCCCGCGCCCCGGAGCATACAAGGCCGACCTGGATCGCGAGGCCGACGACCAACGATCGAGCGCGACGCGTCATGGCGCGTAGGGGTTGTCCTTGTCGATCTCGCGCTTTCGGCTCGTGGGCGGCGCGTCCGACGCCGAGGAGTCCGCAGGCGCCGCGGGCTGGGTCGCGGCCGGCGCCGGTCCGGTCTTGGCGGCCGGCGGGCGCGCGGCGGGGGCCTCTCGATCGAGCGCGATCTCGAGCTCGATGTCCTTGTCGAACGAGAAGGTCGACGACCTCCCCTCGTAGCCGGGCGCGTCGGCGCGCCACCGATGCGTCGACCCGTCGCGCGGGCGCTCGACGGCGTACGGATTGCCCACCGGCTCGTCGTCCACGAAGAGGCGGGCCGACGAGGGGGTGACGCGCACGATCAGGTGCGCCGACGCCGGCGCGACGACCATCGCGGCGCCGACCGCGGGCGCGACCGCGGGCGCGCGCGACGCCGAGTCCGACGACGTCCGCCAAGCGTAGCCGACGAGCACCGCCACCGCGGCGCCCACGACCGCCGCGACGCCGGCCACCGACGCAGCCCGCGGACGCGACGACGCGGGCGGCGGCACCGACGCCGGGGTCGACACCGCGAGGCCCTGCGTCGGTCCGCCGGAGGTGCGCCAAGAGGAGATGGGGTCCTCGGGCGCGACGTCCGGGTCCAGGTCGGCCCTCACCGGGAGCGACATCGCGAGCGCGACGGGCGCACCGCTCGAGGGCACGCGGGTCGACTCCTGCTCGCGCAGCGTCCGAAGCTGCGCCTCGATGAGGCCCTTGAGCTGCTCCCGGTCCTCCGAGAAGAGCTGCGTCGTGAACTCCGCCAGACTGCGCGTGCTGGCCGGCCCGCCGCCCCTCGACGCGGTCCATCGCTCGAGGTCGTCACGCATCGCACGGGCCGTCGGGTAGCGCGCCTCGGGGTCGACGTGCGTCGCCCGCTCGACGACCGCAACGAGGTCCGCGTCGGCGTCGGGCCGGGCGTCCACCACGCGCGGAATCTCGCCCGCCATCAGGCTGCGCAAGATCGCGCCGTCCGCCTTTCCCTCCCACGTGCGCCGTCCAGCCACCGCCTCCCACAACATGACGCCGACAGCGAACAGATCCGCCCTTCGGTCGATCTTTTCGCCGCCGACCTGCTCGGGCGCCATGTAGCGCATCTTGCCCTTGAGCAGCCCTCCGCGCGTGTGTTGCGTCGCGTCGGCCGTCTTGGCGATGCCGAAATCGACCAGCTTTACGTGTCCCTCGTAGGTGACGAGCACGTTCTGGGGGCTCACGTCCCGATGCACGACCCGCAGCGGCTTGCCGTCAAAGTCGGCGAGCGAATGGGCGTACTCGAGCGCCTCGAGCACGTCGGCGATGACACGGACCCGCATGTCGAGCGGCATCTCGTGGCCGAGCCTCTTCGCGCGCGAGAGCACGCGTTGAAGAGGCTGCCCGTCGAGGAACTCCATCGCGATGAATCGCCTGCGCCCCTCGCTGCCCACCTCGATCGTCTGAACGATGTTCGGGTGATTGAGCCTCGCCGCGAGGCGCGCCTCGTCGAGGAACATCGTGACGGCCATCGTGTCGTCGAGGAGCTCTCCGCGCAGCTCCTTGACGACGAGAAGCTTGTTGAACCCGGCAGGGCCCCGAAGGACCGCGAGGTACACCACCCCCATGCCCCCGCGGGCGAGCTCGGCGATCAGGTCGTACTTGTCGATGCCTGCGGCCGGCACGAGGCTCCCGGCCTCGGCCTCCGTGAATGACATGGACGAGGACCTGAGCATGGCTGGCGCGCCGACCGAGCGCATGGGCCCCTCGACGTCATGGCGGTGCACTATCACCCCAGGCCGGCCCGGTTCGCAACCCCCGCGTGACGCACCACGTCAGGGGCAGCGGTATCACTGGAATTATTTCACCTGGTGCGTCAAAGGCCACTACCCTAGTCTGAGGTTATGCGCTCGTTGCGGCGCGAACGTGGCTTCACGCTCATCGAGATGGGCATCGTCGTCGCCATCGTGGGCGTCCTCGCGGTGCTCGCGGTCGTCGGGTACCGAAAGTGGATCCAGGCTTCGTACCTGTCCGAAGCGCAGAACATGGTGAACAACATCCGCACGGCCGAAGAGGCGTTCCGCGCGGAGAACGGCGGCTACCTCTCGATCTCGTCGGGCCTTGGGATCACGTACGACTATCCGGTTGCCACGCCGGGCAACTTCAAGACGCAGTGGCCCGCGACGCACCCTTTTCGCCCGCTCAACGTGCAACCTGCGGGGCCGACGTTCTTCGGATACTCGGTCTACGCCGACAACACCGGAGGACTTCCGACGGTGGCGGCGACGAGCGTCACGCGCGCCGGAGGCGGGATCGACTTCACCGGCTTGCAGGGACAGCCGTGGTACGTCGTCGAGGCGGACGGGGATCTCGATCGCGACGGCGACAGCGCGTTCACCGACGTCTTCGGGTGCTCCGGGACCAACCAGATCTGGGTCCTCAACGAGGGCAAGTAGTCGCGGGGCCTGCGAGCGGGGCCTGCTAGCGGGAGGGCGCGACGTCGCGGCCGAGCGCGTGCGCGAGCCGGATTCGCGCGATCCGCGCGTCCGCCTTGGCGTTCAGCAGGTCCAGCCGCGCGCGCGTCAAGTCCGTCTCCGCGTCGGTGAGCGTCGCCGACGTCCCGCGCCCGTTGTTGAAGAGCTCGCGCTGCACCCGGTACGCCTCCTCGGCGCTCACGAGCTCGCGGTGGCCCGTGTCGATCGAAAAGTCCGCCTCGCGAACCCCCTGCCAGGCCTGCGTGACCTCGATCTCGATGTTGTCGCGGACGGTGTTCTTGTTGGCCTCGATCGCCGCCGCCCGTGACTGCGCGTCGCTGATGGACCCGTTGGCGAGGAGGACGTCGTTGGGCGACCAGGTCACTTGTGCCCCCAAGTCCCATGTCCCAAACCAGACGTTCGAGGGCGGGATCTGCCGCGGGTTCGGGTTGCCGAGGATGCCGTCGGCGAACGCGCTGAGCACCGGGTAGCGCCCCGCCTTGGCCGCGGCTGCCTGCTGGCGCGCGGCGGCGGCGTTGGCGTCCGCGCTCTTGACCTCGGGACGGGCGCTCAGCGACTCGGCGACGAGTTGCTTGAGGTTGCCCTGCTCGGGAGGGAGAACGGTCTCGAGATCCTCGCCGGGGGCGAGGCCCTCCTCGTCGGAAGCGTGGATCGCGACGCGAAGCTGCTTCTCCGAAAGGTCCGCCAGGTTCTTGGCGCGCTCGACGGCCAGCTCGGCGGACGCGACGGACGTCTCGGCGCGGAGGACGTCCGCCTTGGACACGTTGCCCACCGCGAACTGATTGTTCGCGTCTCGAAGGTGCGTCTTCTGGTCGTTGAGGGACTCGACGGCGACGATGACCGCTCCGCGGTTTCGCAGCCACGTGTAGTACGCGATCTCGCCGTTCGAGCCGGCCGTCGTCCGCGCGGTGACGATGTCCCAGCGCGCGGCGTCCTCGGACCGGGTGGCCGCGCTGTAGCTCTGGTCGATCTTCAGGAAGTAGTCGCTGATCGGGATCGTGATCCCCGCCTGCAGGAGCCAGTTGTCGAGCACGAAGAAGGGGAAGCTCGCGTTGAGCGGGAAAGCGATCGTCTGATTCGGGGCCGGCGCCGTGCCCGCCGCAGCCCTCGTCGCGACGAGGTTGAACCCACCGGTATTGAAGATTGTCGGCGGCGTGAAGTCGCTCAGGCGCGTGTACTTGCCGATGGCGTTGAGCCGGGGCAAGTACGCGGCCCACGCCTCGTCGACGCGCGCCGAGGCCCCGCGGAGCGTCTCTTCGGACGCCTTGGCGCTCCAGCTCGTCGTCGCCGCGCGCGTGCCTACCTGTCCGGCGGTGAGCCCGCCGGGATGGGCCTGGAGCAGGTCGGTGGGCACCGCCACGGGC
>DATGJA010000526.1:0-7909 GCA_035295445.1 Polyangiaceae bacterium | reverse complement strand
GCCCTGCTGCACCTGGCCGACGGCGACATCGGGGACGACGACACGGATCCGCAGCGGGCGGCGCGCGGGCGCAGACGCTGCCTTGGAATCGCGAGAGTCCTTCTCGATCGGTTCGAGCGCGGGCCGGCCTCGCCCGTCAGGCGGACGATCATGGCCGCGCTCGCGCGGGCGCTCGACGCGCTCGTTCGAGTTTCGGCGTGCGACGCGATCGACGCGCTGCTCATCCTGACGCGTCAGTCCGTGGACGCAGCGGAGCTGCGAATGCTCGCCGAGGCGTCGATGCAGCCGGACTTGGTCCACGCCCTCGATCGGTACGCTCGGTTCGTCGACGTGCTCTCGTCGGACGCGTCGGCCGGCCTCGCCGCCTACGACGAGCTCGCCGCCGACCTGGCGCTCGAGGCGTCGAGTCGCAGCGAGGCGCTGCGCGCAGTCCTCGTCCGCCTCGGGTCCGGCCTGTCCGCGATCGCGTCCGCGGCGTCGCTGCGCGCCCTCGCCCCGGCCGGAGGCGGCGAGCCCGAGGTCATCTCGTCGCTCGAGGGAGCCCTGGTGTCCCTGGCGCAGCTCGCCATCGGCGCCCGCGGCCGGCTCGACCCGGACCGAGCGCCGCCCGCGCCGCCCGCGGCCGTCCGACCGCTCACCGTGGCCGTCGCCCGCGTGCTCTCCGGAGCGGACGCGGCGCTGGCGGAGCAAGTGGTGGCCGCGTCCCTCGACGACCTGCTCGCCGGCGTGCCTCGCAGCATCGGCAAGCTCGTGTCCGTCGTCCTGTGGCGCCTGACCGATCTGCCGAAGGAGCGCCAAGTCGGCGAGAGCGTGAACAGCGTGCGGGCGGCCGAGGCGCTGCCGCAGTGGATGCCGCCGCGCCGGACCCTCGGGGGCTTCTACGTCCTGCGTTCGCTGAGCTCGGGGGCCGTCGGGTCGGTGTTCGTCGTGACGCGGGTCGAAGACAAGGGCGACGACTCGGCCGAAAAGCTCGCCCTCAAGGTGCCCGAGTACTCCGCCAGCGCCGCTCGGAGCGTCAGCGAGGCCGAGTTCTTGAAGATGTTCCGGGAGGAAGCGAGCGCGCTCCTTGCTCTGCCGCAGCATCCGAACATCGCTCGGTTCGTCACGTTCGACGCAGGAAGCAAGCCGAAGCCGATCCTCGTCATGGAGCTTGTCGAGGGTACGACGCTCGAGCACCTGCTCGAGGCTCGGCGGGTGGACACGCGCACCGCGTTCCGGGTGCTCGACGACGTCCTGCGCGGGCTCGAGGCGATGCACTCGGTCGGCGTGGGTCACTTGGATCTCAAGCCGTCGAACGTGGTGCTCCGCAAGGGGGAGGAGGCGGTCCTCGTCGACTTCGGGCTCGCGGGGCGGCGCATCCGGCCCGGTTGCGCGACGGGTCCATACGGCGCGCCCGAGGTGTGGGGAGCCGGCGACGGAGCTGCGGAGCCGCCGCCCGCGAAGTCCGACGTGTACGCCTTCGGTTGCGTGGCGTACGAGGCCCTGACGGGCCAGGTGCTGTTCGACGCCGACAACGAGATGACGCAGATCGCCATGCACGTCGCCCACGACGGATCGCCGTCGCCCATTCAGGCCATGAGGAAGCGCCCGAACCTGGCCCCCCTCGCGCAGATCCTCTCGTCCACGCTGCGCCGCGATCCGCGCGATCGCCCGACCGCCACCGCCGTGCGAAAGGAGCTCGGACGCCTCGCCGTGACGCTGGGGCGCGAGCCGTGGCCCGTCGGTGCCTGACGTGACCGGTCCGGCCCCCCTCGCTGCGCCCGACCCCGACGGCGACGACTGCGTCGGCTGCGGACGGTGCTGCCACCACGGACCACGGACGGTGCACCTTCTGGAGGGTGACGATGCGCGCGTCCTCGCGCGGCCCGACGGCGAACAGATCTTGCGGCGGCTGACGGTGCTCGAGCCGCGCCCCCCCGGCTGGCGCTTCCTCGCCAACACCGGGGAGCGGTGCGCCGCGCTCGATGTCTCGGTGCCCGGCCGCTACCCGTGCGCCATTTACGACGTTCGTCCGGACGACTGCCGCATCGTCGAGCCGGGGTCACCGGCGTGTCTCGAGGCGAGGCGCCTCGGTCACCTGGGATCCAGCGTCGAGTTCACGCGGGCTCGCCCGTGACGCGGGGCCGGCCGCCCTTCACGAGGGTCTCGAGATCGCCCGCCACGTCGGCGCGAACGAGGGCGTCGTAGTTGCCGACGACCGCGTCGGCCACGAAGACCACGGGCAGGTCGTCGCGCTCGCAGCGGGCGCGCTGGGTGACAAACTCGATGGTCGCCTCGTCGCTCGCCACGTCGAGCCGCTTCCAGGCGAAGCCCTTGGCGCCGAGGAGCTCCTCGATCCGCGTGAGCTCGCGGACGTTGCGGTCCTTCTCGAAGTAGACGAGCACCGGTGCGGGCTCGACCTGGGCGCCGCCGGCCTCGGTCGAAGCGCGCCCCCCGCCGGCGCGAAGCTCGGCCAGGCGCTGGCGCGCCCTCGCGCGCGCCGCGAGCTCGTCCCTCGGCGCGAGGGGGCTGCCCAGGGTCACGTTGAGGCGCCGCACCAGGTCCTTCGGCGCGCGAACCGGCAGGAGCGAGTCGCCGCGGGGCGTCGTGATGGCCCGGTAGAGCGCGTCGCGTACGCGTTCGAACATGGGGCGTATAGTGCCCTCAACCCCGCCATGTACGAAAGCGCAAAGCAGGTCTACCGTCAGGAGCTCGCGCGGATCCGCGACGCGGGCCTCGAAAAAGTGGAGCGCGCCCTCGCCGGGCCGCAGGGCGCGACGATTCGACTTTGCGGCGGGCCGCCCGGAAGCGACGGGGAGCTCGTCAACTTCTGCTCCAATAACTACCTCGGCCTGAGCTCCGACGCGATCGCCGTGCAGGGGGCGCGCGCGGCGCTGTCGGGGTACGGCTTCGGCCTCTCCAGCGTGCGGTTCATCTGCGGGACGCAGGACCTGCACAGGGAGCTCGAGCGACGCGTGTCGGCGTTCCTCGGGACCGAGGACACGATCCTCTACTCGTCGTGCTTCGACGCCAACGGGGGCCTCTTCGAGACGCTGCTCGACGAGCGCGACGCGGTGATCAGCGACGCGCTCAACCACGCGTCGATCATCGACGGGATCCGCCTCTGCAAGGCCGAGCGGCGCCGCTATGCGCACGCCGACGCGGCGTCGCTCGAAGAGGCGCTCCGCGCGACGCGCGACAAGCGACTGCGGCTCGTCGCGACCGACGGGGTCTTCTCGATGGACGGGGACGTCGCCCCCCTCGAGCGCATCTGCGACCTGGCCGACGCCTATGGCGCGATGGTCATGGTCGACGACAGCCACGCCACCGGCTTCGTCGGAAGGACGGGGCGGGGCACGCCCGAGCATTGCGGCGTCGCGGGTCGCGTCGACGTCGTGACTTCCACGTTCGGCAAGGCGCTCGGCGGAGCGAGCGGCGGCTTCACCTCGGGGCGCGCGGAGATCGTCGAGCTCCTGCGCCAGCGATCGCGCCCGTATCTCTTCTCCAACACGCTCGCGCCCGCGGTCGTCGGCGCGAGCCTGGCTGTGCTCGACAGCCTCACTTCGGCGACCGATCGCAGGGACCGACTCATGGCCAACACGCTTCGATTCCGAAGCGCGATGTCCGCCGCGGGCTTCCGCATCCGCGCGGGCTTCCACCCCATCGTCCCCATCCTGATGAGCGGCCCCCGCGCGCGCGACGGCGGCGACGCGCGGCTCGCCAAGGACGTCGCCGACGCACTGCGGGCGGAGGGGATCTACGTCGTCGGCTTCTCGTACCCGGTCGTCCCGGAGGGACAGGCGCGGATTCGAGTGCAGCTGTCGGCCGCCCATACGACGGACATGATCGACCGGGCCGTCGACGCGTTCGCCCGGGTCGGCCGGTCGTTCCAGCTGATCGGAAGCGCGCCGCCGGGTTAAACTCGATCGAATGTCCAAGGAGGCTGTGCTGGTCACCGGGGCCAACGGCGAAATCGGCCGCGCCCTGGTTCGGGCGTTGGTGCGCGACGGCGGGGCCGAGGTGGTGACCATCGACCTGACGCCCGCGCCCGACGAGACGCGGGCCCTCGTGCACGCGAGCTACGCCGGAAACATCATGGACCGGTACCTCCTCGATCAGATCGCCGCGCACCACGAGGTCGACGCCGTCTTCCACCTCGCCGCGCTCCTTTCGACGCGAGGAGAGCGCGACCCGGAGCTCGCCCACCAGGTCAACGTCGAGGGCGCGCTCAACGTGATGCGCATGGCGCAGAACCAGTCGTCGCGCCTCGGCCGGCCGGTTCGGTTCGTCTTCCCGAGCTCGATCGCCGTCTACGGGCTGCCGTCCGCGGACGAGAAGCGGGCGGTCGGACGGGTGCGCGAAGAGCAGTGGAACGTGCCGATCACGATGTACGGGTGCAACAAGCTCTACTGCGAACACCTCGGGCGGTACTTCACCTTCTACGCGCGTCAGCTCGGCGCGCTCGCCGGCGCCGCGCGCCTCGACTTTCGCGCGCTGCGGTTCCCGGGGCTCGTGTCGGCGGAGACCGTGCCGGCCGGCGGCACGAGCGACTACGGCCCCGGGATGATCCACGCGTCCGCGCGCCGGGAGCCCTACACGTGCTTCGTGGAGCCGAACGCGCGTATCCCCTTCATGGCGATGCCCGACGCCGTGCGCGCGCTTCGCGAAGTGGCCCGGGCGCCCAGGGACCGCCTGTCGACCTGCGTGTACAACATCGGCGCGTTCAGCCCGACGGCGGCCGAGATCGCGGAGAGGACTGCCCGGGCGTTTCCCGGGGCGCGCATCGACTACGACCCGGACCCGGTGCGCACGAAGATTGTCGCCTCGTGGCCCGAGGACGTGGACGACGCGCGAGCGGCCGCCGACTGGGGCTGGCGCCCGGAGTTCACGTGGGACGCGATGTTCGACGCGTACCTCGTCCCGGCGCTCGGAAGGTAGGGGAGCCCGTCATGCGAGGACCTCGAGCGCGGCGCGGATCGAGGCGGGCAGGGGCGCGGGGCGACGGCTCAGGCGGTCGACGAAGACGTGCACAAAGCGCCCATGGGCGGAGGCCGCGTCGTCGCCGGCCGCGAAGATCCCGATCTCGTAGCGGACGCTTGACGTGCCCAGGTGCTCGACGCGCAGGCCGGCGTCGACGGCGCCCGGGAAGCTCACCGGCCGCACGTACGCGCACTGCGACTCGACGCAGAGGCCGATGATTGGACTGCCGGCGACGTCGAGGCCCCCGCGCGTGACGAGGTACTCGTTGATGACCGTGTCGAAGTACGAATAGTAGACGACGTTGTTGACGTGTCCGTAGACGTCGTTGTCCATCCACCGGGTCGCGATCGGCAGAAAGTGGCGGTAGTGCGCGCGGCGCGGCGGCTCGGTCCGCATGGGCTACCAATACGAGAGCGCGCCGCGGAAGAGCGCGCGCATCGCCGTCTCGTCCACCGCGAGGGGGGCGTTGTCGACGAGCCTCTTCTGGACCACGGCGCCCTTGGCGAGGCCTCCGAGGTCCCCCTCGCCGTACCCGACGCCGCCGACGCCGTTCGGGACGTGCGCGTCGCGCATGAGACGCACGATCAGCCCCGAGAGGATTTCTCCCGCGTCCGCAGCAGCGGCGCCGCGCGTGTCGGCGCCCAGTGCGGCGGCGGCCGCGAGGTGGCGCTCGGGCAACGTGGACGCCGTCGCTCGAAAGACGCTCGGCGCGTTGACGATGACCGATACGCCGTGGGGGACGAGCGGCTCCTCCTGCGGATAGCCGGGACACTTGTAATCGCGCACCATGCCGGCCACCGCGTAGGACATCGCGTGCGGGAGGTGCACGCCCGCGTTCCCGAACGCGATCCCCGCGAGCGTCGCGGCCCACGAGAGGCCCTCGCGCGCCTCGTGGTCCGCGGCGTCGCGGACGGCCCGGAGAAAGAACCGACCCCCGAGCCGCAGCGCCTCGGCGCTCCCGACGTCGCTCCACGGGTTGCGGCCCTGGCTCATCGGGCGCGACGCGGGCTTGTCCGGCCGAAGCCGCGCGGTGTACGCCCGCGCGGTGTACGACTCGAGCGCGTGGCAGAGGACGTCGAAGCCGCTCGCCGCCACGACCGTCGACGGCAGCGTACGTGTGCAGGTCGGGTCGATGAGGGCGGCGGTCGGACGAAGGCGGCGCGAGGCGATCCCCGTCTTGACCCGCAGGGTCAGATCGTCGAAGACGGCGATGCCCGTGCACTCGCTGCCGGTCCCGCACGTCGTCGGGCAGGCGACGTGGGGCGGCAGCGGGCCCGGCACCGGCTTGCCGTCGCCGACCGGCGCGTTCACGTACGCGGCGAAGGGGGCCGGGTACGTCGCATAGAGCAGCGACGCCTTGCACGTGTCGATGACCGAGCCGCCGCCGACGGAGACGTACCCGTCGAACTTCCCATCGGAGGCGAACGCCGCGCCGGCGCGGAACGACGCGTCGGTCGGTTCGACGTGAGTCTGCACGTAGAGGGCGACGTCGATCCCCGCGGCGCGAAGAGAGCGGGTGACGGCGTCGACCGGCTCGAGCGCGGCGAGCGTCCGGTCCGTATAGAGGGCGACGCGCCGGCAGCCGTGCGCCTTGAGGTGGTCGCCGGCCTCGCCCAGGACGCCCGGCCCGAACGTGATGGCCGAGAGGTCCACGGTGAAGGCTGCCTCGTTGCCCTCGACGAGCGGGTAGTGACAGCAGCTCATGCCCTCGGGATCTAGAGTGCGGGCGTGACGCTGTCGAGGCCCTGGCATGCCGGCGCGGAGCCCGCGTCGCACGCGCGCCGGAGCAGGGCGACGCCGCGCGCGGGGTCCTTGGGGACACCTTCGCCCGTGGCACACGCGTACCCGTAAAAGGCGAGGAAATCGGCCTCGGCCGGCGAGAGCGATCGGTGCCACGGGCGCGCGCCGGCGATGACGAGGGCGGCGAGCAGCGACGCCACGGACGCACCCACGACCCGGCCGTCGAGCCGCGACGTGAAGAGCGCGGCGACGGCGATCCCGGTGACGAGGCCGCCGGCGTGCGCGAAGTTGTCCATGGGAAGCACCGTCATCCCGAGGACGAACCAGATGGCGACGCTGCGCAGCACGGACCGGGTCGCCGGGTGGGCGAGGAACGTCCGCGAGTCGCCCGCGGCGCGGCGCATGAAGACGAGGTAGACGCCGAGGATCCCGAAGAGGGCGCCCGATGCGCCCGCGCAGACGGCGTGGTGACCGACGGCGCTGGCGCAGTTGCCGCCGACGCCGGCGACGAAATAGGTCGCCGCGAAGCGCGCCGAGCCGAGCGCGCGCTCGGCCGCGAGGCACAGGCCCCAGGCAGCGTACGTGTTCCACAGGAGATGGATCCACCCGATGTGAAGGAACATCGCGGTCGCGAGCCGCCACACCTCGCCGGACCCGACGAGCGCCGACTCGCACGCGCCGAAGCGGACGAGAGTGAGCGTCTCGGTCGTGCGCCCGTGGGCCTCGGCGAAGGTGAGGAGGGCGAGGTTGGCGGCGGCGAATGCGCACGTCACGGGCGACGCGCGCAGGCGAGCGAGCGCCGCCGCGAGGGCCGCTGGCTTCGGGGAAGGGTCGGGGGGAGGCGAGGGGGCCATGGGCGTACCTTCACCGACCTATCACGTCGTGGCCGGGTGGTCCGCGGGGTGCTCTCGGAGCGATAGTAGAGCCATGGTAGAGCGAGAGGAGAAACGCACGGTGCCGCATGCTCGAGCGAAGCGAGAGTGCGGACCGAAACGAAACATGGCCTTCCCGCGCGACCGGGTTTCCCTGGTCCTCGCCGCCGGCCTCACGGTGCTCGCGTGCGGGAGCTCGAACGAGTCGAAGTCGCCCAGCGGCACCGACGGCGGCGGTGGCTCGAGCGGCGGCGCGAGCGCGGGGGCGGGCGCGGGCGCGAGCGCGGGGGCGGGCGCGAGCGCGGGGGCGGGCGCGGGCGCGAGCGCGGGGGCGGGCG
>DATGJA010000525.1:0-2176 GCA_035295445.1 Polyangiaceae bacterium | reverse complement strand
CGGGCAATCGTGGGGCGATAGAGGAACGCTCGCCGCACCTTCCTCGGTCCCAATGGCGAACCCTACATCCGCGACCTGGAGGACACCCGAGGTGCGCGCCCCTCGGCCCCAAGGTCGATACGCTTGCCAAGCACATCCCGGGCCGTCGACTCGGTCGCATCCTTCGCCGCGCGCGCAACGCCTCCGCCCGCCCGGCTGCGGGTGTCCTAGCCAGGCGACGCCCGTCCGCGGACACCAGAGCAAGAGACCGAAGGTGACCGGCCCGGGCGGACAACCGCAAGTACACTCTGGCGATGCTCGCCGCCCGGTCTGCGCTCGTGTGCGTGCTCGAATGTTCGGTCGTGGCGGCGCTGGTCGCATGCGGCGAGTCTGGCGCAAGCTCGCCCCGGGTCGACTCCTCCGCGGGCGACGCCCCCCCCGTCGGCGATGCCGTCGCGGACTTCGCGTCGACCGACGCGCCCGGCTCCGATGCCCCGTCGTCGGCCCCTGGGACGGACGGGAGCGGGGTGGACGCGACGGTCCCAATCGACGGCGCCGCAGGCGCAGCAGCCTCGCCGGCCGACGGCGCCGACGCGGCCGCGATCGAAACCGGTGGCCCTGCCGTCGACGGCGAAAGCGACTCCGCTTTCGACGCCGCGTCGCTCGCGACGTGGGACGGGTCCGGCTTGGTGCACCTCTCAACGGACGAGGCGATCGATATCATCGTCGCGAAGGACGAGCGCCACCTCGCGTATTCGCCGAACCGCACCGATTACACGGGCGCTGCTTGCTGGGGACGCAACGGCCTCGGCGACTTGAAGGTCATGGCCATCGAGCCCACGCCCTCGAGCGCTGCCGTCGACTCGCTCGCCGGCTTCAACGAGTCGTCCTTCACCGACGACTCGCGCTGGCTCGTCTTCACCAAGTACACGGCCGGCGTCAATCCGTGCTCCGACCTCGTCTATCTGAGTTACGTCCCCTCGAGCCCCGCGGCGTCCACGGACGCGGGTTCGCGCGTCGATCTCGACAGCTTCGCCTACTACTACGAGAAGATCACCATCGCCGGCACGAGCGTCGTTTGGCGCGCATTCGGGGGCGCCGCCAACGATCCGGGCACGCTCTATGCGCAGAAGATTGGCGGGGACCTCGCCGACCTCGGGTCCGGCGCGGGCGTGTCGTCGCTCCTCGCGGTGGACCCCACGGGCGCTGCGCTCGTCTACGACGCACCCGACGCGGGAACGCGTCTCGCTTCGATCGACGGCACGACGCTCTCCGTCCTGAGCGGCGGCGCCTTCGGGAGGCCCGCGGCCGACGTGTGGTCGCCCGACGGCCGGATCCTCGCGTACGCGCACGTCCCCACTTCGGGTGGGCCGACGGCGCTCACCCTCTTGAACCCCGACGGGACCAACCCCCAGACGCTCAGCGCCAACTGCCGCTGCTCGGCCATGACCTTCTCGCAGGACTCGTCCGAGCTCGCGTACGATGTGCCGGGAACCGGCGGGGGCCTGGCCTACGTCGCCACCCCGACGTCGGGCGGGAACGCGGCGACGCTAACGGGGATCCCGTCGACGACGTCGTCCAATCTCATGCCGGCGCTCTCGCCCGACGGCAAGTGGCTCGACGTGACCGAGGACGAGGTCACCCTGTTCACGGCGCCGACGGGCGCGGACGGCCCGTTCATCGAGCTCAGCTCACATTACCAGGACGGTACGGTCACCACGACGCCCGCGCACGACTACCTCGCGTTTCTCGAAAGCGCGCCGAGCGCCGGAGCCCTCGTCGTCACGACGCCGTCCGGCAACGCGATCCGGCCCGCGCCGAGCGGGGCGCTCCGGATCGCATTCGAGCAGACACGCCAGAACGCGCACCTCGCGGTGCTCGCCAGCACGGCGGACGGGGGCGTGAGCGAGTCGATCCTCCCCCCGAACAGCGTAACCCCCGCCCGGGCGCTCCCCGGTCCGGCGGGCTTCCAGGGCAGCCTGTGGCTCGGGACCTCGTTCCTCTACGCAATCAATTCGCGCACCGAGCAAGGACAGACCGTCTTCGACCTGGTCGTGGCCTCCGACGACGGGTCGCACGCGGCTGTGCTCGCGACGAGCGTCGTCGTCGCCCGCTACCTCGCCCAAGCGCCGACGCGCCTCTTCTTTGCGCGCGGCTCCGCGGCCGGTGGGGGAATCTACATGTTCGCGCCGTGACC
>DATGJA010000524.1:0-10690 GCA_035295445.1 Polyangiaceae bacterium | reverse complement strand
CGGTGGCGCGTCGTCGAACTTGAAGTCGCCGTGCGGACCGACGCGGGCAGTCGCGTCCGCGATGGAATGGGTTACCCGGATCGGTTCGACCTCGAACGACCCCACCTTCCGTCGCGCGCGCGGAGCCACCTCTTGAAGGTCGACGTGGTCGAGGACTTCGTGCTCGGCCGCCCTCTCGCGGACGAGCCCCAGCGCGTAGCGAGGGCCGAAGACGGGGACGTCGAATCGGCGCAAGAAATACGGGATCGCGCCGATGTGATCCTCGTGCCCGTGGGTGACGAAGAGGCCGACGACCCTCCACGCGTCGAGCGCTTCGAAGTCGGCGTGCACGACGTCCACCCCGAGGTGGCGTCCATCGAACGTCACACCGCAATCGATGACGAGCGCCTCTCCCCGCTGCTCGAGCACCAGGCAGTTCATTCCGACCTCACCGAGGCCGCCCAGGGGGATGAGGCGCAGGGTCGACATCGCTCGCGCCAGGCCCCTCCTTAGCACGGCCTCGTGCTATGCGTTCGCCGTCACCGGACCATGTCGACGCTCGCCGACAAGCGGTTTGTACTCGTCACGGGCAAGGGCGGAGTCGGGAAGACGACCCTCTGCGCGGCCGAAGCGCTGTCGCTTTCGCGCCGAGGACGACGCGTCCTAGTCGCGATGTGCAACGCCAAGGAGCGCCTGAGCACCATGTTCGGGGTCGGGCCGATCGGACCCGACGTCGTTCCGATCGCGGAGCGCATCTGGGCTGTGAACATCCAGCCGGACAGAGCGGTCGAGGAGTACGGCACCCTCGTTCTTAGGAGCCGCGCGCTCTATCGCACGCTCTTCGACAACAAGTACGTGCGCAGCTTCTTACGGGCCGTCCCTGGCATGGCGGAGTGGGCGACCCTCGGCAAAGCCTGGTGGCACACGACCGAACGCCAAGATGACGGGGCCTTCCGCTACGACGTCGTCCTGCTCGATGCGCCGGCAACCGGGCACGGTCTCGACATGCTCCGCGTCCCCAAGGTCATCCTCGACGTCGTTCCACCGGGTCTTCTGCGCAGGGACGCCGAGCGAGCATGGTCCCTCTTCCGCGACCCGACGACCACGACCGTAGTCCTCGTCACCCTCCCCGAGGAGATGCCCACCACCGAGACAATCGAGCTCTGGCACGCGCTCGCCGAGATGGGCCTGCCCCTCGGCCGCGTGGTGGTCAATTGCGTCCTGCCGTCCCTTCTGTCCCCGTCCGAGCGCGCGATCCTCGAGGCGCTCCCCCCCTTTCAGCCGACGCAGGTACGCGATCGCGGCGACGCCGCCATCGCCGCAGCGCGCGACCGCGCCATCCGCGAGCGCTCGCAAGCCGAGAGCCTCGAGCGACTCGCGCGCGAGCTCTCGATAGCGCCAGCTACCCTGCCGATGCTCTTCGAGGACGCCGCGACGCCCGAGGCGGTCCGTCGGCTCAGCGCCTCTCTCGAGGCCTGATTCGCGCGGCTCAGACCTTCTTGAGGTTCTCGAGCGCGAAGTCCCAGTTGACGAGGCTCTTCAGGAACGTCTCGATGTACTTGGGCCGCGCGTTCCGGAAGTCGATGTAATACGCATGCTCCCACACGTCGATCGTGAGGAGCGCCCTCTGCCCATGTTTCATCGGAAGGTCCGCGTTCGCCGTCTTGGTGACGGCGAGCTTCTTGTCCGAGCCGAGCACGAGCCACGCCCAACCCGAACCGAACTGTGTCGCGGCCGCCTCCGAGAAGGCCTGCGAGAACTTCTCGAGCGACCCGAAGTCTCGCTTGATGACATCGGCCAGGTCCCCCTTCGGTTCGCCACCGCCGTTCGGCTTGAGAGAGCTCCAGTAGAACGTGTGGTTCCAGATCTGCGCGGCGTTGTTGAAGACGCCACCCTCGCTCGAAAGGATCACGTCCTCGAGGCTCTTGCTCGCCTCGGGCTTGCCCTCGAGCAGCTTGTTCAAGTTGGTGACGTAGGCCTGATGGTGCTTTCCGTGGTGGAACTCGAGGGTCTCGGCGCTGATGTGCGGGGCGAGCGCTGTCTTGTCGTAAGGCAGCGGCGGGAGTGAAAAGGCCATGAACGTTCTCCTTGCGTTTGCTGCCGCATGGAATGCCGTGAGCGCGGACAATGTCAACCGCCCTCGTCGGCGCCGGCGGAACCGCGTCAGACGCTCGAGGTGGATCGCGGCGACTTCGGGCCGACGAGGAGTTTCTCGATCAGGTCCTTCGAGTAGGCCGATAGCTCGACGAAGACGACTCCCATTCCCGGCGGATCTCGCTCGACGCGGACGACCTCGCCGACTCCCTCGATCGTCTCGATGTCATCCATGATGACGGTGAAACGGAGGTTCACGCGCGTGCCGATGGGAAGAGGCTGCTGCGATTTGATGAACACCCCGGTGCGCGAAATGTTCGTGACGTACTCCTGGATGAACGCGTCGAACGACTCGAACTCTTTGTTGATCGTAAGCCGCTCGTCCGCCCTCTTGTTCGCGTTTGCGTTGGCGTCGCCCATGGGATTGTTCTCATCCTTTTAGCGGCCCGAGAGGTCGAACTGTTCGAGGTGATACTCGGTGTGGGAGTTTACCTGGATTCGTCGCATGTACTTGGCCTCCGCTTCCTGAAGGGCGGCCTTCTCGCCGCCGGTCAAGAGGTCGCCGACGGCGGGGTGGCAGTTGACGATGATCGTGTAGCCCGGAAGGTCCTGCCGCTTGCGACGGATTTCGCGAAGGATGTCGTACGCGACTGTCTCTTTGGACTGCAGGTGCCCAGTCCCGTCGCAATAGAAGCACGGTTCGTGGAGCAAGCGACCGAGGCTCTCGCGCGTGCGCTTGCGCGTCATCTCGATGAGGCCGAGCTCCGAGATGCGGTTCAGCGTCGTCTTCGCCTTGTCGCGCTGCAGGAGCTCCTCTAGGGTCTTTCGCACCTTCTCACGGTTGGACGGCTTCTCCATGTCGATGAGGTCGAGGATGATGAGGCCGCCGATGTTGCGGAAGCGGAGCTGGTAGGCGATCTCCTGCACGGCCTCCAAGTTGGTCTTGAGGATCGTCTCCTCCATGTCCTTGCTGCCCTTGCCGACGAAGCGTCCCGTGTTGACGTCGATCGCCGTGAGCGCCTCGGCCTCGTCGATGATGAGATAGCCGCCGCTTGGGAGAGGAACCTTGCGCGACAATGCGCGTGCGATCTCGTCCTCAATCCCATAGGCGTCGAAGATGGGCTCGTCGTCGTTGTAGAAGAGGACATCCGCCGCCCGCTCCGGCATGAACATCTCGACGAAGCGGCACAGCCGGTCGTACTGGGCGCGATCGTCGATCACGATCTGGTCGACGTCATCGGTGAACAGGTCACGGGCCGTCTTGAGGACGATGTCGAGTTCGCTCACGAGCATCGCGGGCGCCTTCGCCCCCTCGCGCTTCTTTGCGACCTCGCCCCAGAGGCGCACGAGATAGCCAACGTCCTGCTTGAGCTGCTTCTTCGTCAGGCCCTCGGCCACCGTGCGGACGATGAGCCCCCCGGCGGGCGGCTTCATGCCGTCGATGGCCTCGCGGAGGCGCGCACGCTCCTTGTCGCTGCCGATGCGCTTGCTGACGCCGACGTGCTCGAGGGTCGGCAGGTAGACGACGTACCGGCCCGGGAGGGAGACGTGGCTCGAACACCGCGCGCCCTTAGTGCCGATGGGCTCCTTGGTGATCTGGACGATGATCTCCTGACCCTCTTTGACGACGTCGCGGATCGGCGTCGACTTCGACAGCCTGCCCGGCACGACACTCGGGCGCTGCCGTTGCTCGCGTCGCGCTTCGCTCCCTGCCGCCTCTCTACTGCGCCCGCCGCGCCCGCGGTCCCGGTCCCGCCCGCGACGCCGCCGCCCGCGCCCGCCTCGGCCATCGCGCTCGCCTTCCAGCCGCGGCGCCGGAGCCCGCGGCATGGGCGCCGGCGCTCCCGGATCGCTTACGGTGAAGCCAGGCAGGTTCGGGTTGTCGAGGAGGTCGTCCAAGGCGTCGGGCGTGCCTGGCGGGGGCGCGGCCTCGCTCACGGATTCGTCCGCCAGCGACGTGGACGACAGTTCGGCGAGCGACGGGGACGATCTCTCGTCGACCGCCAAGGCCGTGGACGACCGATCCGACGACGGTGCGTCGTCCAAGCCTGCCTCGAGGTCGTCGCCGGAGGGCTCATCGACTGGCGCATCCTCGTCGGCGGGGAATCCGCCGGCGGCGTCGGCCTCGCCCTGCGGGAGTTCGGAGGCGTCGCCCTCGGCGGCCTCGAGGCCCTCGGCGGAAGCGTCCTCCTCCGTGGGAGCGAGTGCGTCGGCGACGACGGCGACGGCGTCGGTCGCGACGCCGTTGTCGGGAGGAGCCTCGACCGTCGCTTCTGCCGCCGCTGCCTCTTCGGTCGGCGCCTCGTTCGATACGCCGTTGGCGTCGAGGGCGTGTTTGCGACCCCCGGCGAGATAGGCCTCGAAGTCGTCCGGTCGAATGAGGTCCTCGACGTGGAGGAACGCCGCGCGCTCAAGGCCGATGTCGACGAAAGCGGCCTGCAGGCCGGGCAGGACGCGCGTGACCTTGCCTAGATAGATGTCGCCTACGGTGCCACCGAGGGGCTGCGCGCCGCGTCGCTCGATGTGGAGCTCGGCGATGATGCCGCTCTCGATGAGTGCCACCCGGGTCTCCGGGATGTCGCAGGATATGACGAGGATGTTCTTGGCCATTCGGAGGGGAACCTTCCCGCCCGCGGGCCACGGCCGCTCTCGTTCGGTGTAAGACACGCACCGCCTTCAAGGCGGCCCCGTAGGGCGCCTTGGGAAGGAGGCGCCTCGAGGTCTCGAGCACACCCCTGCGACAGCGGGGATGTCTCGATGCGAGACACGCGTGAACCGTTACGGAGCAACTTTGGGGCCTCGGGCGACGCCGATGCCGCCTTCGCGCGGGGAGCGCGTGGGCACCGGCGACTAGAGTAGCGATGGCGACCGCGACCCGTTTGGGCGGAGCAGCGGACGCAAAACCTTGGGGGGCGGCGCTTGGGCCGGCAGAGCCGGTGCGCTTTCCCTGCCCCATCGCTTAGCGGAAAGTTGTCCGGCTTGCCAGTACCCGGCGGCATTGAGCAGGGGCCAACGACCTCCCGGTCGCGCGGTAACCTTTCGATGTCACGACTATTTTCGCCGCAAAGGGCAAAAGGCCCTGCCACACGCTTTCACGCTACCGTTGCTCCCTTCCGGGCCTGGCGGGGTTCACGCTTCCACGTCGGCAGGGCCATACGGGCGCCTAGGCGCCACGTTCTTACCGCCCTTGATAGTCGGGCGCGCACGGAAATGAAAGTCGTATGGAGCGGATTCGAGTAGCTCTTGGGGGCGCATGAGTCCCACGACCGAGATTCGCATCCTCGTCGGGCGCGAGCTACGCCGCGGAGTGCGGAGCACCAAGGGCATCGCCATCGGCGTCCTCACGCTCCTCGGCGCCTTCGTCGCGGCGCTCGCCTGCGTTCAGATCGAGCGGACGGACCGCCTCGCCGCCGAGGCGACGTCAACCGCGACCTACGTGGAGCTCAAGCGCGCCGCGATCGAACACGCCACCGGCGACGCCGCCCTCGCCGCGTACATCGCCAGCGTGCCCTCTTCGCTGCTCGTGTTCCTCAAGATCACCGTCTGGTTCTTGCCGCTCCTCGTAGCCCTGCTCGGCTTCGACGCGGTGACTGGCGATCTGCAGAACCGAGGCGTGCGCTTCTGGACGGTGCGCGTGCGGCGGTCGTCCTATCTGGTCGGCAAGTTCCTAGGGCTCTGGTGGCTCGTCTCCCTCGTGACGTTCGTTATCGACCTTGTCGCCGATGTTGTCGCAATCACCCGCGGGTACGCCACGTTCGCCGAGGCCCTCGGGTGGGGGCTACGGTTCTGGCTCGTCGCGGTGGTCATCGCCGCCGCGTGGGCGTCAATTGCGACGTTCGTCAGCGCGTCCTATCGCACGCCGATGCTGTCGCTGCTGACGACCTTCGCCGTGTTCTTCGTCCTTTGGCTCTTCGGCCTCGGCGGGTTTCTCGCGCGCGTGCGCGACACCGTCGCGGGAGGGGTAGGCACCATGGCTCGCGGGATGATCTGGTACGAGTACCTCTACCCCAACGCGTACGACACGATGCTCGTCTCGCCGAGCGGGGAGAGGGCGGCGATCGCCGTGGCTATCCTCCTCGGCTTCTCGGCGGCGCTGACCGCGGCGGGCGCCGTGCTCTTCGCCCGGAGGGACCTTTGAAGGACGTCGCGTGTCGTCTCGAGCGCGTGACCAAGCGATTCGGGCCCAAGACCGCGGTCGACGGCGTCACCCTCTCGATCGCCAAGGGAAGCGCGTACGGTCTCATCGGCCCGAACGGCGCCGGAAAGACGACCACCTTCTCGATGCTCGCGGGGTACCTCCGCCCGACGGAGGGAGCCGTCGAGGTCCTCGGTCTCAAGCCGGACGCGGTCGACCGTCTTCGCGCGCGGCTGGGGGTCTTGCCCCAGGACGCCCTTCTCCCCGCGTCCGAGTCGGTGGGCGATTTCCTCGTTCACATGGCGCGCCTGCAGAACATCCCGCAGCTCAAAGTGCGCGAGTCCGTCGAGCTGGCTCTCGAGGAGGTCGACGGCAAAGGCTGGTGGTCGCAGCGCTGCGGGAGCCTTTCGCACGGAATGGCCAAGCGGATCGCCCTTGCCCAGGCGTTCCTCGGCGAGCCGGAGCTCGTGCTCCTCGACGAGCCGACCGCGGGCCTCGACCCGAAGGTGGCCTTCGAGACGCGGCAGCTCATCCTGGCGAAGAAGGGGCGGTGCACGATCGTCGTGTCGAGCCACAACCTGCAGGAGCTCGAGGAGATCTGCGATGCCGCGGCCATCCTCGATCGCGGCCGGGTCGTCGCGAGCGGCTCGATGACGGACCTCACGGCGGCCAACGAAGAGGTACGCATCAAGGTCGCGCCCGGGACGAGCCGAGGCTCCCAGCAGGGTCAGGTCCCAGTGCACAAGCTTCGCGAGCTGCCGCTCATCAAGAGCGTGGACCTCGACGAGGAGCGCCTCGAGATCGTCGTATACTTCGAGCGAAAAAGCGCCGACGCGGAGACCGTCATCGGCCTCGTGCTCTGGGAGCTCCTCACCAACAAGGTGCGCATCAGCGGCGTGTCCAAGGGCCGAGGCCTCGAGCAGCGGATGATGGACCTCACATGACCAAGGTCACGGCTTGAACGAGTAGAGGTACCCCGGGACGCCGACCATGATGCGACCGTTGGCCGCGATCGGCGAGGTGAAGCCCGTGACCCCCGCCGCCATCGCGTCGCCCGAGGCGCCGCCAGCGAAAAGCTTCATTCCGGTGTCGCCGTCGTAGCCGTAGAGACGAGTGTTCGCGTCCCACACGACCGTCGTCCCCGCGTTGTCGGTTGTGACCATCGGGGACCCCAGGCTGCCTTCGGCCGCGCACCAGACCACCTTCGCCGTGGGGGGCGAGCCCGGCGTGATCTTGGCCGCCGCGAGGTTCCCGCCCCCTCCCGTGGGGCAGCCCTTGGGCGTGCTCCCGTAGACGCGGATGGCCACGTAGATGCCCTGGCTAGTCGCGTAGACGGCGCCCGCGCCGATGAGCGTTCCATTCGCGACGCTCGTGGTCGTCAGCGCACCGCCGACGCCCCCGAGGTTGTCCCGGCTGAGGACATAGAGGTTCGTGTCCTTGCCCATCGCGATCACGAAGTGCGCGCCGCCCATGTCGAAGAGGATGGGGCCCGTGCCGCCGAGGTCCGTGTCGAACGTATCGTCTTGCGACCACGCCGTCGTCGCGAAGTAGTCCGTGGTCGCGCCGCCGAACGCGAGAGCGGGCGACAGCCGCAAAATCCCTTCGCCGTCGGCCCACGTGCCGTTCGCGCCTTCGGTATTCCCCGTGGCGGCGAAGATCGACGTCCCGTCCGACGCTAGGCCGCCGACCGCCCAGATCCCCCCGCGGCTCCCCTTGGTGTGCCACGACGACACCGCCCCGCTCGAGACGTTCACCCCCACGACCCATCCGAAATAAGGGTCGCAGTCGCCGTAGTGTCCGCCGTACGGCACATAGAGCGTCCCGTTGAGCAGGAGCAGAGCGCCGCGCTGATTCTGGTGGGGCGAGTCGAAGCCGGAGACCTTGGCGCTCACGTCGACGGGGAAGCCGGGCTGCTCCGTCATGCCGTCCTTCAGAGAGACCGCGTGAATCATGTGCTTCGGTCCGGTCGTCATCGTGTCGAAGTAGATGATGGGCGGCGACGCGGTCGAGTCGATGACCGGTGTGCCGGTGATCCCGAGCGGGTTAATGTTGCCGCACGGCAGCCCCGAGGTCGCGGGCGCGCCGAAGGTCTTGTCCCATACGACCTTGCCGGTCGCGTCGATGGCCACGACATGGTTTTGCTCGGTCGCGACGAAGAACTCCTCCCCGCCGCTCGGGCCGTTCGCCAGATAGAGCGGCTGAGCGTAGACGGAGCCCGTGACGGTCGGCGAAAAGGTCGTGTCGCGATGCACCGTCATGAGGGCGGCCTTGTTGAACTTCGCGTCGACGTATACGCCGTCGCGCGTCGGGTTCTTGTGGAACAGCGTGACCGACGCGCCGGTGGACGTCGTCGTCCCCGTGGACGACATGCCGCTGCTGCCGCTTCCGGTGCTGGCCCCCGTTGCGCTTCCGGTCGTGGCCCCGCTCCCCGCGCCCGCAGCGCTTCCCGTTCCGGCCGACGCCGACGACGCGCCGGTGGTCTGTTCGCTCCCGCTGGCGCTGCCGGTTGAGCCGCTGCCCCCCGCGCCCGACGCGCTCCCCGAAGCACTCGAACCCGAAGGCGCCGAGCCGTCGGGTGAGCCTTGCGTGGTCGAGCCCCCGCAGCTCACGCTGACGGCGGTCCCGGTCGCGACGAGTCCGACGGCCATCCAAGCGATAAGGCGAGCTCTCATGGGGGGGGCCTCCGTGCGCGGTCAGCGTACTCGGGGGCTCTGAGCTCGGGTAGGTGCCCGCCGCCCGTAGGACGGTGGTATCCGTCAAGCCTGGATTCCTCGTGTCAGCCGGAATCGTCGCGGGCGCCCGCTGGTCAACGCGATTTCGGGCGATGGTCGCCGCTCCCTCGCGAGGATCCGGGGCGTCCTCGTCGTCGCAAGCGACGGAATCGCGCTCCCATCGGACATCTGGGGGGAGCCCATCGCGGCCGCGAAGCGGTCGCGTGCGCCGACGCGGCGCCAATCGGACCGCGCCACCTTAAGGGAGCCGGCCGGCGAGCCGTCCCTCCCGATTGCGAAGGAGGTCCGACGTGTTCCAGGCTTATCATTGCGACCACTGCGGTCGAGCGGCGCCGCGTGCGAGCGCGGCCGTCCTCGCACGGGACGGCTGGACGCTCCATCGAGTGCGCGATGCGCACGGAAATCCGGTTCTCTACTGGCGATGCGATCGATGCAGCGTCGCGGCGGCCGCCGAGCCTGTCCGCGCAACGCGCGCTGCCCTTCGTACCCCCACCGATCAGGCCGGACTACGCAATTGAGGTTCGCCGGCATCCGGCAATTCGGCGCAAACGCCCGCGTTCGCTTCGACGCCCAAGCGTCAATGCGCTGACACCTTAAGTCGCTTCCCGGCGAGCCCGTCCCTTCGGTCATGCGCCGCTTCGCCCATCGCCTCCTGGCGAACACCCCCGCGGCATGTGAGCGGACCCCGTGGAAAAAGCCGACGGTGCGGCCTCCGCGGCAAGACCTCCACTCGGACATTCGGATGCGTTCGGCCGTCCCAGCGCCACCCCAGAGGCTCGGCCCGGAGGACCGACGCGCCGGCGCTCCTTCCGACGACGTCGCCGAGCTCGAGTCGCTCTTGCTTCGCGCAATGAAAGCGCGCGACGGCGCGGCCGCCCTCGTGCTCGCGAGCCGCATCGTCTACGTGGACCCGGCGCACGCCGTCGCGCAACGGATCAAGTCGCGCTGCACCCAGCGCATCCGCGCCCATTGCACGCGAGAGTTTCCCAGGGCGGACGCCGTGCCCCGAATGCTGGTCACCTGGCAGGAGCTCAAGCACCGGCCTCTCACCCGAGAGGCGGCGTACTTGCTCACGTGCGTCGACGGAAGGGCCACCGTCGAGGAGATCGTAGATACCTCGGCCCTCACGCTCCTCGTCGCCTACGAGGCGTTCGACGGGCTCGTGAACGACGGCATCGTCGCCCTGGGCTGATTCGCGGTTCGCCTGCCTCACCGCGGCCCGGCGCCTGCCTGCACCGACGCCTGCACGCTGGATGCGGGATCGAGCACGTAGGAGTACGGCGGAACAAACGCGCTCCCGCCGACGTCCGCCGTTGTGCCCGTCGTGTTCAGGTAGACGTTGCCGCTCGATTGAATGACGCTCCCGGCGTTCGCGAACGAGGTGCTGTCAATCGGGTTCTTGACACCCAGGAAGACGTTGTTCTCGTCGCGGATGTTCGCGTTCGCGCCGACGCCGATGCAGTAGTCGTTGCCGCTCGCCGTGTAGAGGCTGTCGAAGACGTGGACTTGCCCGAAGCGGACCCGGGGCATGCGCTCGACGACGTTGTCGGCCCACCAGACGTGGTGGAGCGTTACACGCAAATGACCGGTGTCCTCCGACGCGTTGCTGTCCGAATGCCCGATGAGGTTGCAGAACTGGTGGCCGCCGCTCGCGCCCGCTGGGTCCGTTCGCCGCCCCGAGTAGTGGAATTTGGTCCAAGAAATCGTGATGAAATCGGACGCGTGCGTTATGTCGAGGTTGCCGTCCGAA
>DATGJA010000523.1:0-6197 GCA_035295445.1 Polyangiaceae bacterium | reverse complement strand
CGGTCAAAGGAGGCGACGCGGTTCTCCAGGTGGCGTGGCGTGTTCTGCACGAGGCGATGCAGCGGGGCCCGGCTCACTGAGCCGCGGCCCTGCCGGCTCGCGCGCCGCCCTCGAGGGCCGCGAGCCAGGTGCGCGGCGCGTCGGCGACCAGATCTCCGGCCGCGAACAGGCCCGAGGCGGTCGAGACGACGCCCGCCCGCTCCAGCGGGCAATCCTCGGTCCACGGCCAGGCCAGCGCTTCGGGCGTCGTACCGAAGAGCGACGACGGGCTCTCGAGCGGCGCGCCGCGCACGCCCAGGACCGCCGGCGCGTCGAGCGTGAGTCGCAGGAACGGGCGCGACCCGTAGGGCACCGCGGTCGCGTGCATTCCCTCGGCGGGCGCGTACTCGACGCCCCCTCCGACGAGGCCGCCCGTGGCCAGGACGACGGCCGTCGCATCGATCTCGGTGGCGCCCTGCGCGAGGACTCGCCACGCCCCATCCGCGCGCTGGATGCCCATCACGCGAGCGCGGAGGCGCTCGACGCCGGCAGCGCTCAGGGCCTGATCGCGGGCCGCCTCGAAGCGCAGCCCCGCGGGCCCACCGGGCAGCCCGATCGCCTCCCCGCAGGACAACCCGGCGAGCCTGGAGAGCTCGGGCGCACGAGGCCACGTCGCGCCGAGGGACGGGGGAAGCACGAGCGCCGCCCAGTCCTGGCCCTGGCGCGCGACGGCCTCCCGCAGGCGCTCGCTCAGCCAGGCCAGGCGTTCGGGGTCGTCGTGGCGCGCCGCGAAGTCCGCGTCAGGGACGGCGCGCTCGTCGGCCGTCCGGAGGATCGCCGCGTCGAAGACGCGGTATCTCTCGCCCCACGCGACGGCGAGCGCCGCCGCGTCCCAGCCCGGCCGAGAGCACGCCACGACGCCCACCGGTCCCGGAGGGAGCCGCGCGACGTCGAGGAGAGACGCGTCTCCGCCCGCGGCGGGCCGGACGACCCCCCCCGTGCTCACGAAGAGCGCGCCAGCGCTCGACACGAAGTACGCTCCGAGCGCGTCGAGGATCGCGCGAGCGCCGTCCTCGATGGGGCCGATGGGTCCCGGCGGCTCCGGTACGCTCGCGCGATCGATCGCGCCCGTGCACAGGCCCGACGCTCCCGTGCCCGCGTCGACGAGGGTGACGCGCACGTCCTCGCGCGCGGCCGCCAGGGCCGCGGCGGCCCCCGCGATCCCTCCGCCGACGACGCAAACGAGAGGCTTCACGCCGAACCCAGCGAAGAGCGGACATGCGCCGCGACGAGCGCCTCCTGGCGTGCCTGATCCGGTCCGAGCGCGACGACCCGTCCGCGCGCCTGGTGTTGCAAGAACGCGAGCGCGGTCGTTCGTCCCCACGACGGGGGTCGCGCGAGCTCTTCGGCCACGATCTGCCCGCATCGGGCCGCGCAGCGCATGCCGCCGCAGGCCCCGAGGCCGAGGCGTGTTCTGCGCGCGACGTCGTCCACCGAGCAAGCCCACTCGCGTCGAACGGCGTTGCGGACCTCGGCCTCGAGGACCGGCTCGCACGGGCAGACGACGTCGAGGTCGCGGGGGCGGCCGGCCGCGCGCTCGAGCAAGTCGAGCGCCCGCGACCCATGGCGGTAGATCAGGCGCCGCGCCGCCACCGGGGTGATCCTGTGGCGCCGAGAGAGCGCCACCGCGTCGGGGACGGCCGAACCCCCCGGCAACGGCCTCGCGTGGGTCGAGCATGGGGCCTGGAGGCCCAGATCGCGGGAGGCGATTCGGTCCGCCGCCTCCTGCGCGAACAGGCGGAAGCTCGCGAGCTTGCCGCCGATCATCGAATAGACCGCGGGCGCACCGTCCGCGGTGTGATCCACGACGCGGTGATCGCGCGACAGGGCGTCCTCGTTGGGGCCGTACGCGAAGAGCGTCGGCCGCACGCCTGCGGTCGTGCCAATCGCACGAGCGGTTCGAACCCCGGGGAGCGTGCGCGCGACGCCCTGCACGAGGTAGCGGACCTCTTCGCTCGTCGCGTGGACGTCGTCCAGATCGCCGTAATAGTCGTCGTCCGTGGTCCCGACGAGCGTGACGTTCTGCCACGGGCACAGAAAGACCTGCCGCCCGTCGATGGCCTCCGAGAGGATGGCGTAGTTGGTGATTCGTCGATCGAGGACGACGTGGATCCCCTTGCCCGGCCGAACGCGCACGTTCGCCCCGTCCAGGCCACCGAGCGCGGCGGTGACGGGCCCCCACGCGCCCGTGGCGTTGACGACCGTGCGGGCGCGCACTCGCAGCGCGGCGCCCGTCCGTCGGTCTCGCGCCTGCACCACGTAGCTTCGCGGCGCCGCCGCGTCGGCCGGTGCGCGGGAGATCGACTCGACCGCCGTGTGGGTGAACACCCTCGCGCCGTGCTCGACGGCGTCGACGGCGTTGAGCACGCACAGCCGGCCGCCGTCCACGCCCCACTCGTCGAACGTGATCCCCCCGACAATCGACCCGACGAGCCCCGGCTCGAGGCGAAGGGTGTCGGCCGCGTCGAGCCGGCAGTGCGGCTCGCTGTGCTTGAGGTCCTGAAAGTCGTCGTACGCGCGAAAGTAGGCGTCGAGCAGCTCGAAGTAGACGCGCCGCATCGCCCCCGTGCGCACCGGCATCAAGAACGGGATGCGAAACAGCAGGTGCGGGGCGATACGCTGGATGTACCCCGAGTCGCGGCAGGACTCCTCGGTCACGTGCGGGGCGGTGGAGAGATACCGAACGCCTCCGTGAATCATCCCGCTCGAGTTCCCGCTCGCGCCGAACGCGAGGTCGTTGCGCTCGAACAGGGCGACTCGAGCGCCGCGGAGCGCGAGGTCGCGGGCTACGCCCGTCCCGTTGATCCCGCCCCCGACGACGACCACGTCGACTTGCTCGTGCGGTAGGGGTCCCTCGGCGACGGCCATGGCGGCCCTCGGCGGGACGAGCGACGGGATCACGCGTCGGCCCCCTTCTCCTTGCGCTTGCGGCCGTCGCGCGCGAAGCGTTCGAGGAGGCGGTCGACGGCGCAAAAGAGCTCTTGGTTGCCGTCTTGCCGGTGCCGGGCCACGCGGCCCGCGTACTTGTGGGCCTCGCTGAGGAACAGCCTCAAGAGCTCCGCCTGGATCCGATCGGCGCACAGGCCGTACCCCATCTCCTCGAGATACCGGGCGTTGAGCAGCTGCTCGTACTGGTTATGCACCGGCACGCTGAAGATCGGCTTGCCCAGGTAGAGCGCCTCGCCGATGAGCGACAGGCCGCCGTTGCAGACGACGGCGCGCGCCGACGCGAGGTCGGCGACGAACCCCTGCTCGCTGAACTCCTTGAGGACGCAATTGCCGCGGACGCCGTTCTTGCGCAGGCCGTAGACGACGAAGTCGACTCCCTTGACGCGCGCGAGCTCGTCGAGGAGTGCCCCATCGCTCGTCGACGTCTGGTAGACGAGGACGTGCGAGGCCGCCCGCGCCGAGGACTTGGCTTCGAGGATGGGTCGTCGGAGAATCGGCGGCACGAGCGTGGTCGTCTTTGCGTACTTCTTCCGTATGGGGGGCTGGAAGAAGCTCGTGATGACGTAGTGGTCGCAGCCGGGAAGCTTGGCGCGGACGAACGCCTTGATCATCTGGTAGTCGACGCGCGCTCCCTGTTTGGCGAACTTTCCGAGCTTGCAGCGGCTGATGATCTGTTGGTTGTCGATCGACAGGATCGGCACGCCGTGGCGCTTCGCGAAGAGGTACGCGAACGAGTCGAAGTCGCTGATGACCACGTGGGGGCGGAATCGCGCGACCTTGTCGAAGTACGCGCTCACGTTCGTCGCGATGAGCCCCGGGGCGGCGAGGACGTTTTGCGCGAGGGTTCCGTCCCGGTCCATCCGGTTGTCGACGTAGCGGATCGTCAACCCGCGGATCTCGACGACGTCGCGGAAGGCTCTCGAGAGGAACGCGTGCGCGCGGCCGCTGACGACGATTTTGACCTCGTGCCCCCGGGCGACGAGGTGCTCGCACACGACCTGGCTCCGCGTCGCGTGGCCCATCCCTTCGCCGACGACGCCGTAGAGGATGCGCATGGGCAGAGCGTATCCGGGCGCCTCACCCGGCGTACGCCATTAGTGCTCCGTCGCAAAAGTGTCGCAGTGCGATTCGTTCGGTGTGTCGTCTGCGGACACCCTAGCCGCGCACGCGGATGGACCAGGTGAGCTTGGCAAGGCTCTTCATGACGTTGGGAACGCGTTTGAAGAGGTTGATGCTCGGGGGCCGCTTCTCCATCACGTGGACGGGCACCTCTTGGATCTGGACCCCCACCCGGTCGGCCCGGATGACGAACTCGCTCGCGAAGACGTCCTTGTCCACGAGGCAGGAGCGCACGACGTCGAGCAGCGCGAGTCGGCGGAACGCCTTGAGGCCGTGCGTGTCCGTGCCGCGAAACCCGAGCATCCATTTGAGCAGCGTCGAATACGCGATGCTCGCCGTGTGCCGGATGAACGGCCGCTCGTCGGCCGCCCCCACGGCGAGCTTGCTGCCGATGACGAGGTCGGCCGCGCCGGTCTCGAGGATCTCGACGGCGCGCTTGTGGAAGTCGGTGTCGCAGAGGTCGATCTCGTCGCAGATGACGATGTTCCCGCGCGCGAGGAGTATGCCCTGCTTGAGGGCCTTTCCGTAGTTGGGCTCACCGAGGCTGACGATCTTGACCTGGCCGTCGTCCGGCTCCTTGTACTTGTCGGCGAGCTCGTGCCCGATGTCGACCGTCCGGTCCCTGGAGCCGTTCTCGGCCAGGATGATCTCGTAGTTCCAGCCGAGGGGCTTGAGGCGCTCGCGCAGGTCCACGACGGCGGCGTGCAGGATCGCCTGCTCGTTGTACACGGGGATGACGATCGAGATGTGAGGCTCCGCGGGCTGAGAGGCGGGTCGGGGTCGCTGTACGGCTGCCATTGGGAGTGCCCCCAGTAGTACGAAACAGGCGTTATTTCCAGCTCGACACGAGCGCGCGAGCCTCCACGATGTTGTCCTCGATGGCGCAATACGTCCAGCCGCCGTAACGGCCGATCGACCACACGCCGCAGGCGCCGAGGAGCGCGGTCAGCCGCTTGTGCTCGGCGAGCGACCGCTTCGTGATGTGGACATACGCCGGGTCCAGCACCACCGAATGATCGGCGACGAGGCTCTGGGAGGTCACGAGGCCTTCGCGGCGCAGGTCCGCGAGGACGCGCTCGCGCATGGCGGCGGCGTCGATGGCCCCATCCTTGGGGTACCCGACCTCGACGTAGAGGCTGAGGCGGTCGCCGTCCAGGATGTTGTCGTAGAACCCCACGCGGTAGAAGGAGGTCGCCCGATCGGGGTAGTAGACCCAGTGGACGTCCTTCGCGCCCTTGGCGTCGAAGCCCAGGTTGAAAATGAGGACGCGGTTCCAGTCCCACGTCGAGGGGGCGGCGTCGAGCTCGCACATCGCCGCCAGTCGATCGAACGGCGCGCTCGAGACCATCCGGTCGAAGCGGATTTGACGGCGGGTCGTACGAGCAATCCTGCGCTTCAGGTCGACGCCGACGAGACCCTCGCCGAGCGAGACGCCCCCGGGACGGACGGCGCTTTCGAGAGCGCGCACGTACTCGATCGCGCCGCCTTCAGGGTACGTGAACGTCGCGTTGTAGCTCGCGTTGTCGGGCCGCTTCATGTTGGAGACGATGTCGGTGAGGTTCGCGTGCGGGAAGAACCGGCCCATCGCGTCCGTGTCGAGCGTGGCGAGGTCGCAGGCGTAGAGCTTCTCGTTGTAGGGGACGAGGAACCGCTCGCAGATCCCGCGGCCGAAGCGCGCGTACAGCATTTCCTTGAAGTTTGTCTCGGAGGCCGCCTGCTCGCGCTTCACGTCGCTCGATCGCGCGAAGTAGACGTCGTAGAGGCAGTCGACGAAGTCCTCCTGAGGCAGCTGGTGGATGTTCTTCTGGAACGGAAAGTCCACCCAGCGGCCCTTGTAGGCGATGAACGTCTTTCGCTCGACGGTCCGGATCCGTTGCTCCGGCATCCGCGCGCGCAACCAGGCCTCGATCTCCGGATGACGGAAGTGGAAGAAGTGGCCCGAGTAGTCCCAGACGAAGCCGGCCTTCTTGACGGTCTTGCACCAGCCGCCCACCTCGGCGTCCCGCTCGAGAACCAGGTAGTCGTCGTCGCCCGCCTCGCCCAGCGCCGCGGCGGTGGCGAGACCCGTGACGCCGGCGCCGATGACTAGG
>DATGJA010000522.1:0-9664 GCA_035295445.1 Polyangiaceae bacterium | reverse complement strand
GGACAGCCTGGTCCGCCGCGTCGAGGAGCTGCTCGCGCTCGCGCGCCGCGCTGCGCATCGCCCGTCGATGTCCCGAGCGCGCCCATCGCAGCGAGGCCCCGAACGCGGCCAACACGACGACCGCCGCAGCGGCCATCGGCGGTGACAGCGCAACGAGCAGCGCAGCGAGGGGGACAAGCTGTGCCGCCGCTCGCGCACCCCCGAGGAGCCCTTGCTCGAGGCCCGTCTCGACCTCGCGAACCCGCTCGGTCAACGCCGCTACCGCCTGGGCGGCGGGCGACGCATGTGCGGACCGAGGTGACCCATGATCGCCGTGTCGTGGATGGCGCAATCGATGAACAGAGAACAGCGAATCCAGCAGATCCAACCGCAGTGCGCTGCCTACCTCACCCGCGATGCGCGCCTGAACGAACGTCGCGTAGGCGCCGGCGGTTCCCTTGACGACGAGAATCGCGAACCCCACGAGCGTCAGGCAAAACGCCTGGTCCTCGAGCGGAGCACCGGGCCAGAGGCGGCCGGACGAAGCACCGCCCATCCCGAGTCTTGCCGCGAGCGCCACAGCGAGCGCCCCTGCGACGAGCGCGACGAGCGCGTGGCCAAGCGAATGCAACGCGACCGCCGCGAGAAAGCTCATCAAGCGACCACGTCGTCGCAGAACCTGGCGAAGCCTGCCGACGTAATAAGTGCTGACCCTCGTCGGCAACCATAGGGGAGGGGCCGCGAGCTCTTCCTGCCGACGGGAAGGCGAGAATGGCAAAGGCCCTTGAATCATCTCACTTGCATGACGGACGGCCGCTAGGTGGACCATTTCCGCAGAGGAGCCCGTAGCCCGATCGATGCCCAAGAGTGCACCCCAATCCTTGCGAACCCGAAATCGCGCGCCGCCGCCGCCGCCGTCGAGTGCGCGAAATTCCATCAAGACGGGCGCGCGCGGTGGCGAAGGTAGCCCAGGTGCAAAAGGTGCAAGGACAAGCTCTTCAGGCTCCGGACCCAGAATCGTCCCGCCGCGCGCCGCGGCGCGTCGGAGCTCGCAGCACCCCCCGTCCAGCGCAACCCCACACGACCGCACCCCCGAACGCGAGGGAAAACCGGCCATGAGCAAGACCAAGAGCAGCGCGGCGGCCATCGCGCCCGACAGGCGTGCAGGAGGGCGTGGCCGACACGAACCCACTGCGGCCAAGGCCGCTTCGCGCGGGGCGGCAGCGGCTGCGCCTGCGGCACCCGAAGAGCCGCAGCTCGACGAGGACTTCGACGGCGACGTGCCGGCGCTCGGCGCGGTAAGCGGCAACGACGTCACGCTCACCGAGGAGGACTTCGACCTCGAGAACACGCCCGTCGACGCCGGCTCCGGCGTCCTCACCACCGCGCGGGCGCCGAGCGACCGCGAGATCGAAGAGGGCGGCGGCGATTCGATGCTCGCCCGCTACTTCCGCGAAATGGCCACCCACCCCGTCATGGGGCCGGAGGAAGAGCTCGAGACGGCCATCGGCGTCGAGTGCGCGGAGGTGGAGCACTGGTCCGCCATCCTCTCCTTTCACGCGGCCGCGGACGCGGCGCTCGACTCGCTCGAGAAGGATCTGCCGATCGGGGAAGAGGCGCTCGACCTGCCGCAGATCGAGGAGCTCCGCAAGCTGCTCCGAACCTTCCGCAAGCACAACAAGCTGACGCGCGAACAAGACAAGAAGTACCGGGCCTTCTGCGTGTCGCTGGCCAAGGCAATCCGCCTCGCCGACAGCGACCGGTTGTGGATCGCGCACGCCGAGTACACCGTCCGCAAGCTCGGCCAGGAACCCGGCGAGGAAGAGCGCGACGCCGCCCTCGCGCAGGACGAGGGGGCCGAGCCGATCCCCGGGGCCACGCAACTGCCCATCACGCCTGCGTACAACAAATTCCTAGAAAAGATCGCCGACGCCGCGACGAGGTCGCGCGTCGTGAAGAACAAGTTCGTCAAGGCCAACCTGCGCCTCGTCGTGTCCATCGCCCGGCGATACAACCGCGGCCGGCTCCCGCTGATCGACCTGATCCAAGAGGGGAACATCGGCCTGATGAAGGCGGTCGAGCGCTTCGATCACACGCGCGGATACCGGTTCTCGACGTACGCGTCGTGGTGGATTCGTCACGCGATCAGCCGCGCGCTCGCGGACAAGGGCCGGGCGGTCCGCATCCCGGTCCACATGCTCGACACGCACAACCGCATCCAGCGCGCGACGCAGGCGGTGCTGGCGCGAACGGGCCGCGAGCCGACGCTCGGTGAGCTCGAGCACGAGACGGGGATCCCGCAGGACAAGCTCGACAAAGTGAAGGGCTCTTGGGCAGAGACGCCGTTCTCGCTCGATCGCCCCGTCGGCGACGAAGACGGGCGCAAGTTCATCGACTTCTTGCAGGACGACGGCGCCCTCTCGCCGTACGAGTCGCTCGCCAACCTCAAGTGGAACGCCGAGGTGCGGCGCCTCCTGACCACGCTCACACCGATCGAATCGCGCATCATCCGGTGGCGCTTCGGTCTGGACGACGAGGACGAGCTCACGCTCAAGGAGATCGGCGACAAGTACAACCTGTCGCGCGAACGCATCCGCCAGCTCCAGGAGCAGGCCCTCGGCAAGATCCGCAAGCACATGCGCGAGTAGTCGATTCAGTGCTTGTCCGCCCACCTCACGACGAGGTCCACGAGGCGATCGGCCGCGTGGCGCGCACCGTCCTGTTTGCCGCCCACCCGATTGAAGAGGATCGAGAAGGCGACCGGGCCCCGGCCGTTCTCCCGCAGAACGTATCCGCTCAGGCTGATCACGTCGTCGAGGGTGCCCGTCTTCGCTCGGACGCGGCGCCGGGTCGACTCGGGCCGAAACCGCTTGCGTAGTGTGCCGTCGACCCCTCCCACCGACAGCTGCGAGAGATACTCGGGCTGGACCTCCGGGTCGCGCCATGCCCAGCGAAGCAGCTGGACGGTTCCCCACGCGGTGACCCGGTTCGCGTCGAAGAGACCCGAGCCGTTCTTGATCACCACCCCCTGATCGCTCGCGCCGATGCGATCGAGCCACTTCGTCACGACGTCCGACGAGTCGCCCGTCTTGGCCGGTCGCCCTCGGGCCTCGCCTGCGAGGCTCTTGAACACCATCTCCGCGTAGAAGTTGTCGCTCCGCTTGCCCAAGCCGTAGAGGAGCGTCGCGAGGGGCTCGGACTCGTGCTTCGCGAGGACCCGACCCTTGCCCGATCCGAGCTTGACGTCGCCCGAGACCTTCACGTCGGCCTGCTCGAGGAGCGCCTTGAGCGCGTAGCCGGGGAGCAGGCGCGGGTCCTCCGCGCGGCGCGTGTAGCGCACGAGCTTCGAGTCGCGCGAGATGGCGCCGCTCACTTTCGCGCTCATCCGCGGCCCGTTGCCCGCGAGCGCGAGCTCGACGGTGTCGGCGCCTCCCTCGTCCGACGTCCGGACGCTGCCGTCCACGTCGACGAAGCCGGGGGGGTCGAATTCGACGTGCGCGCCGGCTCCCGCCGCCGACGGACGCACCGTCAACGTGATGCAGTTCTCGTCGACGGCGACGGCGCTCACCGGCGCGCGAAAGGCCGCCCACTCGTTGGGCTGCTGTTCGAAGGCGGGCGGCGTCGTCTGATCGTCGTAGAACCGCTGGTCGACGAGGACGTCCCCCTCGACGCGCCGGACGCCGTACGCCTTGAGCTCGTGGACGAGGGACCAAAGGTCCGCCGTGGTGAGCGACGGGTCCCCGAAGCCGTGGATCGCCAGGGGACCGGCGATCGCGTCGCCCTCGAGCTTGCCCGTCAGCGTGGTCTCGTAGCGATGCTCGCCGCGCAGGATCGCGAGCGCCGCACCCGCCGTGTATAGCTTGGCGTTGGAGGCCGGATTGAGCGCGACGTGCTCGTTGACCGCGGCCAGCAGGCGCCCCGAATCGACGTCCAGGATGGCGACGCCCACGCTGCCTGCCTCGAGCGCGCGATCGCCGGCGATGGCGCGCGCGGCCGCCTCGAGTTCCGGCGATCGGTCGGAAGAGGGGGCCGCTCCCCCGGCGTCCGGCGGGGGGTCGGGCCGCACGTCCGGCGAGACGAGCGAGAGCGCGAGCGCGGAGGCCATCGCGAACCCCCGTGCGAACCGGTGGACCATGGCGCTCATCAGTAGCACCAAAGGGAGCCAGGGCCGTCGCCTCGCCGCACGCCTGCTCTGCGGGATCGCGTGGCTCGCCTGCGCGGGCTGCCGCGGGCGATCGTCCCCCGAGGACGCCGCGACCCTCGAGGTGCTCGTCGGCAGCGACCCGGACACGCTCGACCCGCGCTACGTCACGGACGCGGTGGGCATGCGCGCGACGCGCCTCATCCACGCGGGCCTGGTGCGCCTCGACCCGGACTCGCTCGAGCCTCGGCCCTACGCCGCGCGGGGGTGGAGGTGGATCGATCCGCTCACGATGGAGATCGAACTCCGCGACGACGTGCAATTCCACTCCGGTGCGCCGCTCCGCGCGCGCGACGTCGTCGCCACGCTCCGGGCCTTCGCCTCACCCGCGGTCGCCTCGCGGCACGCCCGCGTCGTCGAGGCCATCGCGGACGCGACCGAGGAGGGCGACGGCCGGGTCCGCGTGCGGCTCGCGCGCTCGCACGCCACACTGGCCACCGACCTCGAGCTCCCCATCCTTCGAGCGGATCAGGCCGCATCCCCTCCCGCACCGGACGGCACACTCGACGGGATCGGGCCCTACGCGATCGCCCAGGTCTCGCCCGGAGACATCCGCCTGGTTCCCGCGTCGGGTGGGGCGACGATCGCGATGCACCCGATCGAGCTCAGGACGGTCCACGACGAGAACGCCCGAGCCCTACGGCTCGAGGCGGGGCGAGCGGACGTCTCGCTCAACTTGATCTCGCCGAGCCTTCTCCCCGCTCTCGGGGCCCAGCCGGGGCTATTCGTCGCGGACCGCCCGGGGGCGAACCTGACCTACGTCGTGATCGAGGAGGAGCACGCGCCCCTCGGCGATCCCCGCGTGCGACGGGCTCTGTCGCTCGCGATCGACCGCGCGGCGATCTGCTCGGGTCTGTTCGACCAGCGCGCGCGCCCCGCCGGGGGCCTGCTCCCTCCGTCGCTTTGGGCGGCGTCCGACGCCGCGCCCTTGCCCTTCGATGCCGGCTCGGCCCGCGCGACGCTGGCCGCGAGCGGCGCGCGCCGGCTGACGATGTTGGCGTCGACCGAGCGGCTGCGGACCGACGTCGCCCGGTTCGTCGCGCAGGAGCTCGGCGACGCGGGCGTCGAGGTGACCGTCGTTCCCCTCGAAATCGGTACGATGATTGCCCGCCTCAACGGCGGCGACTTCGACCTCGCGATCCTCCAGATCCCCGAGCTCACGGAGCCCAACGTGCTGCGTCACTTCCTGCACGGGTCGTCGGTCCCGCCCGCCGGCGCCAACCGCGGACGCGTGCGCGACGCCGCGCTCGACGCGCTGCTCGACGCGGGAGACGAGGTGATCGACCCGGGTGCACGTCGCGCGATCTACGCGCGGTTCGAAGCGCGCGAGCGCGAGCAGATGCACTGGCTACCCCTCTGGTACGAGGACCAGGTGGTCGTCACGAGCGAGCGGGCGCGCGCATTCGTCCCCAGCGCCGAGGGCCGGTGGCTTTCGCTCGCCGCCATTCGGTGAGACGTCATCCCCACGACTCGCCGTATCCCGGGTCCTCGAGGGCCGCGGCTTGCGCTGTCGCGGCGAGCGGCTCGAACGTGTCGACCATGACCGCGAGCTCGTCGGTCCGCTTCGTGCCGAGGCTACCCTCGTACGCGCCCGGGTGCGGACCGTGCGCCACCCCCGCCGGGTGCAGCGAGAGGGCGCCCGCGCCGACGCCCCTGCGGCTCGTGAAGTCCCCGCGGACGTAGAGAACGATCTCGTCGCAGTCGACGCTCGAGTGCGGGAACGGGCAAGGCACCGCGCGCGGATCATAGTCGACCAGGCGCGGGACGAACGAGCAGACGACGAATCCGTCGCCCTCGAACGTGGCGTGGATCGTGGGCGGCAGGTGGAACGGCGCCGTCTTCGGTCGATAGCTCTCGATCGGGAAGGCGAACGGATAGACGAAGCCGTCCCAGCCGACGACGTCCATCGGTGACGTATCGAGCGCGTAGCGGGTGAACACGCCGCCCTTCTTGATGAGGAGCTCCCGGGGCCCCTCCGGAACCTGGTCGAACGTCGCCACCGGCCCTTGTGGCCGCCGGAAGTCGCGGTGCGAATAGGGCGCGTCGAGCCGGAGCTGGCCCAAGGGGTTGCGGAACGAGCGCGGGAGCGCCACACCGCCCCGCGCCTCGAGGCCCATCAGCGAGACCGGGCCGGCGAGGTGCCAGCGGTGGATCATCGACTTGGGGATCCACAGGTAGTCGCCGCCGCGCAGCTCGAGCCAGCCGCACGGCGATTCGAGACGCGCCGACCCGCCTCGCAGGAACCAGAGCTCGTCGCCGTCGCCGTTCGCGAAGTACACGTCGTCGGTCAGCGCGGGTCGGGCGACGAGCACGGTCAGCCCGCTGTTGAAGAGGAGAGGGGTCCGACGGTCGACGAGCATGCCGCCCGGCGCGACGCGATCCGACTGATAGAGGCGCCGCCGCAGCGGCCTCGGTCCGTCTGCCGCGGCGACGGGTGCGGGCCATCCGCGCGCCGACACGCGCGCATCGCGGTGCGGGGGCACGGGGAACCGGTGGTAGAAGTACGTGAACGGCCCGTCGAAGCCCCCCCGCGTAAACATCTCCTCGTGGACGATCTTGCCGTCCGGGGCACGAAAGACGCTGTGCGGCTCGGCGGGGAACGCGCCCGCGCTCTGCCGATCGATCATCGCGCGTCCTTGACCGCGAGCGGCGAACCCCCGGCGCCGGCGCGCTGATGGCGCTCGATGCTCTCGAAGAGCGCGCGGAAGTTGCCGTAGCCGAACCCCTCGTCGCCGCAGCGCTGGATGATCTCGTAGAAGAAAGGGCCCGCCCGCTCGTCGGAGTAGAGCGCCTTCGCGTCCCGCAGGAAGATCTGGAGCATGTAGCGGTCGTGCGAGCCGTCGAGCAAGATCTTGTGCTTCTCGAGCAGGTCGAGCGGCTCCTCAACGTTGTGGATGCCGAGTGCCTCGAGGCGGCGCGGCAGGTCGCGGTAGTACGCGGGCGGTGTATCCGTGAACTCGACCCCGCGACGCCCGAGCTCCGCGACCGCGGCGATGATGTCGCGCACCTCGAAGGCGACGTGCTGGACCCCCGCGCCGCCGTTGTCGTCGACGAACTTGTAGACCTGCGAATCCCGAAAGTGCGGCCGCAGCGGCTCGTTCGTGGCGAACTTCACGCCGCTGCCGGGGTCCCACATGACGACCGACTTGAGGCCCGAGCCGGGGGCGAGCGCGGCGGCCGTGTGGAAGCGGACCTCCCAGAACGGCACGAGGCCGAGCACGTCGCGGTACCACGCGACAATCGGCTGCATCGTCAGCCCGTTGCACGTCAGGTGATCGATCGCGTGGATGCCGAACGCGTTGTCCGGCCGCGCCGCGTTGCCTGGACCGAGGTCCGTGAAGCCCGGGGCGAACCCCTCGTAGCCCCCCCGCTCGACGAAGCGAAAGGCCAGATCCCCGAGCGGCGTCGCCACCTCGACGGAGCGGTAGCGGCCCCCGCGTCCGTCCTCCTCGTCGAGCGGATCGTCCAGGAAGGTCGCGCCGCGGCCCTCGAGGAACGCGATCGCGTCGTCGAGGCTCCGCACGCGGAGACCGACGCTCATGATCCCCGCGGGGTGCCGGCGCAGGTACCGGGACGCCTTCGACCGCGCCGCCGTCGGCGTCGAGACGCAGACGCGCACGTCGCCCGCGGCGAAGACGGCGGACTGCTGGCCGCTCCGGGTGGCCAGGTCGTCGCCCGCGCGCGCCACCTCGGTGAAGTCGAACTTGTCCCGATAGAAGCGCCTCGACCGTTCGAGATCCTCGACGACGAAGTGCAGGCAATCGAAGCCGGTGAGGCCGATGTGGGCGTCGGGCATTCACGTTAATCATGACACACCCGGCCGGCAGATGCTCCGCTTGCGGCCGAGGCGGCTTCGACGTCACGATGTCGTCCATGCACTTTTCTTCCGCGGTGTTCGTCCCGACCGCTTGGGCCGCTGTCATCTCCTTGGGGGTTTCTACGGGCTGTAGCGTGACGGTGGTGAACGCGTCCGCGGCCGACGGGGGCGGCGACGATGGAGGGTCGGGCACGGCTCCTCTCGTCGAGGCCGCGGCCCCACCGCCCACCACGGGCACTCAGGACGGCGGCGGGCAAGCCGCCAGGGATGCGCGAGCGGGCGTCGACGCGGCGCCCTCGCAACCGTTCGTCCCAGCGACGCCCCCGACGTGGCCGCAGGTCCCGGGGGCGCAGAAGGTCGTCCTCAAGTCGATGAAGCTCGTGACCGTGGTGTCGAGCGGGGACACCCTCGCGAGCGAGATCTTCGCCTTCGCCGACGCCCTCGTCGCCAGTCAGTGGTGGACGACGGTGACGTCCGAGTACGGGGTCGGCGCGCCGTCGGGAAGCGTACACGTCACCGGTCCGGCCATCACGCAGAACCCCGACCAGCCGACCATGCTCTCGTACATCACGAGCGCCATCGCATCGAACTCGGCGGCCGCGCAGGACGGGAGCACGATGTACATGCTTTTTCTTCCGAAGGGCATCGTCGCGATCGATCCGATGAACGGTGTGAACACGAACTGTCAGTACTTCGGTGGGTTCCACGACCAGTTCGACTCGATGGGGGACGCCTTCGGGGTGGGCCAACGCTGCCCCACCCAGGGGACCGGTTTGACGGAGATCCAGGACCTCACCATCACGGGGAGTCACGAGATCGTCGAGGCGGCCACCGATCCGCAGCCCGGGATGGGCTGGGGGTTCGGCGCGGTGGACGCGACGCAACCGTGGACGTCGGCCCCGACGCTCACCGCCCCGGGGGGCGAGCTCGCGGATCTTTGCCTCGGCACGCAATGGAACGAGGGCAACGTCCTCTACCAGCGCGTCTGGTCGAACCAGGCGGCGGCGGCCGGCGGCGACCCGTGCGTGCCCGCGATGCCGGGCGTTCCCTACTACCTCTCGAGCGCGCCGCAGGGATGGTACACGGTGGCCGCGGGCGCATCGGTCGACATCCCGTTCGCCGGGTTCAGCACGTCGCGCTCGAACGACTGGGTCCTCGAGTCGACGCCGCTCGGCTCGAGCTCCGCGTCGATGACCTTCACGGCAACGATCGCGAGCACGACGAGGATCACCGCGCAGGGGATGGTGTTCCCCACGACGAACAACGGCCGCACGGCGACGCTCACCGTCACCGCGCCGTCGGCTGCGTCGGGCTCGTGGGCCGTCTTCGGAGTCGCGAGCCTCGCGACGAGCAGCGCCGCTGGACAAGACGCGTATCACCTCTGGCCCGTGGGCGTGTACACCCCGTGAAGGCAGTCGCGGCCGTTTTTCGAGGTGGATCGTCAACATAGCACGAAGCGCGCTGCGGTCTCTGCCTCGAATGTCGCGGGCGCGTGTGCTACTCGCCGCTGGATAAGCCGCGAGGGAGGCGCCCCTGCAATGACCCGCAAACCCACGAAGTACGTGTTTGTCACCGGTGGGGTCGTCTCCTCGATCGGAAAGGGCCTCGCCAGCGCGTCGGTGGGCGCGCTCCTCGAGGCGAGGGGGCTTCGCGTCACCCACGTCAAG
>DATGJA010000521.1:0-7375 GCA_035295445.1 Polyangiaceae bacterium | reverse complement strand
CCGACTTCTCGATGAGGCCCCGACCGACGCCCATGTCGAGGAGCTCGCTCATCGCGTCGATGCCGGTCCCCCAGCGGATCTCGAACTCTGCCTCGGTAAACGGGGGCGCGCACTTGTTCTTCGCGATCTTGACCCGTGTGCGCCCGCCCACCGATTCGTCACCGATCTTCACCTGACCGATGCGGCGCACGTCGAACCGCATCGACGCGTAGAACTTGAGCGCGTTACCGCCTGTCGTCGTCTCCGGAGATCCGAACGTCACGCCTATCTTCTGGCGGAGCTGATTGAGGAACATCAGCGTCGTTCCTGCCCGATAGGACACCGCCGTGAGCTTGCGAAGGGCCTGGCTCATCAGGCGCGCCTGCAGCCCCATGTGCGCGTCTCCCATCTCCCCCTCGAGTTCGGCCTTCGGGGTCAGCGCGGCGACCGAGTCGATGACGACGAGGTCGATCGCGTTCGAGCGGACGAGCATCTCCGTGATGTCGAGCGCCTGCTCTCCCGTGTCCGGCTGCGAGATGAGCAGCTTGTCCGTTTCCACCCCGATGGCGCGTGCGTATGCGACGTCCAGCGCGTGCTCGGCGTCGATGAAGGCTGCGACACCGCCCGCCCGCTGCGCCTCGGCGATCGCATGCAGGGCCAGCGTCGTCTTGCCGCTCGACTCGGGCCCGTAGATCTCGACCACGCGCCCGCGCGGGTACCCGCCGATGCCCGTCGCCAGGTCGAGCGCGACCGAGCCGGTGGGGATGGTGGCGACCGGCTCGGGGTCCTCGTCGTCGCCGAGCGTCATCACGGCGCCCTTGCCGAACTGTTTCTCTACCGCCGCGACCACGGCCCTCAGCGCACGCAACTTCTCAGCAATCTGTTCGAGCATGTTCGTTCTCCATGTGCCTGGTCCCACGAGGTTCGTGCGGCGCGCCCCGGGGGGCCGATGCGACGCGCGCCGTGTCCGATCACGCCGCGGCCGCGAGGGGCCCGCGGTCGAGCACGCGCAGGGCGACCGCTTCGGCCACGTGGGCGGGGCGCAGCGCGGCGGAGCCTTCCAGATCTGCGATCGTCCGCGCGACACGCAGCACCTTGCCGTACGCCCGCGCCGACAGGGCGAGGCGCTCGACCGCCGCCGAGAGCAGGTGGGCGCCCGCCGCGCAGAGCGCCGCGACGCGTTCGAGGTCCCGCGGCGCGAGGGAGGCGTTGGTTGGGGCTGCGACCTCACCGCGACCGTAGCGCTCGAGCTGTGCGGCGCGCGCGCTCTCGACGCGGACGCGGACGCGGGCGCTCGATTCGCCCCGCTCGTGGCTCTGGAGCGCCGTGACCTCCACCGGTGGCAAGACGACGTGGACGTCGATCCGATCGACGAGCGGCCCGCTCATCTTCGCGCGGTAGCTCCGCACGCGCTCTTGCGAGCAAGCGCACCGGCCGCTGCCGTCGCCGAGGTAGCCGCAGGGGCAGGGATTCATCGCGCAGACCATCAGCGACCGGGCCGGGAAGGTCGCCTTGGCCTGGGCCCGGGAGATGGTGACGTGCCCGTCCTCGAGCGGCTGGCGCAAGGACTCGAGCGCCGAGCGCCGAAACTCCGCGAGCTCGTCGAGAAAGAGGACCCCGTGGTGGGCCAGCGTCACCTCGCCCGGGCGCGGGCCGTCTCCGCCCCCGACGAGCCCGACCTCGCTGACGGTGTGGTGCGGCGCGCGGAACGGGCGGGTGCGCGACAGGCCGCGTGACGCGCTGAGGAGCCCCGCGACGCTGTGAATCGCCGTGACCTCGAGGGCCTCTTCCGTGGAGAGGGGCGGCAAGAGACCCGGCAGGCGGCGAGCGAGCATCGTCTTGCCGGCACCCGGGGGGCCGATCATCAAGAGGTTGTGGTGGCCCGCCGCCGCGATCTCGAGCGCCCTCCGCCCCGCGGACTGTCCGCGGACGTCGGACAAGTCATCGGGGGCGGACTCGCCCGCCGGTTCGACCGAGGCCTCGGCGCGCGGAAGATCCCCGCGATTGCGGAGCGCGTCGACGAGCTCTCGCAGCGACCCCACGGTGCGCACGTCGATCCCCTCGACGAGGGCGGCTTCGGCCGCGTTCGCGCGCGGCACGATGGCCCGCTTGACCCGTCGCGCCCGTGCGCCCAGCAGCTGCGCGAGGACGCCGCGTACGGGCTGGACGGTCCCCTCGAGCGAGAGCTCTCCCACGAACAGCGCACCTTTGAGCGCGTCGCGCGGCGCGGCCCCGAGTGCTCCGAGGACCGCCGCGGCGATGGCGAGATCGAATCCGCTGCCCGCCTTGCGCACGTCGGCGGGGGCGAGGTTCACGACCAAGCCGCACTCGTTGATGCTGACGCCAATCTGCGCGAGCGCGCTCTTGACGCGTACGCGGCTCTCGCGGACGGCGGCCTCGGCGAGGCCGACGAGCTCGAAGAAAGGCGGTCCGCGCATCGCCTCGACTTCGACGCGGACCGGGTGTGCTTGGAGGCCGACGAGCGTGGCGCTGAGCGCGGTGGCGAGCATGCGTGCGCCGTCGTAGAGCGAGGGGCGTGCCGCGCCGGAACAACGCGGATTACCCTGATTCGAGTGCCGCGTCGCCTGTCAGGGACAGTTCACGAGCGTCCCGGGACAGCCGTCCGTGGACCGGGTAGGGTGCCATTCGGGCCGGGCCACCCGCCTGGACCGTCCACCGTGCCGGCGCGGGTGACGGCGCGCGCGTCTAGCACGCTTGGCCGCGGACGACGGCCAGCCGGGGCGGCCAAGCCCTTGTCCGGGGGCTCGTAGCGCCGCTCTTGCCGCGGCGCTTGCCAAGGGCGGCGTGCGCTGGCTCGACTGAGCGGTATGGATCGAGGCGCATTCTCGCAAGAGCTTCGCATTCTTCAGTGCCAGTACTGCGGCGCGCCCGTTTCGGTTCCCGTCGCCGGCGGCCAGGTTCGCTGCGCGTACTGCCAGTCCGTCAACGTCCTCGCCCCCCGAGCTCCGGACGTCGTGAGCCGGCGCCCGATGTCCGGAGCGGTCTATGACCCCACCGCCGTTCCTCCGGGGCTCGAGTGGGTGCGAAGCGGCCCTCCCACCACGGAGAACCTCGCCGCGAGGGCCGCGCCGCTCCGGGAGGAATGGCGCCGCGCGCGCGCCCGACTCGCGCGGCCTGGCGCGGACCTCGTCGACCAGCAGAGGGCTTACTACGTGCTGAACGCGCTTCTCAATGCGATTGACGTCGGATCGTCGACCCCGTTCGAACGCCGAGCGCTGCTCGAGACGGCACGGGAGCTCTTTGCCGACGCTGGGTTCGCGCAGCTCGTCACGTGTCGCATGGTCTCCGAAGCCGTCGCCGAGAACGACGCGGTGGCTGCCGAGCAGTGGCTCGCGCGGTGCGCTGCGGTGACCCGTGTTCTAGAGCTCGACACCGCCTTGGCCGCCGCGCGCGCACGCCTGGCCCTGTTGCGAGCCGACTGGGAGTCGGTGCTCGCCGTCGTCGGGGCGAGACCGGGAGACGTTCCCTTCGCGAGCGCATGGCAGCCAATCCTCGCGTTGTTCCGCGTCCACGCGCACGACCGGCTGGGCCACGTCGCGCAGGCCGACGCCGAGCTTCGCGGACTCCTGTCGAGCGAGCATGCAAGAGAGTGGGTGCGTGCGGCCGTGTCGGCCAGGACGAACGCCAACCTGGCCCTTTGCGCCGCGCCCCTGGCTCGAGCCGGCGGCGCCGCCCGAACGCCGCGTTGACGGCGGACCTGGGCGCGAATATGGGCCTATGACGGTCTCATTTCGACGCCACGAGGAGGAACGGCGAATGCGCGGTCGGCAGGCTTCGATGCGGGCGGTTCCGGCGGTCTCGGGTCTCCTCGGCGGGATCATGGCTCTCGGCCCCGCTTGCGGGAGCAGCCAGACGCCGTCCGGCCTCTCCGGCACGTGTTCGCTCAACAGCGACTGCAACACGCCTCTCGTGTGCGTCTTTTCGCGCTGTCACAACGCCTGCAACAGCTCGAGCGACTGCCCTCCCGGCGAGCGGTGCACCCCGAGCGGTGCGGGGGCCGACAACGTGTGCCAGCTGCCGGTCGAGACGGTGTGTACGGGCGGGACCGCCTGCCCGGGCCAACTCGTGTGCGGCAGCGACTTTCAGTGCCGCGCGCCGTGTCAGACGTTGAGTAACTGCGCCCAGGGCCAGGCCTGCGTCGCGAGCGCGGGCGGGAGCGCGTGCTTCGACCCGACCAACCCGGTGGACATGTCGAGGACCGCCACCGTCGGAACGAACTCGCCCGACGCAGGCGCGATGGGCGACGGCGCCGCCGCACGGGACGCGACGGCGACGGTCGACTCCAGCGCGGACGGGGGCGGAGGTCCCCCGGCCGACGGCGCGAACGCCGACGGGGCCGCAGGGGACGGGTCGTCGTTCGTCCCGAACCCCGACGGCGGCTTTCTCATGGGGCTGCCGATCTCCAACCTCGGCCCCCAGTCGATCGACGCCGGGGCGCCGGGCGCGGCGGACGGGGGCCCGCCGGACGTTCACGTCACGCAGAACTGCGGCAATGCGTGCCTGCCGGCCCCGGTCACTGTCGCGCAAAACGACGCGAGCGCGACGCCCGCGGATCTCTACGTGGTGGCGAGCCTCACCGTCGATCCGAGCGCGACCCTCGCGCTCACTGGCCCCCGCGCGATCATCATCGCTTCGAGCGGCGCGGTGGCGATCCACGGGCTGCTGTCGGTGGCCGCCGCGGGGCAAACGGCCGGCCCGGGCGGATACGCGCCGGGCGCCAATCCCGGCCCCGGCGCGGGCGCGAACGGCAACTCGGCAGCCTACACGGGCTACGCGTCGGGCGGCGGCTCGTTCTGCGGCGTCGGGGGAAAGGCGGCGTCGACGCAGGTCCCCGATGCGCCGGGCGGCCGGACGTACGGGAACGCCACGCTCACGCCGTTGCTCGGTGGGTCCGCCGGGGGATGGCCGTGCGGCACGGACGGCGCCGCGGGCGGTGGCGCGCTGCAGGTCGCGTCGGCGACGGGCATCACGGTCGGTGCCCAGGGGGCCATCTCGGCGGGCGGTGGCGGCGGGGGCTCCTGCGGCGGCGCAGGCGGAGGCAGCGGGGGAGCGATCTTGCTCGAGGCGCCCACCGTCGCCATCTTCGGCGCCCTGGCGGCGAACGGCGGCAGCGGCGCGGTGAGCAACGGCGCGAACTACAGCGGCTCCAACGCGGCGCCGAATGATCAGCCGGCTCCCGGCCACCCCGGCACGGGCGGCAACGGCAGCGCGGGGAAGGTGGTGAACGGCGACGATGGCGCCACGCTCGCCCCCGACAGCGGACCGCCGCTCTACGGCGCGGGCGGCGGCGGCGCAGGTTTCATCCGGATCAACACCGCGAGCGCAAGCGCCGACATCGCGTCGACGGCGATCGTGAGCCCCGACCTTTCGACGGCGTGCGCGACGCAGGGCAAGCTCTAGACCTGCGGGGTGTTGAAGAACGAGACGAACCGCCGGGGCGCGACTACTGCGCTTCGCAGAAGCCGAGGTTGCAGTTCGGAGCGGTAGAGGGGCAGTCCGCGGCCGTCTTGCACGCCTGGCAGGTCGTGCTCCCCGTCGCCACGCTGTCGAAATAACAATTGCAGCTCGGGTGCGGCTTGTAAGGCGAGAGCGCGCCCATCTCCGAGGATCGCGTGACCGACATGGCGCACGGGGGGACGAGGCGGTCGTTGATCACGAACTGCAAGAAATTTCCCGTGGGCGTCGGCGCGTCCCCCGTGAAGAAGAGGACGATCTTGCCGGCGTTCGGGTTGAGCGGCACGTTCGCCGCATTGACCTTCGCGAACATGTGCGTGAAGCCCCAAACCCGGTAGCGACCGGTGCGGATGTTCGTCTTGTCCGCGCTCGTCGCCGTAAGGTTCGGGTAGTAGGCGCAGTGCTGGCCGAGGTCCTGGAACGCGAGCTCCTTGATCGTCGAGCTGCGCGAGATGCTCTCGACCAGATCCGTGCTCATGGCCGCAAGCGTCTTCTCAGGGGCGCTCGACGTCACGACGGCGGTCACGGTCTGATTGGAACCCGAGGTCAGCCTTCCTTGCCACGCCGTGGACGGCACGCCAATCGCGATGCCGAAGTCGAGCTGTGAGGTCGCCGTCGGATTCTGGAAGACGAAATTGGCGTCGGTCCAGGGCGCCACAGCCGCCGGCCCGAGGCCGACGGTGTAGTAGAGCGCCTCGGCGCTGATGGACGTCTGGGTCGATCCGATGGGGACCACCATGGCCTCAGGAACGACCGGGCCGAGGAAGTCGCCGACGCCGGACGTCCCTTGCGGCAGCGAGAGGCAAACCTCCGGGAAAAGCCCGCTCAGCCCGATGTCGGCGTAGTTGCCGCCGGGGTCGAGCTGACAGGTGTGCGCCGTGCCGCTGACGTCCCAGTACGTACCCGTCGTCGCGCCGAGGGTCAGGGTGTTCTGGTTGAGGATCACCGCGTTCGCACCGTCGCAGGCGTGCGCGCTCACGAAGACGACCGTGATCGGGACCATCGAGGTCAGGGCGCCGAGCTGGGCTGCGATGGACGACAGGCCACCCGAGCCCACGATGATGACCGGGTCCGGCAGGCTCGAGCACGGCGGCCCGGCCGCGGCTCCTCCTTCGGGCGACGTCCCCCCGCTCGGGGCGCCGGCGTCGCCGGCTCCGCCTCCGCCTCCACCGCTTCCGTTGTGCGCCCCGCCTCCGCCGCCTCCCTCGCGGCCGCCGTCGTGGGCGCCGCCCTCGACCGTTCCTGCTTCGGACGCGCCGCCGTCGGCGCCGCCCGCTTCCTCGGCGGCGCCGTCGTCCGTGCCGCCGTCTTCGCCCTCGGACCCGTCGTCGCCGGCTTCGGCGGCGTCCGCGGTTCCCGCCTCGGGGAGCGGGGGCAGCGATCCGTCGTTCGAGAATCCGCTGATTCGATGCGCGTTATCGAAGGACTGCAAGCATGTCCCGGCGGCGCAGCTCGACGTCGCCGTCGCGCAAGCGTCGGGCACGCTCGGGGTGCCGACCTTGAAATCGTCGGTCTTGGCGATGAGATTGCACCCGGGCACCGACGCCGCGATCAGCGCGGAGGCGACGATCACTCCGGCAGCCCGGATGATCCGGCGCCTCAAAACGAACCCTCGAGCCCCGACGATCCGAGGGCCACCCAGGGGCGTGCGGCAGGTACGGGAGCCGGGGCTCGCCTCGCGGTCACCTCGGCGCGGTGTCCTCGCAACGCGAAGTAGAGGCCGGCGAGGAGCGCAACCGCGCCGACACCGAACGAGATGGTCGACGTCCATGCGGTCGTCTTCGACAGGTCGATGTCGGATTGGGCGGTCGGAGGACAGGTGGTCCGCGTCGGGCACAGCTTGTCGAGCGAAGAAGTCTTCGACAAGGTGACCGCCCCGAAGACCGAGCCGGCGGCGACCCCCGCCGCGGCGATCCCGAAC
>DATGJA010000520.1:0-2194 GCA_035295445.1 Polyangiaceae bacterium | reverse complement strand
CGTCGCCGTCTGGTACGACACGCTCGACGCCGACCCGGCGCCGAAGGCCGCCTCGAGCGTTTCGCCCACGTGCGGGTTGGTGGCGGATCCGGACACGATCGCGAAGCTCGCGGGACCTCGGCTCGGGTCGGAGCGAGATCGCAGGACGGCCGCGAGCGACGCGGCGCTCCCGGAGAACGTCGGTCCGAGGATGCGGTACTCGGGCAGGCGCTCCTTGCGCTCCCAGGCCTCGAGCTCGTCGATCTGGTCGAGGGCGGCGGTGAGCTGTTCGGCGCGCACGCCCCACGTCGGGGTCTCGCCGACGAGGAGCACGAGAAAGCCGGGCTCCGTGCAGGGCGTGTTCGCGGGCCGGTAGAGCACGACCCCTGGGTTCGATGGCCAGCAGCGGGCCTGCCTCTTGGCGGTGTCGGCACCCGGCCACGGGAGCCAATCGCGGTCGCGCACGTACGTCGTCGCGGCGCCGGGCGGCCCCGCGCCCGCCAAGCCCGCCGCCACCGCCTCTTCGACCCCCTCGAGCGCCGAGTCGAACCAGTCGGATCGTCCCGAGTCCGTCGGGTCCGGGACGAGCGCGATCAGGCTGTGAAACGGCGTGTGCCCTGCGCAGGCGCCGCGCCTGTAGAGGTCCAGGTACTGGGCGATCGCCCGGCGCCCCGCGGAGCAGGAGTCGTCGCCGGGGTCGACCTCCTCCGCGTGCTCGGGCTCCGCTTCGTCCGTGGACGTCGCGGCCGTCGCAACCGGACGGGGAGTGACGTCAGCGCGCGCGCTTCGGCGCCCGCCGCCGAGGAGCAGCAGGAGACCGACGGCGAGGACGGCGAGCCAGAGTTTCCGCGAACGCACGACCGGCATGACCCCCGAACTGCAACGGTAGAGCAAGCCGCCCGAGCCTTTCCATCGTCATCTTTGCGAATCCACGCAACCCGCGCCGCCCGTGGGCGATGGGGGAGCAAGGAGCGTGGGATGACCAACGGCGTTGGGTGGAGCAGGGTGGATGCCGGACGCGGGCGCCGGTGACCCGGAGAACGACGAGTGTCACCAGTTCGGCAACCCCGGGCACAGCTTCGACCGTTGCGTCCACGATGACATCGTCTCGCCGGTTCTCTTCGCGAAGCAGGGCGGGGACGTGGACGCCATCGACCCGAAGGACGTGCGGCAGGGCCGGTTGGGGGACTGCGCCCTACTGGCGTGCGTCGCGGGGCTGAGCGCCACGCCTGCGGGAAGGGCCCTCTTGCGGAACGCAGTCGTCGCGAACACCGACGAGCGCGGGCAGGTGACGAGCTTCACGGTCACCCTGCACGAGCGTCGGACCCAATGGCTTGGGCCCCCGACGTTCCGCGCGGTTCGCGTGACCGTGGCGGCGCCCTACGTCGTGGGCCACGCCAATCCCCGCCTGGGCGATCGCGGCGAACGTGAGATCTGGCCCGTGGTCGTCGAGAAGGCCTACGCCCAACTCCGCGGTGGGTACGACACGATCGATCGCGGGGAACTGCCGGCCGACGCCCTGAGTGTCCTGACGGGCCGTGACGCGTCTTTCGTTCGCCTCGGGTTGATCGGGCGGCTCCTCCCGCGCTACGGCACGCCGGATCTCGGCGCCGACCTGGCGGCCGGCAAGGTCGTCGTGCTGAGCACCCCGCCGGGATTGGACAAGAACGCGTTCCACCTCGAGCCGAAGCACGCGTACTACGCGATCGGCATCACGGACGTCGGCGGCAAGCCCTGTGTTCGGCTCGGCAACCCGTGGGGCTCGGAGTCGCCGACCCCCGTCCCGTGCGATCAGCTGGCCACTTGGTTCTCCGGCGTCAGCGTGGGGTCGGTCCCGTGAGCCGCACGACGACCCGTCCGCGAGTCTTTCTCTTTGCGACGTCTTGCTTCGTCGTGGCGGCCGCGGTGGCATGCCGCCCCAAGCACGACAACGGCACGTGGTGCCCGGAGGGCCTCGCGTCCCAGTACTGCAGCGGTGCGCACTATTGTGATTCGGTGATGGGCCGTTTCCCCGCGACCGTCGATTCCGCCTGGTTCGGCATCGACGCCTGCCACTCGGGCGGCCGTACTTCGCTCTACGGTTGGTGGCCGCTCGAGCGCTTGGGGTCTTCCCGCTTCGAGTGGGAGGCTCCGGTCGCCCAGGGCGCGGCGTTTCCCGTTCTCAATCACGCCCTCGTCAACACCGGGTGCTTTCACGACCCGCACGACCTGGCCA
>DATGJA010000519.1:0-8230 GCA_035295445.1 Polyangiaceae bacterium | reverse complement strand
GAACAGGCGGAAGACCAAGTCTGGAACGCCGGCGCCCCGCTTGCCGAGCACCCCCACCTCGAGGTTCTCTTCGACGGTGAGGTCGGCAAATATCTCGCGGCCCTGAGGCACGTATCCGATGCCGGCCGCGGCGCGTGCGCTGGGGTCCTTGCCTGCGAGCTCCGCACCTTCGAATCGCACGCTCCCCGAGCGTAGCGGCAAGAGGCCCATGATGGCGCGCAGCAGCGTCGTCTTGCCGACCCCGTTGCGACCCATGATGCACGTGCATGTGCCCCCCGCCAGTTCGACGCTGGCCCCGCGCAGCGCGTGACTGCTCCCGTAGTAAAGGTGCAGGTCGCGGGCTTCCAGCACGGCTCAGGCTCCCAGGTAGACTTCGACGACGCGGGGGTCGTTCTGGACCTCTCGCATGGGCCCTTCCGCGAGAACGCGTCCCTCGTGGAGGACCGTGACCGTGCGCGCAATGCTGCGAACGAAGTCCATGTCGTGCTCGACCACGACGACCGTGTGCTTGCCCGCGAGGGACGCCAAGATCTCGGCCGTGCGCTCGATCTCGCCCTGCGTCATGCCGGCGACGGGCTCGTCGACGAGCAGGAGCTTCGGGTCCTGCACGAGAAGCATCCCTATCTCGAGCCATTGCTTCTGGCCGTGCGAGAGCAGGCCCGCGAGCCGATCTTGGTGCTCGACGAGCCCGATGAGCTCGAGCGTGCGGTCGATCGCCCGGCGCTCGTCGGTCGACAGCGACGCGAAGAGCAACCGGGCCACGGATTTGCGTCCCCGCGTCGTCAGCTCGAGGTTCTCGAAGACCGTGTGCGCCGGGAACACCGTGGGCCGCTGGAACTTGCGACCGATGCCGGCCGCAACGATCTCGTGCTCGGGCAGTCGCGTGATGTCGCGATCGAGGAACCGCACCGCGCCGGACGTGGGCCGGGTCTTGCCGGTGATGACGTCCATGAGCGTCGTCTTGCCCGCGCCGTTGGGTCCGACCACGCACCGCAGCTCGCCGGCCTCGAGCGAGAGCGTCAGCGCGTCGAGCGCGCGGAAGCCGTCGAACGACACTGTCACCGCGTCGACGTGCAGCTGAGCGCTCACGACCGCGTCACCTCCGCGGGCCTCGATTCGTCGGCGCCGAGGCCGACGGGGCCGGCCTTCGGTGGGCGACCCTCGGTTCGGCCCGTCTTGAGGCGCGCCGCGAGGGCCACGAGGGCGCGCGCTCCGTCCGCGACGGCGCCGGTGATCCCGCGCGGCATGAGCAAAGGCACGACCACGAAGATCGCGCCCAGGACGTAGAGCCATGCGGCCGGGACCAACGCGGTGAGCCAGCTCTTCATGCCGTTGACCAGGAGCGCGCCGACGGCCGCGCCGGCGAGGGTGCCCCGCCCGCCGACGGCCACCCAGATCGCGATCTCCACGGAGCTCGACGGTTGCATTTCGCTCGGGTTCACGATGCCGACCTGCGGCACGTAGAGTGCGCCGGCGAGCCCGCACAGGACGCAGGAGAGCGTCCAGACGAAGAGCTTGTATCGGACGGGGTCGTAGCCGGAAAACTGCACCTTGGCCTCGACGTCGCGCATGGCCGTGAGGACGCGACCCGCGCGGGAGCCGACTACGGCGCGGCAGATCGCGTACGTGAGCGCGAGGCCCACGGCGCTCGCGGCGCAGAGAACGGCGCGCGTCGACGGCTCGCGGAGCGAATACCCGAGGATCCGCTTGAAGTCGGTGAGACCGTTGTTGCCCCCGAAACCCGTCGCGTTGCGGAAGAAGAGAAGCATGGCAGCGTACGTCAACGCCTGCGTGACGATCGAGAAGTAGACCCCGCCGATCCGCGAGCGGAACGCGAAGAACCCGAAGACGTACGCCACGACGCCGGGTACGACGAGCGCCATGGCGAGCGCGAAGCCGAAGCGGTCGAACCCGCGCCAGTACCAGGGCAGCTCCTTGTAGTCGAGGAAGACCATGAAGTCCGGAAGATCGCTGCGGTACATCCCCTCTGTGCCGATGGCGCGCATGAGGTACATGCCCATGGCGTAGCCGCCGAGGGCGAAGAAGAGGCCGTGACAGAGGCTGAGGATGCCGGCGTATCCCCAGACGAGGTCCATGGCGACGGCGACGATCGCGTAGCACGTGAGCTTGCCGATCACCGTGACGAAGAAGTCCGGGACGTGGAGCGGGCTGTGCTCGCCCGGCAGCACGTTCAGCAACGGGACCATCGCGCCGACGGCGAGGCAGATCGCGAGCATGAGCCAGGTCGCGGGCTCGCGCCGCACGTTGCCGCGGCTGGCTGGGCGGGTCACGCGGTCTCCACGCTGCGGCCCTTGGGGGCGAAGAGGCCCTGCGGTCTCTTCTGGATCACGAGGACGATCGCCATGAGCACGAGGATCTTGGCGAGGACGGCGCCGGCGATGGGCTCCAGCACCTTGTTCAAGATTCCGAGCCCGAACGCGGCGACCACGCTCCCGGCGGTCTTGCCCACGCCGCCGAGGACGACGACGAGGAACGAGTCGACGATCACGCCTTGGCCCAGCTCCGGTCCCACGTTCCCGAGCTGCGACAGGGCCACCCCGCCGAGGCCGCCGACGCCGCACCCGAGTGCGAAGGTCCACGTGTCGACGCGCGCCGTGGAGATCCCCATGCAGGCCGCCATCGGACGGTTCTGCGTGACGGCCCGAACGCGCAGGCCGAGAGATGTGCCGCGCAGGACGTAGGCGACGAACCCGACGACGACGACCGTGAAGAGGACGACGGCCATCCGATTGTAGGGGATGACGACGTCCTCGAAGACCTCGAATCCCCCCGACAGCCAGGGCGGGTTTTGCACCTCGACGTTCTGAGCGCCGAAGGTCGAGCGTACGATCTGGATGAGCAAGAGGCTGAGACCGTACGTGGCGAGCAGCGTCTCGAGCGGGCGCCCGTAGAGGTGGCGAATGACGGTTCGCTCGAGGAGGGCGCCGACCACCATGCAGGACACGAGGGCCACCGGCACCGCCGCGACGAGGTAGAGAGGCTCGCTTTGCGGGAAGTGATCGTGGAAGAAGGTCTGCGTCGAATAGGTCGCGTATGCGCCGAGCATCACCATCTCGCCGTGCGCCATGTTGATGACGCGCATCAGGCCGAAGGTGATCGCCAGGCCCAGGGCCGCCAAAAGGAGAATGCTACCCGTGCTCATTCCGTAAAGGACGTCGGCCGCTCCGTCGACGAGGGTCTGCTTGCGATGCAACGAGCGAACGGCGTGCTTCGCGGCGTCGCGAACCCCTGCGTCGGGCTCGCCGGGTCCAGTCAGCGCCTGTACCTTCGGGGCGAGGTTGAGGGAGCCGGCATCCTCGATGGCCCTTACTGCCGCGAGTCGCAGCTGCGCGTCCTCACTCGCGAGATCGGCCTCGGCGAGCGCGGAGATGAGGGCGCGCCGAACGGACCGCACCCTTTCCTTCGCGAGCGCGTCGCGCAGCGCCGGCTGGTCCTCTTCGCTTGCCCGTCGCGCGAGATCCGCCACCGCCGCGAGTCGCGTGTCGGGGTCGGACGATTGCAGTCCGAGCCGCGCGATGAGGGGGCCGAGGACGCGACGGACCCCGTTGTCGATGCTCGGGGGATGCCCGGGCCCCGCTGTGCCGGTCCCGTTCGATACGTCGCGCAGCGAGCCGTCCTTGTTGTAGATGTACGCGTGCCCGTCGTCGTCGACTCGGAGCTCCCCGTCGCTAAGCGCCTGCAATATCGGCAGGGCCCGTGGGTCACCGCTCGCCCCGATCGCCTCGACCGCGCGGGCCACGTCGTCCGGCGACGCGCGCGCGAGGCCCGCCACCGCCGCGTCGAAGCCCTCCGCCAGGACGCGCCGGCTCCCGGTGAGCAGGACCAGCGCCGCAGCGAGGGCGAGCCAGAACCTCACCGTTTTGCGACCGCTTCAGGCGCCGGGTATTTCGGCTCGGTGCAGTTGCCGCACACCCACGGGTACGTCCAGTCGGCGACCTTCTTGGCGCTCTCTGGAATGAACGGGCTCCACGCCTGCGCTCGGATCGGGCCGTCAGTCTTCCAGACGACCTGGAACTGGCCGTTGGCCTGGACCTCGCCGATGAAGACCGGCTTGTGAAGGTGGTGGTTCTTGGCGTCGAGAGAAATCGTGAAGCCTGACGGCGAGCGGAACGTCTGGTAGCCGAGCGCCTGCCTTACCGCGTCTACACTCGTCGTCCCGGACTGCGCCACCGCCTGGGCCCACATGTGCAAGCCAATGTACGTCGCCTCCATCGGGTCGTTCGTGACGCGCTTGTCCCCGCCCGGCAGGTTCTGTGCCTTCACGTAGGCTTGCCACTCGGCGATGAACGCCTTGTTCTCGGGCGTGTCGATCGACATAAAGTAGTTCCACGCCGCCAGGTGGCCGACGAGGGGCTTCGTGTCGATGCCCCGGAGCTCTTCCTCTCCGACGGAGAAGGCGACGACGGGGACGTCCTGCGCCTTCAGGCCCTGGTTGGCGAGCTCCTTGTAGAAGGGGACGTTCGAGTCACCGTTGATCGTCGAGATGACCGTCGTGCGCTTGCCCGCGGCGAATTTTTTGATGTCCGCGACGATCGTCTGGTAATCGCTGTGGCCGAAGGGTGTGTACTCCTCTTTGATGTCGTCGTCGGCTACGCCCTTCGAGTGCAAGAAGTAGCGGAGGATCTTGTTGGTCGTGCGGGGGTAGACGTAGTCGGTGCCGAGGAGAACGAAGCGCTTGGCGCCGCCTCCCTTGTCGCTCATCAGGTACTCGACGGCCGGAATCGCTTGCTGGTTGGGCGCCGCGCCGGTGTAAAAGACGTTATAAGAGGACTCCTCACCCTCGTATTGCACGGGGTAGAAGAGCAATCCGTTGAGCTCTTCGAACACGGGGAGAACGGACTTGCGAGACACGGAGGTCCAGCACCCGAAGACGGCCGCGACCTGGTCCTTTTGAAGGAGTTCGCGGGCCTTCTCGGCGAAGAGCGGCCAGTTCGACGCCGGGTCCACCACCACCGGCTCGATCTTCTTCCCGAGAACGCCGCCCTTGGCGTTGATCTCGTCGATGGTCATGAGCGCGACGTCCTTCAACGAGGTCTCGCTGATTGCCATCGTCCCCGAAAGGGAGTGGAGGATCCCGACCTTGATGGTGTCGCCGGTAGGCGCGGCCGCCTTCGGGGCTGCCGGTCCGCTCGCCGACGCGGTGTCCGCCGCCTTCGTTCCGTCGGCCGGCTTCGCCTCGTCCTTGCTGCATCCGACGGACGACAACTGGCACCACGCTGCGAGTACAGCGAGCCACTTTCGCATGAGAGCTCCTTCGGCCGGCTCTCCCTGGTTATCGGGCGAGCGACGCGAACGTGCCACGCGGCCTGTTTCCGTAGTTTGTCGGCGCGATGAATTCGGGCTCTAAGGGGTATCTCTAGTCGCGCTCGGCTTCGCGCTTGGCCGTGAGGATCCCGTCGATGATCGCCGGCACGCCGACGCCGTGCCTGGCTTGCGCGAACACGAAAGGTCCCTCGCCGCGCATCGTACGAGCGTCGCGGGCCATGACGTCCAGGCTGGCCCCGACCGACTCCGCGAGGTCGGTCTTGTTGATGACGAGGAGATCGCTCTGCGTGATGCCCGGTCCGCCCTTGCGGGGCACTTTGTCTCCCCCCGCCACGTCGATGACGTAGATCGTGTAGTCGACGAGCTCGCGGCTGAACTGGGCCGCAAGGTTGTCGCCGCCGCTCTCCACGAACAAGAGGTCGGGCCGAACCGACAACATCAGCTCGTCCAGGGCGTCGAGGTTGTGGCTGATGTCCTCGCGGATCGCCGCGTGCGGGCACCCGCCGGTCTCCACCGCCCGGATTCGTTCGGGAGCGAGGGCCTCGTGTCTTTGCAAGAACTCCGCGTCCTCGCGCGTGAAGATGTCGTTTGTCACGACGCCGAGGCTCATTCCGTCGCGAAGCGCGCGGCACAACGCCAGGACGAGCGCCGTCTTGCCGCTGCCGACCGGCCCCCCGATGCCGACGGTGAATGCCCGCTCCCCGAACTCCCGGCGGTGCGCCGGCGCCCGGTCCCGGAAGAGACCCGGCCCACGCGCGTGCTCGTGCGTGTGCACGTGGTCGTCTTGGTGGCCATGCTCGTGACCCATGACTTCCTCCTCGGTTCAGCTCTGGAAGAGACGCGAGTCCAGCCGATCGTGCGTCGCGCCGAAGAGGTCGACGAGGGGCGCAGCGTTCGCCGCCTCGCCTGGATCGAGGCTCGCGCACGCCGCCACGACCTCCTCGAGCGCCGAGGTGTGCCGCCTTTGCATGCGCTGGGCCTCGTGCGGACCCACCAGGCCGAGCCGGATTGCGGCCGACGTGATCGCTCGAAGGGCGAGGAGCAGGTGGAGCGCGAGCGCCTCGCGCCGATCGACCCCCAGCAGGGCCAGCACGGCGCCGAAGACCGGGGCCAGGTGCGACGCGACGCTCCGGGACGCCGCGGCTCGCGCAAGCTCAGCGACGGCCTGTTCGTCGAAGACGCGAGCGCACGTGGCCGCGAACGCGCGGCCTTGCGTCCGGCTCGCGCGGTTCGCGACATGATTGGTCATCTGGGCGTCCGCGAGGGCGTCGATCGCCCACACGTCGAACGGTCGGTCGTGCGTTGCGGCGACGAAGGGCAGCGACGACGTCCCCACGTTCCACAGGTGGGCGTGCAGCCACGACTCGAGCCTCTCCGATGTCCGCGCTTCGCCCGCGTGAACCGCCGCCTCGAGCCCCGCGGAGTGGGCAAAGCCGCCCGTCGGGAACGCGGAGTCGGCTACCTGCAGGACGCGCCACCGAGCGGGGGAGGTCATGGGCGACTCAAAAGAGCTGGTAAAGCTGTGCGAGGGGGACTCGCGAGGCCGGCTCGCATCGCAGCGCGACGCCGTCCGCCCGCACCTCGTACGACTCCGGGTCGACCGTGATAACGGGCAGCGCAGCGTTGTGCACCATATCCCGCTTGCCGATGCCGCGGCACCCTTTCACCGCGACGACGTGCTTGTGAAGGCCCAGCTGGGCGAGCCCCCCCTCGAGCAGGGAGCGGCCCGAGACGAACGCGAGGCTGGACGCTCCCGTCGCCTTCCCGAGCGCGCCGAACATGGGGCGCATGATGAGCGGCTGGGGTGTCGGGATCGACGCGTTGGCGTCGCCCATTTGTGCCCACGCGATGAAGCCTCCCTTGAGGACCATCTCGGGGCGAACGCCGAAGAAGGCCGGTCGCCAGAGGACCAGGTCCGCCCACTTTCCCACCTCCACGCTGCCAATCTCGGCGGACATCCCGTGCGCGATGGCCGGATTGATCGTGTATTTGGCGACGTAGCGCTGGATGCGGAGGTTGTCGTTGTCGCCTCGTTCGTCCGGACGGCGGCCGCGCTGGCGCTTCATCTTGTCGGCGGTCTGCCACGTCCGCGTGACGACCTCGCCGACCCGGCCCATGGCCTGGCTGTCGCTCGACAGGATGCTGATCGCGCCGAGGTCGTGCAGGATGTCCTCGGCGGCGATCGTCTCGCCGCGAATGCGGCTCTCGGCGAAGGCGACGTCTTCGGGGATGGTCTTGTCCAAGTGATGGCAGACCATGAGCATGTCGAGGTGCTCGTCCAGCGTGTTGACGGTGAACGGGCGCGTCGGGTTCGTCGAGCTGGGAATGACGTTCGCCTCCCCGCAGACGCGGATGATGTCGGGCGCGTGGCCGCCCCCCGCCCCCTCGGTGTGGTACGTGTGGATCGTTCGCCCGCGGAACGCCGCGATGGAGTCGTCCACGTAACCCGATTCGTTGAGAGTGTCGGTGTGGATGGTGACCTGCACGTCTTCCTGCTCGGCGACGCGGAGGCAGCAGTCGATTGCGCCCGGGGTCGTACCCCAGTCTTCATGCAGCTTCAGTCCCACCGCCCCGGCCCGGACCTGGTCGACCAGACCTTCCGGCGCGGACGAGTTGCCCTTGCCGGTGAGGCCGACGTTGATGGGCAGCGCGTCGGTCGCCTGGAGCATTTGTCCGATGTGACGCGACCCCGGCGTGCAGGTCGTGGCGTTGGTGCCGGTCGCGGGGCCGGTCCCGCCGCCGACGAACGTCGTGACGCCCGACGCGAGCGCCTCGTGCGCCTGCTGGGGACAGATGAAGTGGACGTGCGCGTCGATGCCTCCGGCCGTCACGACGAGCCCCTCGGCCGCGATGGCTTCGGTCGTGACGCCGACGATCATTCCGGGCGTCACTCCCGGCATGACGTCGGGGTTGCCGGCCTTGCCGATGCCGGCGATGCGCCCGG
>DATGJA010000518.1:0-4400 GCA_035295445.1 Polyangiaceae bacterium | reverse complement strand
GGCCGCCTTATCGACCACCAGGGCGCCGATCTTGAGGCGCTCCTCGGTCGCAAACTCGCTTCGGCGCCACTCGAGCGCGCGGATCCTGGCGTAGATTTCGGCGGGGACGCACGGCATCACGAGGAAATCGTCGAAGCCGCTCGCGGGATCGAAGCTCGTGATCTGACGCGGGGGGAGCGTCACGATCGTGGGCGTCTCGTCGAGCTCGGGCACCTTGCGGGCGGCCCGGAGCGCAGCCGCGGCGAGATCGGGCCGCTCCCCCGCTTCGAAGACCATGGCGCGCACCTCGCCGCCCGCGCGCGCCTGCTCGACGATGCCGGCAAAGTCGTCCCACATGTCGAGGGTGCGGACCTCGGACCCTAGCTGACGAAGCATCGCGGCGGCTCCCTCGGCGCTGTCGACCAGCGTCCGGTGCCCTACGACCAAGACGAATGAACCGGGTTTGCCCACCGTGGCAGCGGCCTTTCATATCGCAGCCGCGGCCCTCGCGTCACGCTTTTAACAGACCTTATGCGGACGTCCTGCCGACACGCGCCGGCGCTCGCCGCCTACGCGGTGTCCGCTATCTCGCTTCGCTTGAGCCTGCGGACTAGCCGACCTTCGTCCCGCCGACCGTGATCGAGGCGATCTTCACGGTGGGGCACCCGACGCCCACCGGTACGCTCTGGCCGTCCTTTCCGCAGGTCCACACGCCGTCGCTCACGGCGACGTCGTTGCCGAGCATCGTCACCTTGCGGAGGACGTCAGGCCCGTTCCCGATCAGGTTCACCCCCTTCAGCGGCGCGGTGATCTTGCCGTCCTCGATGAGGTAGCTCTCGGTGAGCGAGAACACGAAGTCGCCGTTCGCGATGTCGACCTGGCCGCCACCGAACTTCTTCGCGTAGATCCCCCGCTTGACGGTGCGCAGGATCTCGTCGGGGTCGCGCTCGCCCGCGAGCAAGATGGTGTTCGTCATTCGTGGCATCGGCGAGCATGCGAAGCTCTGGCGTCGTCCATTTCCGGTGGGCCTGAGCCCGAAATGACGCGAGCTCAATCGGTCGTGCATGTAGCCGACGAGCTTTCCCCTTTCGATGAGGACGCTGCGCGCCGGCTCCTGTCCCTCGTCGTCGACGTTGATCGTGCCGCGGCTTTGCAGCAGCGTCGCGTCGTCGACCACTGTGCAGATGTCGCTGGCGACGGCCTCACCGACCTTGCCCGAGTAGTTGCTCGTCCCCTTGCGGTTGAAGTCCGCCTCGAGGCCGTGACCGACCGCTTCGTGCAGGAGGATGCCGCTGTCGCCGGGCGCGAGGACGACCTCCATCTGCCCCGCGGGGGCTTCCTGGGCGTCGAGCATCGTCACGGCCTGAGCCGCGGCGGCGCGCGCGTGCCACTCGGGCGTCTTGCCTTCGAAGTAGCCCATCCCGGTGCGGCCCCCCCCCCCGCTCGACCCGTCCTGGCGCCGACCGCCTTGCTCGGCGACGGCGCGCACGCCGAAGCGCACGAGCGGCTGCGCGTCGCGGGCCATCGTGCCGTCGCTCGTGACGACGAGGATCTCGCGAATCTCCTCGCTCAAGCTGGCCTCCACCTTGATGATCCGGGCGTCGTACGCGTGCGCGGCGGCGGAGGCGCGCTCGAGGAGCGCGCGCTTCTCGGGACCGGGCACGTCGAGCGTGACCTGTCGTAGCTCGTAGCGACGCGGAAGCTCGATCGGCGCCGCGTCGATGGGGTGCGCCGCGCCTCCGCCGCTCGCGATCTGGGCCGCGGTCTCGGCGGCGCGCTTCATCGCGTCCCAGTCGAGCCGCTCTACGTATGCGTAGCCCGTGGCGTCGCCCTTGAGGACACGGACGCCGAGCCCCATCGAGACGCCGCGCGACGCGCTCTTGAGGAGGCCCTCTTCGAAGACAAGCCCTCCGCCCGCGCGGTACTCGAAGAACAGATCCGCGTAGTCGCCGCCGCGCGCGAGGGCGATGCCGAGGAGCTTGGCCGCGAGCGCCGCGTCGACCTCTGCCGGCCCGCCGAGGCCGAAGGGCGCCCGGTAGAGAGCCGATTGCGTACCCGGCGGCGAAGGGGAACGAGCTTGCGCGTCAGCTTGGCTTTGCATGGTGGGACCCGATGGGGGGATTGGGTAACGAACGTACGTTCTACGCCGCAGAGCGTCGAGGCCCGGCGCACCGCACCCCCTCCACCAAGTGGTCGAACCCCCGAGCAATCTCGGACAGTTGCACCCGGCCACGTCGCCTACAACGGTTCTCGATGCGGCGGGCTCGGTGGAGCTGGCCGGCCCAGGGGGTGCGCCGAGGTCATACGCGGTCGGCTCGAGGAGCGCAGAACGCGCCCCATGCCAGGCTAGAAGGACGCGCTCGCCCTCGCCTTGGCAAGCCAGCGGCAACTGTGCAGTAGTACGAGAAACGCGCTATTCTTCACGTTGTTCTGGCAACCGTTTACGCGGACCGCCCCGAACTTCGTTATCCTGTGGCCATCCTCTTGTGCCGTCACCATCGCGCCGCTGTGGGTGCAAGGCCCGCATCGACGCGTCCGCCGCACGCACCGTCATTAAGACCCCGCTTGGCTTGGTCGCAACGTAGTAGAAGCCCAAGATCAGAAGGCCAAAGGTCGAAGGTTTGTCGCCGCGCCGCAAGGACGACGACGGACCATTCAGGAGCACTCGCAAGTCGTGGCCATTGACCGCGAAAAGGTGCTCGCCGCCGCCCAAAAGTACGTCGAGAAGAAGAAGTACGACAAGGCGGTGCTCGAGTACCAAAGGATCATCCAGGAGGATCCGAATGACGCTCGGACCCTGCTGAAGATGGGCGACCTCCAATCGAAGATGGAGGCGTACGGGGACGCGATTGCCTCGTACGAACGCGTCGGTCGCTTCTACGCGAGCCAGGGTTTCTCCCTGAAGGCGATCGCGGTCTACAAGCAGATTCGCGAGATCATCGCGCGGCACGTCCCGCAGCTCGAGGACAAGTACGCGCACATCACGCCGATGCTGGCGGAGCTTTACCAGCAGCTCGGTTTGACGAGCGACGCGCTCGCCACCCTCGACGAGGTGGCGACCCGCCTGCAGCGACAGGGCAAAAACCAGGACGCGCTCGGCGTGTTCCGGAAGATCGTCGAGCTCGATCCGACCAACCCGCTGCCCCACCTGCGCATGGCCGAGGCCCTCTCGCAGGCCAAGGACCCCGAGGCGGCCATCGCGGAGTTCGGAACTGCCGCGTCCCAGCTGCTCAAGCTCGGTCGCCGCGACGACGCGCTGAAGGTCCTCGAGCGGTTGCTCCACCATAGGCCGGACGCGGCGCACGCGCGCATGGCCGCCGAAGCGTACCTCGGTCGCGGCGGCCCGAACGACGGGATGCAGGCGCTGGCCAAGCTGCAGATCTGCTTCCAGGCCAACCCGCGCGACCTCGACACGCTGACGCTCTTGGCGCGGGCCTTCACGCACATCGGGCAGGCCGCCAAAGCCATCGAGGTGCAAAAGGAGATGGCGCGCATCGCGCGCGACACGGGTAGGGCCGATCTCTTCCGGGAGCTCGTGACGAAGCTCGTGAAGCTCGCGCCGAACGACGAGGGCGTCCGCCAGCTGGCCGCTTCGTCGGTGGCGCCCGGCCCGGCGTCGTCGATCCCGCCGCGGACGGCCGCGCCGGCGCCGGCTGTGCAATCCGCCTCGGATGACGACGAGGGCTCGTACGAGGACGTCGGCGAGGGCGACTTCGAGGCTGAAGAGCAACCGATCGACCTTCGCCGGCCAATGGCGGCAACCGAGCCGGAGGCTGAGATCGTCGTCGAGAGCACCGTCGACGTCGTGGAAGAGGTGGGCGAGCCGGCGTCCAGCGCCACCCTCGAGCAGGTGGCCCGCGTGCTCGGCGAGGCGGCGACGTTCCGGCGCTCGCGGATCTACACGAAGGCCATCGAGACCCTGCGCGTCGGGCTCGAGCTCGCGCCGCGATCGCTCGAGGTGCACGAGATGTTGCGCGACGTGCTTCTCGAGGCCGGGCATCCGCGCGAGGCTTCGGCGGCGCTCCTGCAGATCGCGAGCTTGCTCGTCGAGTCGCTCGACGGCGACGCCGCGGCCCGGGCGCTCCAAGAGGCGCTCGCGCTCGATCCGAGCAACGGCACGGCTGCGGACATGCTGCACGAGCTCGGCTACGAGCTGGTCCCCGAGGAAGCGCCGGCCTCGAGCGCCGCGGAGCCCGCGTCGGGCGACGCGCCCGCGCAGCGCGCTGCGCAAGGAAGCTACGACCCGGAGGCCCCTCTCCCCGCGTACGACCTCGAGGAGGGCGGGCCGGACGACGCGTCGATTCGCACGGACATCGACCGCGAGTACCGGCACGCGATGGCGACGTCGCGCGGGGACTCGGAGCCGAGCATGCGCACGACAGGGGGCCGGCCGCCAGCGAGGACCATCGACGAGATGGACG
>DATGJA010000517.1:0-11723 GCA_035295445.1 Polyangiaceae bacterium | reverse complement strand
TCCGGGACGCCTCGCTCGAGCGCGATGTCCCGCTCGGTCTGGAGATCGTCCGCGCAAAGACGCTCGAGCCGGCGTACGCGACCAAGGAACGACTGAGGACCGAGCGCACGGACGGTCGTTCCTTCACGAGCCGAATGAGCGTTCGCCTCCTCAAGCTCGGCAGCCATTGCCTCGTGCCCGATCCGCAGGTCCTCTGGCTACCGGCAGCCCGGCGCGCGCTCATGACGCGCATTTCGCGAGGCGTGGACGACCTCGTGTTCATCAGCGCGCCGCCCTTCTCGCAGTTCTACCTGGCGCCCCTCGCTCGCTTGCGGCCGGGTACGGGTGTGGTCCTCGATTACCGCGACGAGTGGGGTATGACCGGCCGCTCGAATGGGACGGAAAGCTCCGCGGCCGCGAGCGTCGGGGCGCTGATCGAGCGTGGGCTCCTTCGCTGCGCACACGCGGTCACCACGGCGACGGCGGCCTATCGGAGCGAACTGTGCGCGCGCTTCGGCTTCCTCGACCGAGCGCGCGTGCACGCGATTCCAAACGGCTACGATCCGGACGACTTCTCGACGGACCTGCCCCGTCCCTCCGGCGATCACTTTGTCCTCACGTACGTCGGCACGATCTTCCCGCTGACCAGTGCGCGCAGTCTGCTCGAGGCCGTGCGTCGTCTGCACGCGCGGGCGCCCGAGCTCGCCCGCAAGCTCAGGCTCCGCTTCATCGGGCGCATCGTCGAGGCGGAGGCGCGCCACTTTGAAGGTACCGAGGCGCTGGGAGTCGAGCGGCTCGGGTATCTCGAGCACGAGCGCGCGATCGACGAGCTGGCGAAGGCCCACGCGGTCGTGTGCATCCTCGACGCGGTGCCGGGTGCCGAAAGGGTCTACCCGGCCAAGATCTTCGAAATCATGTACCTCCGCCGGCCGTGCCTGGTGCTCGCGCCGAACGGAGCGCTCGCCGATCTCGTGCGGCGTCACCGGGTCGGAGAGGTCGTCTCCTCGCGAGACGTCGTCGCGATTGCCTCGTCGTTGGAGCGCATGCTGCGGGCGTTCGAGGCCGGCACGGCGCCGTTGACGAGCGCCCCCATCGACATCGACCACTTCGATCGTCGTCACCAAGCCGGCCAGTTCGCCGAGGTCTTTCGCGCCGCGGTGTCGGCTGCCCGCGCGACTCCCCGTGAGGCGGCCGCGCCCGTCGCTCGTGCGATGGCGACCCGGAGCGGGTGCCCATGACGAGCTCAGTCCGCGTCCATCGAATCATGCGCCCCATCGTCACGCTGGCGCTCGAGCGGCCGGCTCCCCGCGCCATCCCGCTCCTCGTGCGCGTGACCAAGCGGGGCATCGACCTCGCGTTCGCTCTGGTGGGGCTCTGCGTCGCGCTCTGGCTCTTCCCGCTCATCGCCCTGGCGATCCGAATCGATTCTCGCGGCCCGGTCTTCTACCGGCAAAGGCGTGCGGGCGCATTGCGCGGGCGCGACGTCCACGGGCGATGCGCGTTCGTCGAATTCGAGATGCTCAAGTTTCGTACGATGAGGCCCGACGCGGAGAGGCTCACGGGAGCCGTGCTCGCCCAGGAGATGGATCCACGGGTCACGCGCGTCGGCCGGCTACTCCGCAAGACACGTTTGGACGAGCTGCCTCAGATTTGGAACGTGCTCAAGGGCGACATGTCGCTCGTCGGTCCTCGTCCGGAGCGCCCTGAGCTCTTCGAAGATCTCGCCCTTGCGATTCCGTTCTTCGAGCAGCGAATGCGGGACTGCAAGCCAGGCATCACGGGGCTGTCGCAGGTCTCCCTGGGTTACACCGGGCGCGCCGTGTCGGGCAGCGACATCGCGGCGTTCGAAGACCTCATCGCGAATCCGTTCAAGCTCGAGCACGCCAAGGGCGCTCCGGCCGACGACATGCGAATGAAGCTGCTCTTCGACCTCGCCTACGTGATCGCACTCGAGACGTTCTGGACCTTCCTCGTCGTCGAGCTCTGGACGATCGCGAAGACGCCCGTCGTGATGCTGCGCGGCCTCGGGCGGTGACGACCATGAGAATCGCCCACGTGCTGTCGTCGTTCGGGGTCGGAGGCCAGGAACGCGTGGCCGTCGACCTGGCGCGGACGCAGCGCGCGGCAGGTCACTGCGTCCTCGCCGTGTCTCTGTCGGCGGAGGACGAGGGGCCGAACGGGGAGAATTTTCGGCTGGCCGGCGTGAGCACGACGTCGCCAGGCAAGATACGTGGGCTCGACCCGTCGTTGCCGTGGCGGTTGGCTCGGCGACTGATGCTCGAGCGCGTCGACGTCGTGCATACCCACAACCCGCGCGCGCTCGTCTATGGGGCGCTCGCGGGGAAGCTCGCGCTGTCTGCCGTGGTGCACACCAAGCACGGAATCAACCCCGATCGGCGCCGGCGCCTCTGGTTGCGCCGAGCCGCCGGAACGCTGGTGGACGCCTACGTCGTCGTGACGCCCGCTCTCGCGAAGGTCGCACTCGACAACCGCGAGTGCGACCCTGCGCGTTTGCACTTGGTCCGGAACGGGATCGACGTGTCGGCGTTCGCGCCCGGCCCCGACGCTCGACGCATGGCGCGCGCGCGGCTCCAGCTCCCCGATGACGCCTGGGTCGTCGGAACGGTGGGTCGGTTGGCGCCCGAGAAGGATCAGGCGTTGCTCGTCCGCGCGATGCTGCCCCTGTTGAGCCGGGAGAGACAGCTGGTCATCGTGGGCGACGGTCCGGAGCGCGACGCGCTCGCCGCGCTCACGGCGACGCGTCCCTGCGCCCCGTACGTGCACATGATCGGCGAACGCCGCGATGTCCCGTCTCTTCTCCCCGCGTTCGACGTCTTCGCCCTGCCGTCGCGCACCGAGGGTCTTCCTCTCGTGCTGCTCGAGGCGATGGCGACGGAGGTGCTCGTCGTTGCCACCGCGGTAGGAGGCGTTCCGGACCTCATCGAGCACGGCGTCACGGGCTTCCTCGTCGGAGCCGGTGAATGCGCTTCGTTCACCGCCCAACTCGCCTCGCTCTCGCGCGACCCACCCGCGGCGGGAACCGTCGGCCGCGCGGCTCGGCAGAAGGTACTCGACCACTATTCGCTCGAACGCATGGTCGCGCGATACCAAGCTCTGTACGCGAGCGTCGCCGTCACGCGGGGACCCGCACGGCGTCCAGTACTCTCCCGGTGAGGTCGCGGGTCGTGCTCCGCGCCAAGAGCCACGCGGCGGGCGGGTAGACGAGGGCGCCGACGAGTGTCTCGACCGCCAAGCGCTCGAGGGGTGGGACTGCGCCCGTCGACGCGAGGGCGAAGCGAACGCCCGTGACGGCGACGACCATCGGCGCGCACGCGAGGAGCACCATTCCGAGGTCGTGGAACAGGCGGCCGAGAGGCACGCCGTCGATCCGCCGCACGAGCCACAGCGACGCGAGAGCGTGAGCGCCGAACGCCACGCCGACGGCGGCGCACGTCCAGAGAGGACTCCGCGCACCGAGGGTGACGATCGTCAGCGTCAGGATGGTCAGCTTCAACGCCTCGAGGCCCAGGATCGCGCGCGGCAACCGGCGCGCCTGAAGGTAGGACGCGATGGTCCAGCCGATCGGCCGGGTCACCGACAAGGCGGAGAGCACGACCAGCATGGGCCCGATGGGGCGCCAGCTGGCCCGGAAGAGGCTCTCGACCAGGGTCGGCGCGACCGCGCCCAGCCCGACCGCGAGCGGAAAGACGACCACCGCGAGGAGCGCCATCGACCTCACCAGCGCGGCCGGACGCCGCCCCGCATCCATGCGGGCAAACGACGGAAGCAAGACGTCGCCGATTTGCTCGCCCACATAGATCGCCGGGACATCGGCGAGGTTGTACGCGAGGTTGTACATGCCGGCGGGGCCGGCGCCGAAGAAACGAGACACGAGCAGGTTGTCCCATCGGCGCGAGGCGAAGCCGCAGAGGGCGCCGAGCGAGATCGGCAAGCCGAAGGCGAGCAGCTCGCGCGTCTTCTCGATCGACAGGCGGCAGGGCTCGAGCCAGTCGCGGCGGTCCACTGCGGCGACGAAGACGACGGCGCGCACGAGCGATCGAGCGACGTTGCCGACCACGATCGACGCGGGGCCCCAGCCGGTCGCGGCGAGCCCGGCGCAGCAGCCGGCATAGACGAGCTCTCCCGCGGTCCGTCCGGCTCCCGCCGCGCCGAACCGCAAGTCGCGCATCAGAATTCGCTCCGGCACGAATGCGATCCGATCGAGCAGCGCGCTGACCGCGAGCCCTGGCAGGAAGTGGCTCATGGTCGGGACATCGAGCGCCGCGTCGAGGCGCGTGCCGGCGGCCAGGAGTGCTCCGAGCGCAAGCGCTCCGAGCAACAGGTGGAAGGTCGTGGCGTGGAATGCCATGGGCCGGTCCGCATCGGGCCTCGAGACGACGTATTGCCCCAGACCCACGGTGGACAGCTGGTTCGCGGACATCACGAGCACGGCTGCCACCGTGACTTCGCCGTAGTCCGCGGGTGACACGAAACGCGTGACGACGAGGGTGCCGACGAGACCCAGCGCGCGAGCGCCCATCCCGGCGGCGACGGTCCAGAGGGCCCCGCGAACGGTATCTCGTCCCAATGACACGGGCTTAAGGCACGAGCACCGTGTCGCCTGCGAGGATGACGATGTCCTGATCGGAACGCTTTCCGGACAAGATCTCGTCGTAATCAATGGGAATGCGCAGCGCGCGGCCGCGAGCGGTCGTACGAATGACGATGATGTCGCCCGTCGAAGCGTATCGAGTCGGCCCGCCCGCGAGCGCGATCGCTTCGGAGACCGTCACATAGTAGCGTGGGGTGAACATGCCCCGATGCTCCACGTTGCCCGCCACCGTGAACCTGTAGCTATTGACCTCGACGACCGCAAGGGTGACGACGGCGTCCTTCACGTAGGCGGCCATGTGCTGCGCAATCTCGTCCTGGACGCTCGCCGCGGTACGTCCGGCGACCTGAAGCTCGCCGACCAGCGGCAGAGTGATCGTGCCTCCCGGGCCGACGGCGGCGTCGGTGGACAAGTTCGGATTGTTCCAGACGGTGATGCGGAGTACGTCAGCTGCGCCGATGACATACGGACGCTTCCGAGGGTCGGCGTCCGCGTCCGGATAAAGCACGTTGGCATTCGACCTCGCGCAGCCCACGAAGCAAAGACAGGCCGCGAGCACCAGGCCGGCCCGCGACGCCGAAGCCTTTCGAACCGGAGATCTCCGCCGGTTACTGTGCACAGCGGAACCCGAGGGAGATGAACGCGTCGGTCGTGTCGTACACGTCGCGCGCCGAGGCGCGCAGCCAGACGGCGGTGCTCAGGTATCCCCCGCCGCGCCCGCCGTAACGCTTGCCAGTCTGCGGTCCGGTGGGGTCGACGGTCCCGGAGTCCTGATAGTACGTGCTCTCGTACCAGTCGGCGACCATCTCGACCACGTTGCCCGCCATGTCGAGCGCGCCGTAGGGACTCGCGCCCGTCGGATGCTGACCGACGGAGTCGCTGACGGCACCGCATCCGGACATCTTGGCGCGCGTGCAATCCGGCTCGTCGTTGCCCCACGGGTACTTGCGGCCGTCGCTGCCGCGAGCCGCCGCCTCCCACTCGGCCTCCGTGGGGAGTCGCCTCCCGGCCCAGGCGCAATACGCTTTCGCCTGGGCCCATTCGACGCAGCCGGCCGGGTGATCGCCCTGAGCGCAATCCCAGGTGCACGAAGGGGCGGTGCAAGCGCCGGCCGAAACGCACGTCGCATACTGGTCCTGGCTCACCTCGGTGCGCTCGATCTTGAACGCGCCAAGCGACACCGTGTGGAGGGGCCTCTCGTCATCGCGACAGTCGGTGTCGACCGTGGCGTTGCATCCGATGAGGAAGTTTCCCGCCGGCACCGTGACGGTGTCGCTCGCCGCCGCGTCGCCTTGGCAAGAAGGAGGCGGGTCGCTGCCCTGCGTCGAACCGGCGCCCGACCCGACGCTTGCGGCCGCGTCGGCCGCGGCCGATGGGGGCGCGCCCGAATCACCCTGGCTCGACGAGGCGGCGACCGACGCGCAGCTCATTGGAAGAAGCAGGGCAAACACGCCGACCGAGTGGAGCGCATGGTCGCGCCGCGCCGCATCCAGCATGGCTTGATTCATGTCCAGAGCGAGTGCAACGCGCGCGCCAAGGCGATCCGGACGGACGTGACCCGCATCGCGGGCGTAATTCTTCGGTGCGATGCCTCGTGCGCCCACCATTGCACGTGGATGCAGCTACTGCGCTGACGAACGTCCGTCGGGGCTCGATCCGAAGGCCCTGTGTTCGGTCTCCCTGGGCACGACGGTTGCAGATTTCCGATATTCATGGGTTTTGGAGCGGCAGCGGGTTTGACTCGCGCCGCGGCCTGCGCCTGCGTTCTTGCCTGTTCATCCCTCGCCAAGGCAGGTCCCAATCTTCAGATCGTTGGCGAAGCATCGGGCGGGTATACCGACAACGTCACGTCATCGCCGAACCAGCCTGTTCCCGGCTTGCCTGCGAAGGCGGGGGGCGCCTTTGCCGTCCTGAGTCCGGGCCTCGTGCTCGCCTTGGCCGCCCCGAGAAACCAGCACCGGCTCGCCTATGCGTACACCTATGTCCTCTTCGTCGACAGCGCCGTGCCGAACACCTCCGCCCATCGCCTCTCTTACGCGGGGTTCTTCGACTTGTCGCCGAGCGTCGCGCTCGTCCTCGGCTCCAACCTCGTTCAATCCAAGGCCGATACCGCGAGCACCGTCGGCACGGACGCTTCGCTGCTGCCCGGCGCCGTCTCATTCCTGACGGCCACCGTCGACGAGCTTCTTACCTTCGACCTGGCTTCGCGGTGGCGATCGTGGCTGGCAACCGACGTCCTTTTGCAGACCGCCCTGGCGGGAGGCAACAACCCGCAGACCACCTCGGTCGGCGGACGTACCGGGATCGAGCACACCTGGAGAACGGATTCTCTGGGCGTCGAAGCCCGCGAGAACTATGCCGTCATCACCCACGGCGTGCTCCTCGACGGCAGCCCGGCCGGCACGCAGCAGCAGCTGACGACGACGGCGCTCGGGCAGTGGCGACACGACCTCGGCCAGCACTTCACCGGGCGGGTCGAAGCAGGCGCCCTTCGTGTCGACCGGTTGAATACGAGGACCGTGCTCTGGTCCCCGGCCGGAACCGCCGCCCTCACGTACACGAACGATCAAGGAGACGCCGAGCTCTCCTACACTCATGCCGTAACGACCAATCCGCTGCTCGGCCAGTTCCTTCTCGTCGACGAAGTGCGCCTCCACGGCGGCTTGCCCCTCATGCCGAACGGGAGACTCCTGCTTGCAGCGTCCGCGGCCTACCAGCAGGGCCGGCTCCTCGATCAAGACGCCAACCTCGCCGCTCGTCTGGATACGCTTCTCGCCGACGTAGGCCCGGCGTGGCAGGCGACCGATCTTCTCCTTCTCGACCTGAGATACCAGTACGTCCGCCGATGGTCCGACGTGAGCCTGCCGCCCCTTCCGCTGAGCTTCACACGCAATACCCTGCTGCTCGGCGCAACCTTCAGGTTTCCATCCGAGAGCGCAATGCCGAGACGCTACCGCGCACCGCAGCGGGTCGATCGAACGGACGAGATCCGAGACGCGGACACTCCGGTCGAGAGATGATTTCGCAAGGCTCGTCGCCGAGCGACCACGACCAGCCGTTGCACGGAGGTGCAACCGTGGTCGTCGGCGAGTGTCGGGCCGCCGCGGGACGACCACGGGACGCAGCCGATTGCCGGCGTGTCACGAACGGGCGCGACTCTTGCTGACGAGGAGGCACCGCAATGGAAGAACGAATTGCCGTCGTTGGTCTCGGTTACGTGGGCCTTCCGGTCGCACTCGCTTTCGCGAGGAAATACCCGCGCACCGTCGGCTTTGACGTGAACGCTCGCCGGATCGAAGGGCTGCAGTGCGGCATCGACGCGTCCCGCGAAGTCTCCGCGGAGACGCTGAAAGCGAGCTCGCTCGAGAGGACGACGCACCCGGCGGCGATGCGCGGAGCGACGTTCTTCATCGTGGCCGTGCCGACGCCGATCGACGGCGACCACTCTCCAGACCTGACGTTCCTGCTCCAGGCCACCGAGAGCGTTGCCGCCGTCATGCAGCCCGGAGCGGTGGTGGTCTTCGAGTCCACCGTCTACCCCGGCGTGACCGAGGACGTGTGCGGGCCGCTCTTGGAGAGGGTCAGCGGCCTCCGTCGCGGCGTCGACTTCACCGTCGGCTACTCACCCGAGCGCATCAACCCCGGCGACCTCGCGCACAGGTTCGAGACGATCGTCAAGGTCGTCGCCGGGGAGAACGCGGCAACCCTGGAGCGGGTGGCGCGAGCTTACGAGAGCGTGGTGGACGCGGGCGTGTTCCGCGCGCCCTCCATTCGGGTCGCGGAGGCGGCGAAGGCCATCGAGAACGTCCAGCGCGACCTGAACATCGCCCGCATGAACGAGATCGCGATGATCTGCGACCGCATCGGCTTGCGTACGAGCGACGTCCTGAGCGCCGCCGGCACCAAGTGGAACTTCCTCCGCTTCGTGCCGGGGCTCGTCGGCGGCCACTGCATCAGCGTCGACCCGTATTACCTGACGACCCTCGCCGAGTCGGTCGGATACAACCCGCAAGTCATTCTCGCCGGCCGGCGAATCAACGAGGGGATGGGCGCGTTCGTCGCGCAACGTCTGGTGAAGATGCTCGCGTCCGCCGGCGCGCGACCCAAGGGCGCCCGGGTCGGCATTCTGGGGCTCAGCTTCAAGCCGGACGTCCCGGACGTCCGGAATACCAAGGTAGTGAACATTCTTCGCGAGCTCCGCGAGTTCGCCGTCGAGCCTCTCGTTCACGATCCCATCGTCGATGTGGACGACGCCCTCCGCAACTGCGGCGTCCGGCTTCAACCCTGGTCCGAGCTCGTGAATCTGGACGCAATCGTTCTCGCGGTGCCGCATCGCGCGCTGCTCGAAAGGCCTCTCGAGGAATTGCTCGCGCCCGTCCGGCCCGGCGGGGTGTTCTTGGACGTCAAGTCGGCGATCGACCCGACCCGGGTGCGGCCCGACGTCCACTACTGGAGCCTGTAGTGCTCATCCGAAACGGTCGCGGTCGTTCCGCTGACGGGCGCGACGGAGAGCGGGACGGAGCGCGTCGTCAGCGAGACGACGGCGATTGAATCGCGACCCGAGCAGGTCCTGGTCGAAACGATCGCGATCGAGCGCGTGACCGGCCGAGTCGTCACCGCGTCATCCGCGATGGTTTGGGCGACCGAGCGGATCGTCTGCGTGTCTGTCGCGACGGTCTGCGAAACGGGGCCGGCCGACAGAGAGATCGTCGCTCTCGAGTGGAGAACGAAGGCGACCGACAGCGTCTCAACCCCGGTCGTCTTCGTAACGAGGCGCTTCGACAGCGTGTCGTCGGCGATGGTTTGCGAGACCACAAGCCGCGACGAGCCATTCTGCGCGGATCCATTCGAAACGGCCGGGGTCGGCCGGCGCGCCGGCCTCCGCGGTTTGCGAGAGGAAGCGGGCCGACCGCCTGTCGGTCGCCCTGGTGATCGAAACGACCCGTCCAAGCAGAGTCTCGACGGCCATCGCGAGCGAAACGACGCGGGTGGTCGGGGCGCCTACGGCCGTCGTCGGCGAGGAGACCCCGACGAACGGCGGATCGGAGGCGCCGGTTTCGAGACGGGGGCGTCCGTCGGCGTATGCAGCGCGGTCGTTCTCCCGACGAGCCGAACCGTCGAGGTGTCGACGCAGAGATTCGGGCTTTCATGCGTCAAAAGCTCCAGTACCCGATGTCCGGGCACGGCAAGACCGGCGGAACGTCAGTTCTCCACGATCACCGGACGGGACTTTCCGCCCGGGCCCACGGGAATGTCGGGGACGACGTTTATCCGGAGATCGATCCCCCGGAGGGTCTTCTCGCAGTTGCTCCTGACCATCTCGACGAGCGAATCGTCGAACCCGGTTCCGGGCACGAGCTTCAGGTCCATCGACCGGTCCTTCCGCTGCACGACCTGAAACTCCCGTACCTTGTCGGCGATGACGGAGAACAGGACGCTGAAGAACATGCCCCCGATGGGGCGCCCGTCGATGTCCCTCAGGGTGTCCATCTCCCGACCCTCGACGCGCTGAAGACGGCTGAGCGCGCGTCCGCACGCGCAGCGCCCCGGCGGGAGGGCCACGGCCAGATCTCCGTTCAAGTAGCGAATGAACGGCGCCCCGTAGTTGTGCAGATCCGTGACGACGACCTCACCCAGCTCGCCGGGCTGCGCCGGACGTTCGCCGTCTCCCTTGCGGACGATGATCTCCAGCACGAGGTTTTCCATCGACTGGTGCAGGCCCTGGTGGGCCTCGCACTCTGCAGCGATGAGCATGACCTCGCGGCTGCCGTAGGTCTCGAAGACGTTCGGGCCGAAGGCCTGCATCATCACCTCGCGATCGGCGGGGAATAGCCGTTCGGCGGCGGAGATGACGGCCAGGTCCTTCCAGTCCCGGCTCTTCGTCTCGACGACGTGCCGCGCCAGTGCCGCGCCGGCCTGTGCGTAGCAGACGATCACGTCGGGGCGGAGACGGCGGAGCTGGCGCACGACGCCGGAGAGCGCCCTCTCCGAGTGGTCGGCGCAATCGATGTAGTGCTCGCGTCGCACGACGTGGTCGATCCCGGTCTTGAATTTCTTGCGCAATGAAGGCGCCTTGACCGCGGCGATGGACCCCCAATAGTGCAGGCTCCGATCCCCCGGTCGGTACCCCGCCCAGCCGTACCCGCGAAGTTTCGCCGCCTGCCTCCAGTACTCGGATCCGACGTCATAGGCGAAGGCGAGCGGGCGTCCCGAAGTCCCGCTCGTCATCTTGCGGATCCGCGGAAGCGGCTCTGCCGAAGACATTCTACCTTCGAGGGAGTCCGTCGCTTCTTCGCGCGTGAGCAAGGGAAGCTTCGGGAGATCGTCGACGGCGCGAATCGCGCTCGGCGTGAGCGCTCGTTCCTCGAAGCTACGCGAGTAGTGCGGCGAGTGACGATGAGCATGCTCGAGCAGCTTGCGCAGCTCCCTGCTCTGGAGGGCGTTGAGCTCGTCGAGCGTGCACCACTCGGATCGCTCGAGCCGCTCGAGATGCGACAAGGTCGGACGCCGCCGGAGGCCGCTCTCCCACCCCGGGTAGAGCACCTTTTGGAACACGAGTCCGTAGAGATCGCTCATGCGGCCACCGGAGGGGGACGGAGGAAGCGATCTCGGTACGCGTTCGGATCGCCACGCAGACCGTGCATTCCCGCAAGGGCGATGTTGAACATCTCACGCGCCGACACGTAGTGGAGGACGAACTCCTCTCCGTCGTTGTACCGGCGGAGCGCTCGATGCATATTTCGTCCCGCCTCGCCGAGCAGCGACTTGGCCTGCGCGTCCGGCGCGCCATGGGTGTGGACCTTGACGAACAGCCATTCGGGCCGGCCGCCGATGTGGATGCCCTGCGACACCCAGGTATTCACGCGGCTCGCGGTTCCCGGATCTCTCGCCGTGACGGCCGCGCTTTCGATGCGAGCGCTCAGGCGGCGTCCCCCGCGCCACGCGATGGCGAGAGGGCCCTCGATCATGAGGATCCGGTCGACCATGACCTGCCCGACGCGAGCCCGGACGCCCTTCTCGTGAGAGCGGGCGCGCCGGGGATCGCCCGTCGGCCAGTAGATCTGGTTCACGATACGCGGCTGCGTCTCGTCGGGAGCGGAGGGAAAGGTGAAGTCTGCGTAGCAGCCGGTGT
>DATGJA010000516.1:0-6045 GCA_035295445.1 Polyangiaceae bacterium | reverse complement strand
CGCGCGCCCGCGCCTGGGGTTGGCGATCGCCTGGCTGGGTGACGAGACGGGGCGCGAGGGAGAAGTCGCGCTCTTCGACGAGGCCGAGGGCGAGCGCGTCGTCGGCGGGCCGGGCGCCGAGCGGCGGGCCACGTTCGTGCGGCAGCGTCCGGGCATCCGCGAGGGCACGCCGCCCCTCGTGGCTCCCGAGCCGCTCCTCGGCGCGACGGCGGCCGGCGGCCAGCTCGAGATCTCGCCGGGGCCCCTCGGGCGGCTCCGCGTGGACGGCGCCGACGTCGCACGGGCGGTCGTGGGTTTGGGCGCGGTCGTCGCGGTGCCCGGGCATGCGGTCTTCGTCGTCGTGCGGCGGCCGCCCCTGCTGCCGGCCGTTCGCGCGACACGCGCCGAGCACGCGTTCGGTGACGCCGACGCGTTCGGGTGCGCCGGCGAATCGGCGGAGGCGTGGCGCCTGCGCGACACCATCGCGCTCGCCGCGCGGTCTCCGGCGCACGTGCTCGTCGAGGGGCCGAGCGGCTCCGGCAAAGGGAACGCGGCGCGGGCCCTGCACGCGCTGTCGCCCCGAGCCGACAAGCCGCTCGTCGTCGTGTCCGACGGCGCGATGCCCGCCGCCGAGGAGCTGTTCGCGCGAGCCGCGGAGGGCACGCTCGTCGTCGACCCCGCCGAGGCGCTGCCCCCCGAGGCGCAGGCGCGTCTCCTCCACTTCGCGCGCACGCAGCGGATCGACTCGCTGGCCGGCGACCTGCCCATGCAGGTCCGCGTCGTCGTTCTCGCGCGCCGCCTCGAGGGGTCGTTCGGCGCGGAGCTGCGCTCGCGGTTCCTCTCGCTGGCGCTGCCGGCGTTCGCGTCCCAACGCGAGGACGTGCCGCTCGTCTTGCGGGCGCGCGCGCTGGCCGCGGTGGACCGAAACCCGGAGCTCGGCGCGACCTTCACCGTGACGGGCGCCGCCGGCCGGCGCGCCGTGCGGTTCGACGGTGACTTGATCGAGGCGGTGCTGCGTCGCGCGTGGACGGCGGGCGGCTTCGAGGTCGACCGTATCCTCTGGCGCGCGATGACGACGAGCGAGGGCGACGCGCTCGCGCTCACCGAAGCCGCGCAGAGCATGCGTGGGCCCGACACATCGGCGGGGGGCGCCCCGGCGGACGGGGCGGTCGAACGTCCGCGGCTGCCGCGCGCGCGGGGTTGGAACGAGGTGCGCGTGCGTCCGGTCGACGGGTTGACGGTGCTCGTCACCGTGGGGGCGCGCAGCGCCCGCTGCTCGCACGTCGATCTCGGGCTCGCGTCGTATAAGTCGCGCGGTCCGACCAGGGCGTGGGAGTTGCTCTTGGCCACGTGCGAAGGGCGCGGGACCTTCGGCTGGCGGCAGTTCGGCGACTCGCGCGACACGGTCCGAAAGCAGGTCGAACGCCTGAGCGAAGCGCTGGGGGCCGCGGTGGGCCTCGAGGAGTCCGCCTTCGAGCCGTACGATCCGAACCGCGGCTGGGTCGCCCGGTTCCTCGCGGTGCCGGAGCGCTAGGAGTCCCGAACACGAGTCGCGAGAGAAGAGCTCGGAGGCCTCGGCGCGGGCCGCTCTTTTCCTGGCGCGTCGGCGGTGTGGGGCCTAAGGACGCGCCGCGCTTGGGTTTCTGGCTCCGTCCGGGCGGCGGAAAAGAAGCCCACCGGGCCGAGCGGCGGACATTTCCGAGGAAGGTGGATGCGGGCGCCGGAAGACGAAGCCCACGGCGGTCCGGCCCTTTCCCACCCCACAAGGAGCCTTCCCCATGAATTCTCGACCCATCGTTTCCCTCGCCACCCTGCCGCTACTCGCGCTCGCCGCCTGCGGCGGAGGACCGCGAGGGGTGGCCGGCGACAACGACAGCTTGCACGCGACGATCGGCCCGGCCGGCGGTGAGCTGGTGGGCGCCCCCGGCTCCGCGCGCGAGGGAGTTCGTATCGCGATCCCCGCGGGCGCCCTCGCGTCCAACACCGAGATCTCGGTTCACCCGGCCGACGGCGCCGCGCCGCTCCCTTCGACCGCCGTGCGCTGCGGCCCGGAGTTCGCGATCGAGCCCGCCGGCCTCGCGCTGGCGGTGCCCGCGACCGTCACGCTGCCCTTCGACGAGGACGCCGTCACCGCGCAGGACCGCTTCGACGACGAGGTGAAGGTCTGGGCCTTCGACGGCGCCAAGTGGGGACAGCGGCTGCAGACCGACAGCGCGCAGGGCCTGGTGACGATCCAGCTCGACGCGATGCAGACGGTCGCCGCGGGCGTCAACCCGCCCGCATCGACGGACCTCGTGCAGTTCTCGTTCGCGCCCAATCCGAAGTTCGCGCGGTGCCTCGCGCAGTACCCCGACGACCCGAACCGCCAGCCCTCCGTGCGCGCGGACGTCGTGCGAGGCAACCTGAATGACGGCCTCTTCCTGCGCGGCAAGTACGTGAAGCCGGGCTTGCAGTTCGACATGTTCACCGTCCAGAACGACTCGCTGCTGGCCACCGGGCAGCCCGACCCCGCCTTCAAGGACTTCGGGCTGGCCTGGTATCAGAGCGATCTCCAGGCCGACACCCAAGGCGACATGCGAGTGACGATCAAGACGATCTTGCTCGACCAGATCTTCGGATTCGACCCGGACGCGATGCTGCCGCCGACGGGGACCTTCGAGGTCGGCTTCTGGTTCAACAACCCCCAGGACGCGGCCGCGTGCGGCTTCGACGTCACCAAGCCGACGCCGTTCAACGGCGAGCACCAGGCGGGACCCCTCGCCATGATCACGCTCCCGGACGCGTCGACCGGCCTCGGGCCCCTCTGCACCAAGCCCGACACGTCGACGACCCCGGCGCACTGCTCGCCCTGACCCGTCGCGTACGTGCGCGGCCGCTCCGTTCAGGGGTGGACGCAGACGCCGGAGTTGCCGCAGTCGGGCGGGGGGGCCGGGCGCGTGAGCGCGTAGGTGGCCGCGGCTCCTCCGACGACCACCGCGGCCACCCCCGCCCAGAACCACCACTTCTTGGTCAGCGCCCGGTCTTCGACCATCGTCGCTCGCAGGTCGAGCTCCTCCCCCGCCTTGACGGCCACCTGCGCCTCGTACGAGACGAAGCCCTCTTTCTTGACGACGACGTGATACGAGCCCGCCGGACGCGATACGTCGGCGGGCGTCGACCCGACGTCGGCGCCGTTCACGGTGACCACCGTCGGCCCGACGTTCGCGGCGACGTGCAGCGTGGCCGGGAGCCGATCGAGCTCGAGCCCGAGCGGCAGGCGCGCTCCCGGCGCGAACGTCCGGTTGAGGAGGATGTCGGTGAATCCCGCGCGAGAGAGGGTCAACACGTGCGTGCCCGGATCGAGCAGCAGATCGAAGTCCCGCGCCGGTGGCGGCTCGCCTCGCCCCGGTTCACGGACGCCGGCGATCGCGGCAAGCCGTCCCGCGGCGCCGGTCTCGACGCGGAGCGGTCGACCGTCGACGGCGATGCGAGCGTCGGGCGGGTCGATGCGCACCGCGAGGCGCGCGAGCGCTGCGTCGATCTCACCGAGGTACGCACGCGCGTCCTCCGACACGCTCGCGGGAAGCTCCGACCCGCCGGGCCCATCGGCGCGGAGCGCCGCGGCGAAGAGGTCGCGGGCGCGCGTGTAGTGGCCGAGGGCGCGCTCGCAGACGCCGACGTTGTACGTCGTCAGCCCGTTCGGGTGAAGCGCCGCGGATCGCTCGAACGCGGCGAGCGCATCCGCCCACTGGGCTCCTCGGGCGAGGTTCGCTCCCAGGACAAACGCGTCGCGCGCCGCGCCCAAGCCGGGATCGCTGGTCACGCCCGCGTCGCCCTCGTCGGCGCGGCCGCTCGCCGGCCCGAGGACGATGACGCACGCTAGGCAAGCCATGGCCGACAAGGACCGGAGAGAGCGCCGATGAGCCGAGGACGTCCCCATGCGCGCCGTGAGCATTCTGGCCGATGTCGGACGCGCTGTCGCGATCGGACGAGGCGCGTGTTACTAGGCGACCTGGTGTCGCCGAGGCGCGTGCCCGTGGCAAGGTGGACCGTCGCGATCGGGGCCGTCGCCGGGGCGAGCGCCTGCTCCGGCGCGGGGCCGCAGCTCGTCGTCGTCGTCGACACCGACGCGCCGGTCATCGGAGCCCTCGCCGCCGACGCCGGCCTCGGGAAGCGATCGCTCGCCGGCGCCGTGGACTGGGTGCGCATCGACGTCCTCGAAGATGACGGCGGCACCGGGCAAGAATACGAGTTCCCTCTCCCCGACGAGGGCGACTGGCCAGTTTCGTTCGGAGTGTCCGGGGCCGGGGGCGGTCCTTCGTCCGGCGTCGCTCACCTGCGCGTGCGCGCGTTCGGCGCTGCGTTCGCGACGCCCGGCGAGCTGCGCGGATTACCGACGCGCGATCCCATTCCGGAGGTCGCCATCGATCGTCTCGTCGACATCCCGTTTCCGAGCCGCGGCGTCGAGCGCCGTCGCATCCTCCTCGCCGCCGATTGCATGGGGAGGCCCGCGTCGTTCGAAGGATCGTCGACGACGTGCATCGACGGCGCGTCGCTGCGTGCGTCCGCGAGCGACGGCGTCGCGGCCGACGACGGCGCGCCCAGCCATGTGGGGCAGTGGGCCGCGGCGCGCCCCGTCGATTGCCCGGTGCCGAAAGTCGCCGCGGACGCCGGACGGGTCTGCATCCGGGGAGGAGTCAGCATCCTGGGCGACGTGGGGTTGCTCGGCGACAGCAACGGCTCGACGATCTTGGAGTCCGCGCCGCTCGTGCCGGTCGTCCTCACGCCGTTCTGGCTCGACGAGACCGAAGTGACCGTCGCGACTTACCGCGGCCTCCTCGCGGGCGGGCTCGCGAAGGGGGGGGCGCCGAGGCCCTTCGATCCGGACGCGTCCGCGGATGCGTCGGCTCGGTACTGCACGTGGACCGCTTCCGCGGGGCCGCACGAGGACCTGCCCGTCAATTGTGTCGACCTCGTCTCCGCGCGGGCGGTGTGTCGGGCGCTCGGCGGCGACTTGCCGACCGAGGCCCAGTGGGAGCATGCAGCGCGCGGCCGCGGGCGGCAGGACACGTATCCCTGGGGAAACGACCCGCCGCTCACGCTCGCCGGAGGACCGGCGTGCGACCGGGCGAGCTATGCGCGCGCGTCGCTGTCGGGGTCGCCGCCCGAGTGCGGCTCGGGATCCGACCCGACGGTCGAGCCGGTCCGCTCCCACCCGGCCGACCGCAGCCCCGACGGCGTGTTCGATCTCGCCGGGGGCGTGAGCGAGATCGTCCTCGACGCGCCGCGCTCGTACTCCGATCCGTGCTGGGGGGGTCCGGGCCTTCGCAGGGACCCGAGCTGCGTCGATCCGACCGCGACCGCCGCGGGGTCGGGCGTCCTTCGCGGCGGCAGCTTCCTCGAGCCGAGCTTCTTCCTGCAGCTGGCGGTGCGCCAGAGCGAGGGCGCGCCGTCGTCGCTGCCGTCGCCGGCGGTGGGGTTCCGGTGCGCGTACCCGGCGGTGGCGCCGTGACGCTCTTGCGCGCGACGGCGGCCGGCGCGCTGGGTCTGCTCTCGGCGTGCGCGCCGTCCCCGACGCAGTGGACGGTCGAGATCTCGACGGACGCGCCGCTCCCCACGTTCGGCGATCGGCTGCTCGTCGAAGTGCTCGACGACGCCGGCGCTCCCGCGTGCTCCGGCTGCCGGCACGACCTCGGGCTCGGCCCGCAGACGCGGTGGCCGGTCTCCTTGGGCATTCTGCCCCCCGCCGACGGCAGAGAGCTCCACGTTCGCGCGCGCCTCTACCGCGCCGATCACGTGGGTCCCGACGGCCTGCCGCTCGCCGACGGCGACGGGGTCATCGACGCGCTCGGCGTTCTGCCCTCGCCGAGCGTTGCGCGGGTGGCCCTCGCGCTCCGCGGCGAGTGCTTCGAGCGGCCGAGCAGCGTGCCGGCGCACACGAGCTGCGGCGGACCGGAGGGCGTGCTCCCCGCGGCGGCGGCGAACGGCGCGCTGTCGCCGGGGACGTGGCCGCCGATCGCGCCAGCGCCGTGTCCCGCGGCGCCGCCCGCCGGGGTGCTGTGCATCCCAGGCGGCGTGTTCCTTTGC
>DATGJA010000515.1:0-6422 GCA_035295445.1 Polyangiaceae bacterium | reverse complement strand
TACGACGCGGTGCCTGCCTCGAACGGTGCGTGGCTGGCGATGGGCGACGTGTCCGGCCACGGGCTGAACGCGGGCCTCATCATGCTCATGGTGCAGAGCGCCCTCGCGGGCGTCGCGGCCGCGCGACCGGATTGCACGCCGGCCGACCTCGTCGCGACGCTGAACGCGGTCCTCTTCGACAACATCAGCGGGCGTCTGGAGACCGACGAGTACATCACGCTCGTCGTCCTTCGTTACTGGGAAGACGGGCGCATCGCTTTCGCGGGCGCGCACGAGTTCATCCTCGTCTGTCGGGCGGACTCAGGTCGCGTGGAGCGCATCGCCACGCCGGGTCCCTGGCTCGGCATCCGCCGCGACGTCAGGTCCGCCGTGTCCGACAACACGCTGCAGCTGCGCGACGGCGATCTCCTCGTCCTCTTCACCGACGGCGTCATCCAGGCCATGGACCGGTCGGGCGAGCAGTTCGACGTGCATCGTCTGTGTGACCTCGTCGAACGCAACCGCAGCGAGAGGCCGGCCGTGATCCTCGAACGAGTGCTCGCGGCGGTCCGCGCGTGGATGTCCGAGCGCGCCGACGACATGTCCCTCATCGTCGCTCGGTACCAAGCTCCCCCGAAGCGCAGCGCTCCGGACCGGGTCGAGCCGACACATGAGTGAGCCAGCTTGGAGCTAGGAGACAATGCCCGCCGAAGAACCCAACGACGTGTCACCCGGTACCACCCCGCCGAAGAACGCGTGGAAGCCGATGGTGTTCATGCGGTTTCGCCCCGCATGGGCGTACATCGACGGAATTCGCGAGTTCGGTCGCTTCTTCTGCGAGACGACGTTCGGCACTCCGGAGCTTGCGCAGCGCGCCTGCGTCGTCATCCAGGAGGCGCTCGAGAACGCCGTCAAGTATTCGAACGAGAGCCTCGAGAGCGAACTCGAGCTCCTCATCCAGAGCGACGGCGACCAGATCGAGTTCTCGGTCTCCAGCATGCCCGACGCCGAGCACGTCCAGCGACTGCGCTCGGAGCTTGCGCAGCATCGCACCCTCGACCCCGAACAAGCGTACGTGGCCGCGTTCCTGCGGGCCTCGAACGAACCGGGAGAGTCCGCCCGGCTCGGGCTCGCGCGGATTCGATACGAGGGCGGCGTGGAGCTTTCGTTGCACGAACAAGAGGGTGGGCGCGTCCGCGTCACCGCCAAGGGGAAGCTATGAACGAAGACATGGTGGCCCTCGACGTCCCGCGCGTGGACGGGCTCGGGATCGAGCTCGTCCTGCCTGCCACGATCAAGCTCACCGGGATGATCACCCGGAAGGACCCGAGTCAGGAGCTCACCCACTTCTTCCGGCAGGTCCACACGGACGCGATCGCACGACATCTTTCGGAGGTGTGCGTGGACGTCTCGGGTCTGTCGTTCGTGAACTCCACGGCGATTCGCCTTTTCATCGACTGGGCGTCGTGGCTTCGCGGCGGCACGCCACCTTCGTACAAGCTGCGCTTCTTGACCAGCCGTAGGTTCACGTGGCAGGCGACGGCGTTCCTCGCGCTCCAATCTTTGATGAAAGAAGTCTTGGTCGTGGACCGTATGGACTGATCGAGGCCGATCTTTGCGACCCAGCCGTCCCAGCTCGCGTCCCTCTTCTCGGCGCATGCCAGTCGCGACGGGCGATGCGCCGCCGAGCTCGCGGGAGGGTTTGGGTGGCGGCCGGTCCGAGAGTCCATCCGAGCCACGGCTGCCCGCGCGCGGTTCCGGGACGCGAATGGCCGTCCGACCGGTCGAGCCCGTCCGTGTCGTGTTCGGCGACCCCCCCGACGAGCCAGCGATCGTCTCGATCGTCTCGCGGTCGCACGACGACGTCCTCGAGTACACGCACGCGTTCGTGGTGGCGTACGCCAAGCGCCGGTTCTTGAGCCGCACCGTCGAACCGCTCAGCGTGGCCACGTACGAGCTGCTCGGCAACGCGCTGAGCTACGGGTTGGTGTCGAGCCAGGTCCTCTTGCAGGTGCACGAAGGCCAGGCCGGCGTGGCCGTTCGCGTGGCGAACGACACGATGCAGACGCGCATCGACATGCTCTGCGCTCAGCTCGATCGCCTCAGCAAGAACGCCGAGTCGACCTTCGTCGAGGAGATGCGTCGCTCGGTCGCCGGCGGTCTCGGGCGTCCGGCGCTCGGTCTCGCGCGCGTGGTGCACGAGGCCAAGCTCGCCCTCGAGGTCTACATCGTGGCTCCGCGCATTACGGTGATCGGGCGAACGCACTCCTGAGGCGCGCACCGCGTTTCGGGAGAGGCCGATCACTGGATCTTGCAATAGGACGGGAAGCCCGAGGATGATGGCTACATGGTGGTGAACGCGAAGCTCACGTCGAACATCGCCGACGAGGTGGATCCGGAGAAGCTTTGCGTCGACCGCGTCCCCGCGACGTGTACCCGGTACTTGGTCTTGGACATGAGCGGCGCGTTTCCGTAGAGCACCAGCGCGTTCTGGACCAGCTGATTGGACTGGGGCGTCATCACCTGGTGGGCGAGCTGCGCTCCGCCGTCGACGCCGAACTCGTCGGTCGTCAGCGTGACGCTCGTCGCCTCCATGAAAATCGTGATCGGCATCGCGCTCGGCCATCCGTTGGGTGGCACGGGGGGCGTAGGCTCCTCTTGAGCGCCATTGAAGGACGTGCCGACCCCCGTCTGTCCGTCGTACGGATACGACACGATCACGTTGGAGGCTGTCGTAGACCCCGCGCCCTCGCCGAAGTCGATTGTGTCGCAGCCCATCGCGCCACCGTAACCGAAGTCGCGCGTGCGCGGGTCGAGGACGGGGGTGCGGTGGTAAATCGACCCGATCCACTGCGCGAGCGCGTACGTGGGATTGTCGTCGAAGGCCATGACCTCGAAGGACCCGCACATTTGGGTCAAGCTCGGCTGGCACATGTAGCCGGCGGCCGTCTCGCGATCGTAGAACTGCGCGGCCACGTAGTCGGTGCAGCTCGACACCTCGACGTGTGGGTTCGAGATGCACGTCATGTTGCTCACGTTCGCCGCATAGTACTGGCAGTGCTTGGTGGCGGACGTGTTGAGCGCGGAGACGATCGTCGCGCATGGCGACCCCATCGCGGCGCGCGTTTGGTTGATGATCTGCAGGGCCGTCGTCTGCTGCGACGTGATCCCCGAAGGCGCAGGGCAGGCCCCGCCGTCGGCACCGACGATCCCGCCGCTGTCTCCCGTGATCGTCTTTCCGGCGTCCGTGCGGCCGGTCGTGCTCGAGTCCGCGCCGGCGTCGGCGTGGGTGCCTGTCCCGCTGCCGCCCGAGCCCGTCGAGGTCCCGGACGCCGAGCCCCCGATGCTGCCCGACGCGCCGGTCGACCCCGTCGACCTCGTCCCACCCGAGGTGCCTGGGCCGAACGAGCCCGACGCCGACCCCGTTCCGTCGCCCCCGGTCGACGCGCCGGTCGTGGAACCCAGATCGGAGGGGCCGCTCGGCGTGCTTCCGCTGCAAGCCACGAGCGACGCGGAGGCGAGCGCGACCCCCCAAAGGGAGTTGAGTTGGCGTCGAGTCATCGGATCGGTTCCTCGCGGGTCAAAAGGTGCTCCGACGAGGTGATCGTGGCAAACGGTTTCGGCTCAGCATTTCGGCTCAGCCGACGACGTCTTCATGCCGAACGTGACTTTCTGTCTTTACTGTTGCGTGCCGCTCACGGAGCGAGCGCCATCTCGACGACGGCACCCTAGGATGAGTATTTGACGCCGCAGCCGTACGCCTTGGTCCGCGGCGTTCGAACCGGCCGACCCGCGTCGAGGTCGGTCATCGCCTCGTCGACGTAGTTGACGAGGTGCCCGCCTTGCGGCGACTCACCCTCGCCGTCCGGCGAGTTGTCGATCGCCCCCGCGTAGACGAGCGTTCCGGTCTTGTCGATGACGAACATGTGGGGCGTGTTGGTCGCGCCATACGCGTGCCCCACGACGCCCGACTCGTCGCGGAGGATCGGATGCGTCAGTCCGAAACGGGCCACGGCGTCGCGAACGTCCTTCACCTCGTAGCCCTGGTGTCCGGGCGCCGCCGAGTCGATCCCGAGCCACACGACGCCCTTCGCGATATATCGCGCGGCGAGGCCCTTGAGCGAACCCTTGGTGTGCGCCGCGTTGACGAACGGACATCCCGGATTGAACCACTCGAGGACCACCGTCTTGCCGCGAAGGTCCGCGAGGTGCACCTCGTGCCCGTCGGTGTCCTTCAAGTCGAAGTCCGGCGCTGGGCTGCCCACCTCCGCGTGACCCGCCGGGCCGGCGGGCCCCGTGGCGTTTGTCGAGGCGGCGGGCGCCGTCGCCGTCGCGGCCTGCGCGCTCGAGACTTCCGGGGAGTGACCGCGCGAACACGAGGCCAGCGCGAGGACGATTCCGAGGGTCGCGCAGCGCAAGATCGTCATGCCAGGGGTCTACCCTGGTTTGCGCTCCGTCGAAACCGTCGCCTCCAAGTCGGGATCGGAAGGGTCCGGCAGGAGCATCCGCGCGTACCGCTCGGGCGCCCGCACCCCGAGGCCCCGCATGGCCTCGCTGGCCGCCGCTGTATCCGCGGAGTCGCCGCGCAGCTGGGCGAGCCGATAGGTCGCCGCTGCCGCGTGGAGAGGCATCTGCGCGTCCTTCGCGCGAGTCGCGGCACGTTGCAGGTGCGCCTCGGCGCCCTTCCTATCGCGCTCTGCCAGCGCGGCGGCCGCCGCCACCATCGCCGCGAGGGGCGCCGTCCACGTCATCGACTCTCGCGCGAGCTTGTGCGCGGCCTTCTTCGCCCTCGCCAGCCGACCGGGTCGCTCCGTCGCAGGAACCGACGCGAGCGAGGCGACGGCCGCGCAACCGACGACGTAATGAGTGAGGGCGCGAATGAGCTGCACGCGGAGGAGAAAGCTCCGGCGGAGCGCGCGCGTGTCGCGCTCGATCCGCTCCCATGCGCCCGCGCCGTCCCCGGCATAGAGGGCGGTCTCGGCTTCCCAGAACATGGCTTGCCAGTGCTGGACGAGGAAGCGAACGTTCGGCCAGTGCGCCATCGCGTCGCGCAGGCCGCGCCGCGCGCCGTCGACGTCGTCCACGGCGAGCCAGCTGGCGATGGGGTGGCTCGCTCGCAAATTGACCGCCGTGTAGAGGTCACCGTGGCGCTCCGCGTCCGCCAGAAGGCGCGCCGTTCGAACGCGGACCTCGCGGAGATCGCCCAGAGGCACGAGCGCGTACACCGCATACACGCTGGCGTTGGCGTTCCACCGGCGGGCCGCCGCGAGCCGTTCGCAGGCCGTGTCGAGCTCTACGACCGCGTCCTTCCAGTTTCCACGCAGGTAGAGGCAGATGCCGTCGATGATCTGAGACAGAGCCGACGCTTCCGGGTCGTTGGCCTCCGCGGCGGTTCGTCGAGCGAGCTCGAACAGAGCGCGCTCGCGCCTGCTCGGCTGACCGCCGGCCGAGCCCATGGTGCTCGCTTCGGCCGAGGCGGCGTGGACGATGTGGCCTCGGTGGCCCGAGCGCAACGCGTCTTGCAGATAGCGGGCCTTCACGTACATCGAGGACGTCGGGTCGATGACCGTGAGTCCTCGCGTCGCCGACGAGAGCGCGTCCAGTCGGATGCGGTCCTCGGGCGAGAGCTCGCCGCCGCCTCCGTCGATGCGATAGCCGGCGATCGCGGACGCCAGGCGATACACGACGACCCAGAAGATGACGCCGAGAAGCGACGCCGGGACCGGTCGTCCGACCGCGGCAAGGACCCGGCGGAAGACCGCCGTCCCCTCGTCGATGCGGCCCGCAGCGATGAGCTGCGCGGCGGCGGCTCGCTCAAGATCCACGCGCTCGATGCCCGGCGCCTTGTCCGCCGCGGCGAGGTAGAGCCGCGCCGAGTCCTCCGCGAGTCCGGCCCACTCGGACGCCTCGGCGGCTCGCCGGTACAGGCGGCGGGCGTCGGCCTCCGGCCAATCGAGCGTCTCCACCGTGAGGCGGAAGAGGCGTGCGGCCTGCGCGAACGCGAGCTTCGCGAGCGCCTGCTCGCCGGCCCGCTCGGCGTATCGGGCGGCGCGCTCCTTGTCGCCCGCGCCCAGCAGGTGGGACGCGAGCGCCTCCGGGTCCGTGTCCGGCTCGCTCTCGAGCACGCGCGCGAGCTGCGCGTGGTACTCGCGCACCGCTTCCCCGGGGACCTGCGCGACGACCGTCTCGCGGACACGGTCGTGGATCATCTCGATCGTCTCGACCCCGTCGCGCATCCCCGCCCGAACGAAGCGGCGCGCCTGCAGCATCGCCACGATCTGCGTCCTCGAGCGCTCGACGCCGGCCGCGGCCTCGACGGTCGCGAGGGGAAGAGGGCGGCCCCCGACGGCGATCACCTCGAGAAGGCGGCGCGCCTCCGCCGGCAGCCGCGCCGCGCGGCGGCCGAGCATCTCTTCGAGGCGCATCGAGCCGGACGTCAACGA
>DATGJA010000514.1:0-7062 GCA_035295445.1 Polyangiaceae bacterium | reverse complement strand
GAACTCGTAGGACATGGCGCGCAGAGGATAGCCGCGCGGTCGCCGTTACGCCCCACCGACGCGCGCGTCGAACGCCTTCGACACGAGGCCCTGGCCGCCCTGCCAGACGTCCCACGTCGTCCCCGGTCGTAGGCGATATCGTACGCTCCGGCGGCGGGGTCCGCGGACCTGCCATGTGCTCGGCACGGCCGGCAGGCTCCGCACTCTTGTGCGCACATCTGTGCGCTGACGTCCGTCGAGCGGCCCCTCTACCGTTCGATCACGCAAAGAACGGGGAGCCGGCGCGTGGCATGACCGATGCTCGCACGACGCAGATCGATAGGGAATCCGCAGGCTCGAGCGAAGCGAGAGTTCGGTCGTACGCACACGAGGGACGAGATCATGCCGTCATCAAGACCGAAGCGACGAACCTGCGTCCACTGCGCCTTCGACTCTCTCCTCGTTTCCGCGTCCTGCGCCGCGCTGGCCGGCTGCTTGTCCGATCCACCCCCAGTCTTCATTCACGACGAGGGCGGGCTTGATGCGGGCGGCGCACCCATCGACGCCTCGGCCAGCGCCGACGCGGGACCGGACCGCACCGGGGCGCAAGGGCCAGACTCTGGCGACGCGGCGTCGGCGCCGATCATCGACCACGGAATCGCGGAAGCGGGTGACCAATCGCCGGGCCCGACCGCGGACAGCGAGGCCGCCAGCGAAGGTGGCCTCGTGGACTCAGTGGCCGGCGAGGCCGCCGGCGAAAGCGGCGTCGTCGACTCCGGGGCCGGCGAAGCCGAAAGCGGCCCGCCCGCTTGCGCGGAGGGCATGGGCCGATGCTCGATGCTCACGCCCGAGAAATGCGCGAATGGCCAATGGCAACCTTCCGGCGCCGCGTGCCCGTACGTCTGTTCCAATGGCTCTTGCACGGGCGTTTGCGTCCCAAACAAGGACACGCGTCCGTGCGGAGGCTCGGCTTGCGCGACGACGCTGACCTGTCAGGCCGATGGCACGTGGCCGTCGTGCGCCCTGCCGTCGAACTGCCAGTGCGGCCCGGGCCAGACCACGGCATGCACGACGAGCTCGTACTCGTGCCCGGGCAGCGAGGCGTGCGTCAATTACATGTGGGGACCGTGCAACCCGACCGGACAGTGCAATTGCAGCAACGGAACCACGCAATCCTGTAATTCAGGCGGGTGCAATCCGAGCACGGTGACCTGCGCCAACAACCAGTTTCCTGCGTGCCCGACAGCCATCAACCCCTATACACACGATACCGGCGTCCTTTCGAGCACGGGTTTTGCGGAGACCTACACCAGCTGTACGCCGACCGGCACCTTCAACCCCACGACAGCGCTCGAAACGTGCGCGGCCGTGGTGGGCTCGGCGAATTGTATGAACAACGCGTGCGCTCCCAATGCGGTGACGGGCGTGGGCGGGAACTACGCCTTCAACTGGACCTACGTGGACACCAGTGGGGGCACTCCGGCGGGCACGACCTTCAATTACTCGGTTGCCAACATCGCGGCGTGTTTTCCCCTGTCCAACTGCTCGACGATGACGAACTGGTGCGGTGGGACCACCGTCCTGCCGCTAGGCACGTGGGACTAGGGGGGTTGCGGGCGGAGATGCTATTTTCGTCGCCCAGGGATGATCAGCAGCGACGACACCCACCACCGCCGTCGTCCGCTCGGCCTCGCGGAAGCGCTGTCCGCGGTCGTTCTCATCGCCTGCGGTTCCGGGATGACCGCGACGCCGCAGGATGGAGCCGCGGACGGCACGGCATCGCCCAGCGGGAGAGGCGTGCTGGAAGGAGGCGCTGACGGAACGGCCGCTGACACCGGAGCGAGCTCTCCCACGCCCGAGGACGGCACCGTCGACGCATATCCGTCCGTGGACGCCGCGAACCCAACCGGCGACACGGGCGCGAGCAGCGACGGGACCGCAAGCTCCGACGCCGGCGCGAGCGGCGACGCCCGCGCTCCGGGGGCGGCGACGTTTCACGGCGTCAACTGGGCCGACGCGAGGGACAACTACGTCAATGGGCTGCTGCAACTCTCCGGGCTCGATTCGAGCTCGGACACCTACGCGACGGTCCAGTCGAAGGCCGGCCAGATCTTGGCCCAATTTCGGACCAAGGTCGGGGCGAACGCCATTCGGATTCCGATCAACGAGCCGACGGTGTCGAGCAGCTGGTGGAGCGCATACAAGGCGGTCATCGACACCGCGGCGGCCGACGGGATGAAGGTCATCGTCGCGTACTGGGCCTATCACAACGGAAAGCCGGACGACGAAACGGCGTTCAAGACCATGTGGCAGACGGTCGTGTCCGACTACAAGGACAGCCAGCTCGTTTACTTCGACATTCACAACGAGCCTTACGGCTTCGGGAGCTCGTGGAACAGCGAGGCCGCAACGTGGCTCGGTTACTTCCCTAGCCTTCCCAGGGAGCGCGTCCTCATCGCCGGCACCGGGTACGACGACAATGTCACGGCGGTCGGCGGCGACGCGCGCTTCGCCGCGTGCCTCCTGGAGCTTCACATCTACGGCTTTCAGCACACGAGTTGGACGACGCGCAAGCAATGGACCGATGCGCTGAACTCGGCCATCGGCAGCTATGCGGCACGGACCATCGTCGGCGAATGGGGGGACACGATGAACACGGGCATCGACTACGATGTCGACGCGTCCGACGGAAGTAACCAGCTTTCGTACGTCACCACCATGGCCGACTATATGCGCGGCGCCGGGATGGGTAGCTGTTATTGGCCGGGCCTGCGGAACGGGGACGGCTACTCGATGACGAGTCTGAGCACGTCGGGCACGACGCTCACGCTATCCGTCGCGAATATGTCGGGGCTGGATCGGCTTCACTGGGCGTGGGGGTTGTAGCGCCGAGCGAGCGCGACGCGGGTGCAGAGCACGGCGATCGACGCCCGAGGTCCCACGTCGAATTTGCGGGGCCCGTGCAAGACATGCAGCGGGTGCTCCCGCGCGGTTTCCCGCGAAGTCCACGACTTTCAGGACATTTCGCGTGCGCGAGCACGACTCGATCCGGTGGGACGCAGCTGGTCCTGTAGTTGCACGCCCCTGGAGCAACGCCTCACCCAAAGCGCCTCCTGCCCATTGGAGAGCGAGGCGAGAAAGAAGCCCGCCATGAGTGCCGGTGCGTTGATTCGTCGTCGTCGCCTCTCCGGTGCAATCGTGTTGGCGGTGCTGGCTGCGGCAGCCATGAGCTGCGGCGGCAGCGCCGCGAGCACGCGAAGCTCCGGGCTGGAGCCGACCGCCACGGCCACGTTTCGGTGGACGGTCGAGGAGTCGTCCGACGCCACCTTTTGCGCGCACTACGGGGCAAGCAGCGTGAACATCGACCTGTACGAGCGCAACGGCGCGTACGTGGATCGAGTCACGAAGCCCTGCAGCGAGTTCGTCGCGACCGCTTCGCTCCGCGAAGGCGGCTACTCCGCGGCGCTCCAGCTGGTCGACGCCAGCGGGGCGGCGGTCTCCCTCAGCCTCGCTTCGTCCTTCGACGTGCCCACGACGGGCGATACGGTCGTCGACACGGATTTCGCGAAGATGTCCTTTCCGTGATGGCCTGATACGCTCCATCCAGCCACGGCATGGGGACCAGGCATCGACCCTTCGCGCTCCGTTTCGACGTCCTCGCGGCCGCTGCAGTCGTCGCCGGGGCTGGGTGTGGCTCGGACCACGCGGCGGGCCAGGCCCCATCGGGTGACGCGTCGAGCGACGCCGGTGTCATCGCCGAGGACGCGCCGGGCGGCGGCGGAGCGCCCCTGGACGGGAGCACCGGCGGCACAGAGTCGGGCGCCGGGCCGGAAGCGGACGCCGCGAGGGACGCCGGCGCAAACCCCGACACCGGCGGCGGGAGCGGCGGCGTCGACGGCGGTGCCCTCGGAGGTCTCCACGTCGAGGGCGCCAAGCTGGTCGACAACGGCAAGACGGTGCGCCTTCTCGGCGTGAACATTTCGGGCACCGAGACGTACTGCGAGCAGGGCATCGGAATCTTCCAGGCGCCCACGATGGGCGGCGGCGTGGACCCGGCGGTCGTTTCCGCCATGAAGTCGTGGAACGTCAACGCTGTGCGCGTTCCGCTCAACGAAGACTGCTGGCTCGGAATCAACGGCGTGAAGGCACAATACGGAGGGCAGAACTACGCTGGCGCCATTTCCGGATTCGTCCAGCAGCTGCGCGGCGCCGGGATGTACGTCATCCTCGACCTGCACTGGAACGCGCCCGGCTCCTCGCTCGCCACCGGCCAGCAGCCCATGGCGGACGCCGACCACTCGCCGGCCTTCTGGGCTGCGGTGGCCGCAGCTTTCAAAGGAGACTTGGGCGTCGTCTTCGACCTTTACAACGAGCCGAACGTCGACGGTGGCAACGTCACCGCGGCGTCGTGGCAGTGCTGGCGCGACGGCTGCTCCGTCTCCAACTGGAGCGGGTTCATGGGTTCGGCGAAGACGGCGGGGATGCAGCAGCTGGTGAGCGCGGTGCGGGGCGCAGGCGCGGGGAACGTCATCATGCTGGGTGGTCTCGGCGACGCGGAGTTCGTCGATCCCAATTGGCTGACCTACGAGCCCACCGACACGCTCACCCCCGCGAACCTCGCCGCCTCGCATCACAACTACAGCTTCAACGGGGGCTGCAACAAGCAGGGCTGCTGGACCACGAACCTGGCCGCCGTCCTCGCCAAAGTGCCCATCATCACAGGCGAGCTCGGCGAGAACGACTGTGCCCACGGTTACGTCGACAGCTACTTCGCCTGGGCCGATCCGCTTGGGATTTCGTACCTCGGCTGGACCTGGAACAACTGGGACTGCGGAAGCGGCCCCTCGCTGGTGAAGGATTTCTACGGCACGCCGACGAGCACCTACGGCGAGGGCTTCAAGGCTCACCTCCTCACGCAGTGAAGGAGCGCCACGCGGCTCGCGCCTAGCCCCAGCGAAGAGCGTTTGCAGCCGCTGCGGTGCCAGCTTGGAAAGGAGCTTGTCCCTCGTGACGAGCCGAGCGCGCCGCGGCGACAGGGTCGTCGGTCTACCGAACATTCCGCGCGAATGAAGTTTCGACCATCGCCGGCAACAATCTTGTCCTGGTGGGCTAGCTGGTCACGCCCAGCGGACCGGAGGACTATCCCGCCTTGGGCGCCCCGGCTACGGCCGTTACGGGGCGAATCCAGTCCCAAGGTGCGACTCCGAAAGAAAGAAAACAAAGGGAAGACCATGAACCGAATGCCCTCCGTTGTCCTCGTGCACGGCGCTTTCGCCGATGGCTCGGGTTGGAAAGGCGTCTACAAGATCCTGACGCGCGCCGGATATCCCGTCACCATCGTGCAGAACCCCACGATATCCCTTGCTGACGACGTCGCGGTGACCCGACGCGCGATCGGAGCCCAGAGCGGCCCAGTCATCCTCGTCGGTCACTCGTACGGCGGCGTCGTGATTTCAGAGGCGGGCAACGATCCGAACGTCGCGGCGCTCGTCTACATCGCGGCGTTCGCGCCCGACAAGGGCGAGTCCATTCAAACCTTGAGTGCCAATCCTCCGCCGGGCGCCCCGGAGCCACCGTTCCTTCCGCCTCGGGACGGTTTCGTCCTTCTGGACCGATCGAGGTTCGCGGCAGCGTTTGCGGCGGACGTCGACGCCGACGACGCCGCGTTCATGGCCGCGTCGCAAGTGCCCTGTGGAGTGGGAGCGATCTCGGGTGCCGTGACCACGCCTGCTTGGCGCACGAAGCCGAGCTGGTACCTGCTGACCACGGCCGACAAGATGATCCCCCCTCCCGCCCAGCATTCGATGGCCAAGCGCGCGGGGGCAACCGTCGTCGAGGTGGAGGGCAGCCATGCGATCCTCGTCTCGAAGCCCGAGGTCGTGGCGTCCCTCATCGAGCGGGCGGCGGCGGCGACGCCTGCGCGCGGCAAGTAGCTCGTCGAGCGGCGCCGTCGATGTCTCTACCTACGCTGCGTACGGTCTCGGGGTCGGCTTTGGCGAGGGCCCTATCGGTAGAGCAGATAGATCATCGGTAGTTCGCCGGTTGCTCCGTTGTAGTTCACGCCGTTGCAGTAGTCCCAGCCGGACGCGACCGAGTCGTACGAGCTGGCAAAGGTGTGCGTCGTGTACGACGGATCGAAGTCGTTGGCCGAAAGGATCCACCCCTCGTTCGCGGACCCGTCTCCCGTCCACATCTTGCCCCCGAAGCTGAGCGTGGGCCTTCCGGCGAGCGCCACTTGTCCTGTCAGCGGCTGCCAGCGGCTTGACGCGCCGCGCGCGAAGTACGCAATGACGTTCGTGTTGACTGCAAAGCCGAGCGCGTCGCCGCCACATTCGGCCGCAAAGGACGTGTTCGAATCGATCGTCGACGGGAGGTGTCGCAGACATCGTGTTTCCGGATCGGGGCAGTCGTCGACCAGAGCGGGTGTCGAGTCGAAGTGAGCGAATACGTTGCCTGAGCCAAGGCGATCGACGAAGAAGGCCGTCCAGCCGCCCCCGGCCAAGGCCATGTCGCAATGGACTTCGATCGCGTTGCCCTGGACGGTGATCGAGTAGCGGCCCGATGCGGCCGCGGGGTTGCGGTGCAGCACTTCCAAGCACGACGAGGGAGGGGCTTCCGCGGGCGTCCCCGGAGTCCCGGCAGACGCGTCGGACGCGTCGGACGCGTCGATCGAAGTCCGCGGCACCGCAGTCGTCGCGATCCGGCCGCCGCAACCACCGAGCACGGCGAGCGAAGCAACGAGCGCTGTCCTGGGGGAACCGACGAACACTCGCCTGAGTATGCGGACCGGGTCCGGCCGGACGCAAGATCCAAGCGCGGGCGCTACGGAGCGAAGTTCTGCGTTGCCCAGACCTGGCCGCTCGGAGTCGTGTAGAAGCCGCACGCGACCTTGGTGTTCATCGTGCTCGACATGTTGATGAAGTGGCCATACATCTCAAAGCACGCGTTGTTCCCCTCGCACGCCTGGACGCCGTTGGGCGGCGGCCCCTCGTTCCACATCTGCTGGAGACACGTGCTGATGACGTACGTGTCATTCGGGTAACCGGGGCATTCGTCTTGGCCATTGGCGGAAGGCATGGAGCC
>DATGJA010000513.1:0-7728 GCA_035295445.1 Polyangiaceae bacterium | reverse complement strand
TCTTCTTCGCGATGGAGCTCGTTCGCGGAGCGGACTTTCTGACGTACGTCCAGACGTCAGGTGGACGGACCGCCGACCCGGCGAAGCTCCGTCCGGCGCTGCGCCAACTGGTAGAGGGGGTTCAGGCGCTGCACGCGGCGGGCAAGCTGCACCGGGACGTCAAGCCCTCGAACGTCCTCTGCACCACGGAGGGCCGCGTCGTCCTGCTCGACTTCGGGGTGGCCACCGAGCTCGCGCCCGTGATCGACGAGGACCAGACGGAGGACGACCAGATCGTCGGCACCGCCCACTACATGGCGCCCGAGCAGGCCCTCCGGGAGGCGCCGACCCCTGCGTCCGACTGGTACAGCGTCGGCGTCATGCTCTACGAGGCGCTCGTCGGCGCCCCGCCGTTCGTCGGTTCGATGGCCACCATCCTCCTCGAAAAGACGATGACGGACCCGCCGCGTCCCTCCGAGCGCGCGAAGGGCGTCCCGGGCGACCTCGACGAGCTGTGCCGGGCTCTGCTCGACCGGACTCCCGAGCGGCGCCCGTCCGGCCCGGAAATCCTGCGCCTCTTCGGCGCCGCGCCCGGCTCCGTGCGCGCGGTCTCGGAGCCGCCCCTCGCCGACTCTGCGGCGATGCGCGCCCTCGTGGGCCGTGAGCCCCAGCTGCGCGCGCTGCGCGAGGCGTTCGTAGAGAGTCGCTTGGGCCGATCCATCACGGTCTGCGTCGGCGGCTCGGCGGGCATGGGCAAGTCGTCCGTGGTGCAGCAGTTCGTCGACGAGCTGGCCGAAAACGGCGAGGCGGTCGTGCTGCGCGGCCGTGCGTACGAGCGAGAGGCGGTCCCCTACAAAGCAGTCGACAGCGTCATCGACGCGCTCAGCCGGTACCTCCTGCGGTTGTCCGAGCGCGGCAGCTCGCCGCCCATGCCCGCCGACGCGTGGGCCTTGGCCCGCCTCTTTCCCGTGCTTCGTCGCGTGCCGAGCGTCGACACGATCCCCGAGAGGCCGGACGCGGATCCGGCACGCATCCGGCGGCGCGCGTGCGATTCTCTCCGGGAGCTCGTCGCATCGTTGGGAAAGAGTCAGCCTCTCGTCGTCTACATCGACGACGTCCAGTGGGGCGATACGGACAGCGCGTCGCTGCTCCTCGAGCTGGTCCGGCAGCCTGCCGCACCTGCCTTGCTTCTCGTCCTGACGTATCGTCAAGAGGAGGCCGCGACCCCGTTTCTGGCGGAGATGCGCGCACGCTGGCCCGAGGGCGCGGCCATCCGCGACGTCGCCGTCGGACCGCTCGACCCCGCCGACTCCCGACGTCTCGCGCTCGCCATGCTCGGGTCGGCCGACGCGGCGACGCAACAAGCGGCGAGCGCCATCGCTCGCGAGTCGGGGGGCAACCCCTTTCTCATCCACGAGCTCGCGCGAAGCTCCGCCGCGAGCCGGCTCCACGGGGCGGGGCTGGACGAGGCGAAGGGCCCCAAGGTGACGCTCGAGCAGGTCGTCGGCGAGCGGCTGGCGCGGCTACCGCCCGACGGCCGGAGGCTCCTGGAGATCGTCGCGCTCGGCGGGCGACCGCTGCCCGTCAACATCGTCGGGGACGCGTCCGGAGTGCCCGACGCCGTCGACTCGACGATTCGCCTGCTGTGCGCGCGCCGCTTCGTCCGCTCGGGCTTGCGCGACGGTCACGAGGTGGTGGAGACGGTCCACGACCGCATCCGCGAGACGATCGTGGCGCAGATCTCGGAGAGCACCGGCCGCGAGTATCACCTGCGGCTGGCTTGCGCGCTCGAGTCCGCGCCGAACGTCGACGTGGAGGCGCTCGCCATGCACTGGCTCGGCGCCGGGGAGAGCCAGCGCGCCGGAGCCTACGCGGAGCGGGCCGCGGACCAGGCGACCGCCAAGCTTGCCTTCGATCAGGCCGCGCGCCTGCTCCAGATGAGGCTCGGCATGCTGCCGGCAGGGTCGTCCGAGACCCGGCGCGTGCAAAGGCGGCTGGCCGAGGTGTTCGAGTGGGCGGGGCGCGGCGCGGAGGCGGCTCCGGTGTATCTCGAGGCCGCCGACGGAGCGCCCGAGCTCGAGCGCGTGGACCTCGAACGGGCCGCGGCCGAGCAGCTCCTGGCCAGCGGTAAGATCGACATGGCGGGGGAGGTGCTGCGGCGCGTCCTCGGGTCGCTCGGAATGAACGCGCCGCATTCGGCCTGGGGGGTGCGGTTCTGGCTCCTCATCTACGGGCTATGGGCTCGAGCGATCGGCTTGAAATTCGCCGGGCGGCGAGCCGGCGACGTCCGGCCCGAGGACCGCGTGCGCATCGACGCGCTCTACGCCATCGCCCTGGGGTTCTCGGTGATCGACCCTCTCTTCGCGAGGTGCATGAAGGAGCGGCACCTCATCGAAGCCATGCGCGCGGGGGACGCGGTCCACGTGTCCCGCGCCGCGGCGCTGTGCGCGATCAACGGCAAGCCCGGAGCGACGCGCGTTCGCGCCCTCGCGGCTCTGGCGCAGCAGCTGGCGGCGGGGAGCGGCGATTCGGGCGCAATCGCCTACGCCCACGCGACGCAGGGGGTTCACCTCTATCTGAGCGGGCGGTGGAAGCGGGCGCTCGAAGAGCTCGACGGGGCCTACACGCACTTGCAGACGTTCCGCGCGGGATGGCAGTCCAACGCGAACCTGTTCGCGGTCAACGCGCTCTGCCTGATGGGACAGCTCGACGAGGGGTCGCGCCGAATCGACCGCCTCTTGTACGACGCGGAGCAACGCGGGGACTTGTACCTGTCGGTGAACCTGCGGACCGGGTACACGGCGACGGTGTGGCTCGCCCGCGACGACGCGGATACGGCACGTCGGCGCGTGCGAGAGGCGATGGCGCGATGGTCGCGGCGCGGCTTCTTCGTGCAGCACTGGTACGCCATGCTCGCCGAGGTGGACATCCATCTCTACCTTGGAGACGGGGCGGCCGCGTACGAGCGCCTGCAACGCGACGCCGCGTCGCTCAAGAAGAGCCTTCTCCTGAACCTCCAGACGGTACGGGCGATGACGCACTACTTGCGTGGCCGCTGCTCGCTCGCGTCGCTCGAAGCGTCGCACGCACAACGCTCCGCGCGACTGGCGGACGCCCGGCGACGGGCGCGGGCGCTCGAGCGGGAGGGTATGGGGTGGACGGCGCCTCTGGCCGCCATCGTCGGCGCGGGCGTCGCGAACGCGAGCGGCGACGCGGAGAAGGCCGTCACCCTCCTGCGTGAAGCGGCGCGGTCGGCCGACGCAGCGGACATGCCCCTCCACGCCGCCTCGGCGCGCCATCAGCTCGGATTGAAGCTGGGCGGTGACGAGGGCCGCGAGCTCGTGGACGAGGCCTGCTCGACGATGACCGCGCGAGGCGTACAGCGGCCCGAGCGCTTCGCGCGCATGTTTGTGCCTGGGCGTTGGGACCGGGGCTGAACCTCACCGGCGGGGCACTACGCGACGACCAGCCGCCAGTGGGGCGCGGGGCGTCGCTCGATCCTCAGGAGCACGCCCTCTTCGATGTTCTGCCATGGCTCGTCCGTGATCCGCTCCGAAGCGACGAAGACCGCGGTGCGACTCTGCGACCAGGGGGTCTCGACGATCGTTCCGTCGCGGCTCTGGCGGCGGGCGCGCACCACGTCGTGCGGGTGCCGCTCGAGGAGGAACATCGAGCGCCCGAACCGGTGCGCGTAGGTGGTTTCGCCGTCGGAGAGGAGGAAGTTGCAGGCCCCGAGTTCTTTGTGCTCCCGCGCGTTGCGGGCGGCCGCGCCGACGGCCTTGTCCGTCGCAGGGGACGCCGGTTGGCCAACCACGCCGGCCTCGTCCAGCCGCGTGAGCAGCCATGCGAAGAACAGCTCGCTGTCAGTCTCCCCCTGGATCTCGGCGAGGCGGGCCCCCGAGCTGCGCGCCCGCAGCCACCCGACGTCCTTGATCGTGCCGTTGTGAGCGAAGACCCACCGACCGCGCCCGAAGGGGTGAGTGTTGGCGAGCGACGTCTCCCCGATCGTCTTCTGACGCACGTGCGATACGAGGATCTCGCCGCGGCTGCCCACCGCGAGGCGATGGAAGCGCTCGTCCTCGCCCGCACACGCGACGCCTTTGTCGATCTGCCATCGCCGCGATCCCGCGTCGAAGACGGCGATTCCCCACCCATCGCGGTGCTCGCGCGACAGCGCAGCGAGGGACCGGGGCGCCTCGCGCAGGACGATCTTGAAGTCGGTTGGCTCGTTCGCGGCGATGGCGAGAAGCCGGCACATAAGGTTATGAACTTGGTATAGCGCTCCCCTCTCCGGATGCTACCCACGTCCTATTGGAAAATGCCCCGGTGAATGCATGAACGACGAGGAACGGGCCAAGCGGGCGGCGGAGGTCAGGCGCAAGACCGCCGTGCTCGAGATCCCCGGCATGGACGCGGTCGAGGTCGTGCGCGACCGAAGCTACGGCGAGGGAGGCACGTTCGACCTCTACGCGGCCGCGCAGACCACCCCCGCGCCGACGGTGCTCTTCGTATACGGCTTCCCGGACCCCCGCTTCGCGCACGGTCTTCGCTCGATGGGCGCCTCCACTTCGTGGGGTCGGCTCCTCGCAGCCTCCGGGATGAACGCGGTCGCTTACGGCTACCGGGAGCCGGTGGCGGACCTCGCCGCGTTGCTCGCGCACCTCCGGGAGCACGCCCTCACGCTCGGCATCGACGCGTCGCGCCTCGCCGTCTGGGCCGCCTCGGGCAACGTGCCGACCGCGCTGCACCTTCTCATGACCCAACCGCCGGATGCCTTCAGGGCCGCGGTGCTGCTCTACGGGTACATGCTCGACGTGCCCCAGGCGGCCGAGCAATTCGGGATCGGCGTGCCGGCACGCGGCCGCTCGGTGGACGATTTGCCGCGGGAACTGCCGCTGCTCGTCGTGCGTGCCGGGAACGACCAGACCCCCTCGCTGAACGCTTCGCTCGACGCGTTCGTCCGCGCCGCGCTCGAGCGCGACCTGCCGCTGACGCTCATCAACCAGGCCGGAGCCCCCCACTCGTTCGATTTGTTCGACGACTCCGCGGCGAGCCACGCGACGATCCGCGAGGTCCTGCGGTTTCTGCGCGAGCGGCTCGACGTCCAAGCGCCTTGACCCCCCAAAGCGGGATCGATAGCGTAAATCGCCTCGCTTTTGTTCGCCCCGGACCCTTGGAAGGGCGCGTCGTGAGGTCGGGCATGATTCGCGTGCGCCTCCTTTGTTGCTTCGCGTCCCTCCTCGCCGTGCTCGCCCTCGCCAGGCCGGCCGGCGCCGTGCAGAGCTGCGTCTCGCAGATGATTTGCCAAAACGGCGTGACCGAGACGTCGTGCGTGAACTGCGACACGCAGACCGGCATTTGCACGTACACGCTGAACGTCGGAAGCCAGGTCTTCGACTGCGGGACCGACCCGACCGGCGCGTGCCTCACGGACGCGACGAACGCCTGCGTGGGCAATCCCTCTGGCGCCGGCCCTTCGAGCGGGTCTGCGAGCAGCGGCGAGATGCAGACCCAATGCCCCGATGGGACGTCGTGCGGCGCCGGCGAGACCTGCGCGGGCGGAGGAGGTTGCGTCCCGCGGGGGGCCGTCGATTGCACGGACGGCACGTATTGCGGCGGGGGAGACGCGTGCGCCGGCGGCGGCTTCTGCATCCCGCAGGGAACCACCGACTGCCACGACGGCACCTACTGCGACGGGGGCGCTGCGTGCGGCGCCGGGGGCGGCTGCGTTCCGCCCGGCGCGACCGACTGCGGCGACGGGACGTACTGCGTCGACGGCACCTCGTGCAGCTGTTCGTCCCCGCCGGCGCCGGCGTGCGCCACGAACGAATACCTTTGCGGAGGCGGGTGTTGCTCCACGTCGCAGATCTGCTGCCAGGGCGCGTGCCTGGCCCCCGGCGCCCAGTGCAACGAGTGTCAGCTCCACGGCGGTGTGTGCCCGAGCGGCGTCGCGTGCTGCGCCAACGGGACGTGCCCGCCGCGGGGGATGGTCTGCGCCGGGCCTTCGTTCTGCCCCGTGGCGAAGCCCGTCTGGTGCAGCGACGGCGTGTGCGCGCCCGACGGGTCGCAGTGCTGCGGGCAAGGATCCGAAGGGGGCGAGTGCTGCGGCCACGGCGTCTACTGCACGAACGGCCGAGCGTGCGCGGACTGCGGAGGAGGCGTGATCGGCTGCGGGGGCTGCGGGGGATCGAGCGGCTCGTCGCGCGGGCCCGACGCTTCGACGGTCGACGGCGGCGGCCCGGCCCCCGGTGCAGCCCAAGCCGGCGCCGCGCCCGGCAGCGGCACCGCGCCCGCCAAGACCATCGGTCGCAACCACGGCAAGGCGTCGTCGTCGATTCTCTCGTCTCCGCACTACACGCCGCGGAGCTGCATCCTCTCGGTCGGGGGCGCGCGGGGCGGCCACGGCGACGGCGGTGTCCTCGTCGCCGTGGGGTTGTTCCTCGGGGTCGCGATGCATCGCCGCAAGAGGCGCTCGCCATGAACACGTCGCATCGACAGGTGACTCGAAACGCCACGTGCCTCCTCGCCGCTTGGTCGTTCCTGGCCCTGGCCGCGAGGCCGGCCTTGGCCGACTGCTCCAAGGACACCGACTGCAAGGGCGATCGCGTCTGCGAGGCGGGGCGCTGCGTGGCACCCGGGAGTCCGCCGCCGGCCTCACCCCCGCCCGCCGATTCGGCTCTTCCGCCGAGCCCCCCTGCGCCGCAACCCTCCGAGCCGGCCGCGTCGCCGCCTCCGCCGAGCGGCATCCGGTACGAGCCGGCACCCCCGGGGGACGCTCGTCCGAACTCGCCACCGGCCGCGCCTCCCGCTGCGCCGCCGCCCGTTCCAACCTCGGCGCCCGCTCCCACGGTGAGCGGGCCCGCGCCCGGGACGGTGGAGCTGTGGATCTCGGCGGAGGACGGGGACGCCTACGACGTGTCCTTCGGGGGGCCGGACGCATCGAGCTCCGAGTCGTGCAGGACCCCTTGCACGCTTCACGCGAAGCCGGGACCGAGCACTCTCTACGCCCGGGGCACCCGCGACTACGAGCAGCGCATCGCGGTTCCGGGGCACGCCACGAGCGTGACCCTCAAGACGTCCTGCCCGTGGTGCTTCGCGCTCGGCGGAGCGGCGTTCGCGGCGAGCGGGTTTCTGGTCTTCCTCGCCGCCCGATCGTTCGACGACGTCCCTACGTGCACCGCGTACTCCGGGTTCGATCTGAGCCTCTGCAACGACGATCGCAGCCGCTTCACCGTCTACGGCGCGGTCTTTGCCGGGGGGGCGGTGGGCCTGACGGTCGCGGGCGTCGTTTTGCTGGTGCGCGGCGCCGCGCGGGGGAGTTCGAGGGCGGTGCTTCCCGACGAGGCGATCGCCGCGCCACGCCTGCACTTCGCGGGCGCTGGGATCAGGCCGCAACGGGACGGGGGCGCCGCAGCGCTGAGCTTCACGTTCTGAGCGCGTGCCCGCTTTTCGACTACGCTCCGGAGCCATGCCGCACAAGGTGGAACCGGCCCCGTCCGGGAGGGCCGCTTGTCGCGGGTGCAAGCAGACGATCGCCAAGGGCGTCCTGCGTTTCGCGGAGGAGGTCGCGAATCCGTACTCGGAGGACGGCGCGCTCTCCTTTCGCTATTGGCACCCCCTTTGCGCCGCCAAGAAGATGGCCAACGAGCTCCGCGACGCCCTGCGTTCGTACGACGGACCGGTCGAAGACCGGGAAGTCCTCGATGCCCTCATCGAGGAGCACGTCCACCCGGACATGCCGTACGCCGA
>DATGJA010000512.1:0-3323 GCA_035295445.1 Polyangiaceae bacterium | reverse complement strand
GCTCGACCTTCGTGCCGGTGAAGAGCTGCGCGCCGCCCTGCAGGGCCGGGGGCAGGTACGCGATCTCGACGCTGCGGCGCGCCCCGGTCGCGCACCCGAAGTCGCAGAAGCCCGAGCCGTCGCAGTCGGGCGCATTGCGCGAAAGGGGGAAGTGGTTCCAACCGAGCGCGTCGCACCCGCGCGCCATCACGTCGCCGATCGGCCCGATGATCTCGCGTCGAGCGGGGGCGACCTCGAGGACGGTCTCGACGCGCTCGAAGAGGGGAGCCATCGCCTCGGCGGAGAAGGCGTCGGACTTGAAGTCTTCGCACCAGCGGGTGAGGACCGAGTCCGGCGTCCGGATGCAGGTCCCGCCGTTGATGGCGGTCGACCCGCCCACCATCCGCCCGACGAAGATCGGCATGAGCACGTTGCCGACCGAGAACGCCGGGCGGTAAAAGCGCTGGTGGGCGCGCACGGCGCTGCCGTCGAACGCGTCGCGGCGGTGAAGCTGCCCCTCTTCGACGAAGACGACGGCGTGGCCCCGGGCCGCGAGCTCCCGGCCTACGACGCCGCCGCCCGCGCCGGAGCCGACGATCACCGCGTCGCACTCGACGTCGCCGCCTTCCCAATCGTCGCCCCGCACCACCTGCTGCAGCCACCGCGGGCGTTCGAGGGCGTCGGCGAGCGGGAGTCCCTTGCGCGGCGGCTCGTCGAAATGAACGAGCTTGTAGACGAACGAGACGATCGCCAGCGGGCGGCCGAGGACGGGGTCGCGCTCCCACCGGCGGAGCAGGTCGTCCTGCTCGCGCGCGCCGAGGGCCTGGAAGGGCTGGCCCCGGCGGCCGTAGGCGGCCGCGTCGAGGGTGCGTTGCGCAGCGCGCCAGACGGGCAGGAGCGCCGGGTGCAGGCTCCCCATGATTTCTTCGGCGCGGCGGACGGTGACCTCGTCGGCCGCGCGGAGGGTCGAGGAGCCGGGGATCAGGGCTTCGGCGATCGCGAGAGAGGCGCGTGCCGTGGACATCGGCCGAGACAAAAGCCAGAAGGTGCGCCGGATGGCAAGTGACTCCGTCATCCCGACCGGGAGCGAAGGATGACAGGGATGGCCGGGCGGCGGGGCGCGTCCCCGCGGAGCACGTGGGGCGGGGGGGCATGCAAGTCGGTCACGAGGCCGAGGGCCGCCATCGCCCGGAGCACGTTATACGTCACGTCCAGCTCCCACCAGAAGAACCCCTGGCGCACCGACCGCGGGTAGTGGTGGTGATTGTTGTGCCACCCCTCGCCGAGGGTCAGGACCGCCAGGAGGGCGCTGTTGCGGCTGTCGTCCGGCGTCGGGTAGCGGCGCCGCCCGAACGCGTGAGCGAGAGAGTTGATGGTGAAGGTCCCGTGCCAGAGCAGGACCGTCGAGACCAGCAGGCCCCAGACGAGGGCGAACCAGCCCCCCACGGCGTAGAGCCCGACGCCGAGCGCCGCCGGCGGAACGAACCACCAGCGATCGAGCCAGACGAGCTCGGGGAACCGGGCGAGGTCCCGGACGCGCCGGACCTGGGTCGGCTCGTACTTCTTCGAGAGGATCCACCCGACGTGGCTCCAGAGGAAGCCGTCGCGCGCCGCCGAATGGACGTCCCCCTCGGCGTCCGAGAACTTGTGGTGCGCGCGGTGGTGGCCGGCCCACCAGAGCACGCCCTTCTGCGCGCTCGACATCGCGAGGAGCGCGAGGAGTAGCTGCATCGGGCGGCTCGTCCGGTAGGAGCGATGCGAGAAGTACCGGTGGTAGCCGCCGGTGACCCCGAACATGCGCACGAGGTAGAGGGCCACCGCGAGGGCGAGGCCCTTCCACGACCAGCCGAGGAGGGCGACCCCGGCGACGGCGGCGACATGGATGAACAAGAAAGGCAGGGAGCGGACCCAAGAAACGGCGTGCTCCGGGTCCAAGCGGGCGCGGGCCATCGTCATTCGTCCACGCTAGCGCCCCGAACGTCAGCGTCGTGTCACCGCCTGACCACGTTCTGGCAACGAAACTGGGGACGCGGCCGCGCCTGAGTCGGGTGTTCGTAGTCCGCTCTCTCGCTTCGCTCGAGCGTGCGGACTCGTCGGGTGTTCGTAGTCCGCTCTCTCGCTTCGCTCGAGCGTGCGGACTCGTCGGGTGTTCGTAGTCCGCTCTCTCGCTTCGCTCGAGCGTGCGGACTACCACGCGCCGAGCAAGGAGGCGCCGCCGCCGCGGGTCGAGACCTCCGGCGCGAACGTCAGGGCGGCCGCGGGCTGCGCGGGCGACCCGATCGACGTAAGGAAGAAGTAGGCGCTCACGCCGGCGGCGGCGATCCCCACGCCGAGGAAGACGTCGGCGAGGCGGGCGCTCGTCTTCGCGTCGGCGTTGATCTGGACGGCGCTCGGGTTGGTGCAGCTCGACGGCGAGCAGAGGCGCTTGGCGTCCGCGCTCTTCGATAGCGCCTGCACGCCAAAGTACGCCCCGACCGCGAGGGACGCCACGGCCCCTCCCGCCACAGCAAAGGCGACGGTGCGTCGGGTGTTGGGCGGCGGGGGCGCGGGGGGCGCCTCGACGGGCGGCGGTGCTTCGACGGCCGCGGGGACGACCTCGAGCGCAGGGACAGCCACGGTGCGCGCCTCGCCGGCCCCGCCGATCGTGATCTTTTCCGACCACGGCTTGTAGCCCGGCGCCGCGGCCTCGAGGAGGTGCTCGCCCGGGTCGATCGGCGCGGCCACTCCCCACGCCGGGGCGCCGACGGCCACCCGGTCGCGCCGGATCGCGACGTCGGCGAGCCGCGCGGTCTCGTCGGCGACGGTCACGGTCAATCGCGCGAGCTTGGGTTCGAGCGCGGCCACGTGCTGGCGCGCGAACTTCTCGCGGTCGGCCCGTCCGGTCTGCTGCGCCTGGGTGACGACGTCGATGAACTCTGCCCACGCCGTCGCGGTCTTGCCGATCTGCTCGTGGCAAAGGGCGAGCGCCGTGAGGGTGCCGGTCCCCGGATCGAGGCGGTTGCTCTCGGCGAGCTTCGGGCAGGCGGCCGTGTAGTCACCCGCCGCCATGAGTCTCTTGGCGTCCTCGAAGAGCGTCTCGGCCATCGCGGCGTCGCCGGCGGCGGGCTGCGCCCAGGCGCGAGGGGCCGCGCCGACCGGACCGGCCACCGCGCCAAGCACACACAGGACGAGCTTACTTGCGCGAGTCCATGACATGGTCGAACTCCGCCGCGCGCTTCGGAGGCGGCGCGGCGATGGGGTGGGCGGCGCCGCGCGGGGGCGGGCGCGGAGCGGAGGCGGACGCCGTCGCGACCATGGGCGCGCTCGGTAGGGCCGGCAGGGGCTGCGGCAGGTCGAGGTCCTCG
>DATGJA010000511.1:0-10481 GCA_035295445.1 Polyangiaceae bacterium | reverse complement strand
GTGGCGCCGGTGGCCGGCGCCGCCGGGCGTCGCGCGAATTTGCGCAGAAACGCGCCTCTTTCGGCGACCGCGCGAGAGCGTCCGATGCGCGGCACATGACCTGCTCTTCGAATCCTCGACGCAAGCGGCCTCCCCCCGCGGCCCGAAGTGGGTCGATGAAGGGCGACGGCGGCGCCTTGCCGGGAGCACCCATGATCCGAAGAACCGTCCGCGGGCTCGCGGTGGTGGCGGTGGCCGCAGGACCGAGCGTGATGAGCGGCTGCCTGATGCGACCCATCGCCCAGGGCAACCCGACGACGCTCGAAACCGTCAGCCTGCCGATACGGACCGAGAGCGTCGACAAGCTCGACCTCCTTTTCATGATCGACAACTCGGCGTCGATGGGGGACAAGCAAACCTTGTTGGCGCAGGCGGTGCCGGACATGATTAACCGCCTCGTCAGCCCGAACTGCGTCGACGACGCGGGCAACCTGACGGACGCTGTGTACTCGGCCATGACCGGGTGTGTGATCGGAAAGCCGGAGTTCCCGCCCGTGCACGACCTGCACATCGGCGTGGTGACCTCGTCGCTCGGGGCGCGCGGCGGCGACCGGTGCGATGCCACCGTCGACACGCCCGTCCCGCCGGGCAAGCTCAACGCTCACAACGACGATCGCGGGGAGCTCGTCAACCGCTCGGGCGATGGCGAGGTCCCGCTGACGGACGCGCAGTCGATGAGCGGGGGCGGCGGCAACTTCCTCGCGTGGTTCCCGCCCATCCAGGTCAACATGGGGCAGGGCAAGACGCCGCCCGACGTGACCGCCCTCGGCCCGAACGCCGGGAGCGCGAACGCGCCGAATACGCTCATCGGCGACTTCACGGCGCTCGTCGCGGGGGTCCACGAGCACGGCTGCGGGTTCGAGGCGCAGAACGAGGCATGGTACCGGTTTCTAGTCCAGCCGGACCCGTTCGATTCGATTCAGATCAAGGGCCAGTCGGCCCAGCTGAGCGGCATCGACTCGGTCATCTTGCGCGAGCGCGCGGACTTCCTGCGGCCGGATTCGCTCGTCGCCGTCATCGTGGTGACCGACGAGAACGAAGAGGTGGCCAGCCCGCTGGCCCTCGGTGGACAGGGATGGGTCTTCGAGAACTCGACCTTCCCGGGATCGGCGACGATGGCCGCCCCCGAGGGTACCATCGAATGCAAGGAGCCGGTCGACCCGGCCCACCCGACGACGACCGGCCCGTACGGCCCGAACTGCACGACGTGCGCTTTCGTCAAGAACGATCCGAACTTCAAGACCCGGTGTCCGGACGTCGGCGCGGGAAAGCAGGGGTACCTCGACCCGAGCGACGACGCGCTCAACGTTCGCTTCTGGAATCAGAAGCAGCGCTTCGGCGTCTTCGTCGGATACCCGACCTCGCGCTACGTACGCGGGCTCACGAGTCTCTCGGTGCCCGACTCGGCCCATGAGACCGACAAGACCGGCAACTACGTCGGCGACGCCCAGCCGAACTGCGTGAACCCGCTCTTCGCCACCAACCTGCCGACGGACCCGACCGCCGATCTATGCGCGCTGCAGCGCGGGCCGCGGACGAGAGACCTCGTCTACTACGCGGCCATCGCGGGGGTTCCGCACCAGCTCCTCCAGGCGAAGCCCGGGGTCGCCGACGACAAGGGAGTCGTCGCTTGCTCGCCGGGGACCGCCGCCGGCGAGTGTCCACAGAAGGACGCGCTGTCGGACCCGGATTGGAAGCTCATCCTGGGCAACGACCCGGAGCATTACGACTTCACGGGCGCCGACTTTCACATGATCGAGTCGACGCAGCCGCGCACGCCCGGCAATCTCCCGCCCGGGGTGGTCAACGCGTCGCATTGCCCGCCCGGCTCGTCGGCCGACACGTGCGATCCGATCAACGGCCGCGAGTGGGACACGAAGAAGGAGGACCTCCAGTTCGCGTGCGTGTTCGACCTTCCGGCCCCCAAGGAGTGCACCGACCCGAAGTTCACCGCGGCCTGCGACTGCGGGTCCGAGTCGTTCAACACCCAGACGCAGCTCTGTCAGCAGAGCGGCGGCCAGTACACCACCAAGCAGATCCGCGGGAAGGCCTACCCCTCCGTGCGCGAGATGATCATCGCGCACGCGATGGGCACCCAGGGCCTCGTCTCGAGCCTCTGTCCGATCCACGTGCAGCCCGCCAACGGCGACAACCCGCGCGACCCGCTCTACGGATACCGGCCTGCGATCAACACCATCATCAACCGGCTCAAGGTCTCGCTCGGCCCGCAGTGTCTGCCGCAGAAGCTCCCGCAGCAGGGCGACGGCACGGTGCCGTGCCTCATCCTCCTGACGTTGCCGGGCCCCGGCTCCTGCAAGAACCCCTCGTGCGACGCGAGCCATGGTTTCTCGGCGCCGTCGCAGGACATCCTGAACCGCTTCTGCGACGCGCAGGAGAAGGCATGGATGGCGGGGGGCGGCACGAACTCGCCCGATCCCGACCCGGCCGGCCAGAGCGTCTGCGCGCTCGACCAGCTCACGACGGACGCCACCCCGGGTGCGTTCGACGGCGCGGGGTCTTGCGAAGACCCACCCGACGGCAAGAGCCTCGGGTGGTGCTACGTGCAAGGCGGGGCGATGCAGCAGTGCCCCCAGGCGATCCTCTTCACGAACGGCGCCCGACCAAACGGTTCGATCGTCCACCTGCAGTGCATCGAGCAGGCAGTGACCGTCGTGGAAGACGGGGGCGCCCCTTGACGTATGTTCGACCGATGTCTAAATAGACAAACGTCGAACATGTCCGATCCCTTCCACGCGCTCTCGGATCCCACGCGCCGCGAAATTCTCAAGCTCCTCCGCCGGGGCTCGCGGACGGCCGGGGAGATCGCGGCCGCCTTCGACCTGACGAAGCCGACGCTGTCGCACCATTTTCGCGTCCTCGAGGCCGCGGGGCTCGTCCGGTCGGAGCGGCGCGGAACCAGCGTCGTGTACACCTCGCAGAGCAGCGTCCTCGAAGACCTGGCGGCCGAGGTGCTCGAGTGGACGACGCCCATTCGCCCGCGCCGCGCCGCGGCGGCCAAGGTGCGCGGATGAGCGTTCGGACAACACTCCCAAGGTCCCTCACGCCGCTCGACGCGCTCACGCTCGGGCTCCTCGCCGGCACCTTCGTCTGCACGGTCTTCGTCTACGCGCGCCTCCCGAATCCGATGCCGACGCATTTCGGACTCGACGGCCGGCCCAACGGGTGGATGCCGCGGGCGATCGGCGCATGGGTCGCGCCGGTCGTCGCGACCGTCGCCTGCGCGCTCGTTCGCTTCGGCGGGCCGCTGCTGCCGGGCGATTGGCGCGTCCGGCTCGAGTCCTCGCCCCGGCGAGCGCTCGCGGCGGCGACGGCCGCCCTGCTCACCGCCGTCCACGTGATGGGCCTTCGCGCGGCCCTCGGCCCGACGCACAGGATGGGCCACGTCGTGTGGGTGGCCCTCGGCGTGTTCTTCGTCGCGCTGGGTCAGGTGCTTCCACGGACCCGGCGCAATCCGTTCGTGGGCGTTCGCACGACGTGGACGCTCACGTCCGACGAGAACTGGGCGCGCACGCACCGCGTGGCCGCCTATACGTTCACGGTCGGCGGGGTCATGGCCTCCGCCGCGGGGTTCTTCGACGCCCCCGCGCTGGCCATGGCGAGCATCCTCGCCGCAGCCGTGGCGCCGGCCCTCTGGTCGTGGTGGCTCGCGAGGCACGACGCGCAGCAGGGGTGACCGCTCCTACCTCGGGTAGGCCTTGTTCATCTCCGCCGTGAAGGTCGCCTTGTCGTCCGGGGTCATCTTGTCGAGGGGCTTCAAACGGCTCGCCTCCTCGGCCTTCCAGTGGGGGTCCGCCTTGATCGCGGCCGCCGCCAGCCCGTGGAAGGTCTGCCTCGCGTCCGTCACCACGGCGAGGTTGGAGGACTGGAAGTCGTCGAGGTGGCCGACGAGCAGGTGGTGGTTGTCGCCGGGCTTGCCCGCCTCGTCTTCGCAGAGCGTGATGAGGTTTCGGTCGTCGAGCTCGAGGTCGGGCCGTCCGAGCGCGATGCAATAGTGGAAGGGGAAGATGTGGTGCACCTGCAGTCCCGCGTTCGGGCTTTGCCCGGGCTTGCAGCACTGACACTGCGGCTGCCTCTGCAAGTGCGCCCTCTCGACCCTGGGCCACTCGGGGCTCCGCGCGAATCCGAACCGCGCCGCCTCGAGGGCGCCGTGATCAACGTGTGCCATCGTCGTCTCCTCCCCGTCGTTACAGCGTCGGTATCGACCCTCGAAGGTATCGAGGTCGCAGCGCTCCTACCATAGTCGTTTCAACGGAGCCGGGGTCGCCCGGGCGATGGCGATCTTTCGCCCGAGCCACGACGCAGGCGCATGCGGCCTACCGCCCGCCGCAGCTCGCCCGCGTCCGGAGCTCGCGATTCTCGCGCTCGAGCTCCTTGATGCGCGCGTCCTCTTCGGCGAGCCGCCGGGCGAGCGCGCGAATGGCCGAGAAGGCCACGCCGTGCGCGTCGATTGCATCGTACGCCTTGTCGGTGTTCCCCAGGCCGAACGCGGCGTGAAAGTCCTGCGCCATCGGGCCGAGGTGACGCACCGAGGGGTCGTCGCTCGTGTACGACCAGGTCGAGACGGGCAGCCGCGAGATCCCCTCGAGGATGGCGTCGTCGTCCGCGGGCTCGATGTCCCGCTTGACGTTGCGATCGCTGACGCAAAGGGGCGAGCACCCTTGTGGACAAGTGGGCTGCGACGCGGTCGGCGTGTAGCAGGTCGGATAGAGCGCCTGGACCGGCCCCTCGAGCTCGCAGCAGAGCTGGCCGCCGGCGCAGCACGACGTGCCGCAGCAGGTGGCGCCGTTGCTGCACGACGACGCGTCCGCCACGCAGGGAATGGCCCGGCAGGAGCCGCCGGTGCAGTAGGTGCCACTGTCGCACTTCTTGCCGCAGCTTCCGCAGTTGAGCGGATCGTTCGTCGGATTGACGCACTTGTCGCTGCAGCAGGACCGGCCCGCACCGCACGACGCGTCGCAGCCAGCGCCCCCGCTGCTCGATCCACTGCCACCGCCGCTCGTCGCCCCGCTGCCCGAGCTCCCGCCGCTCGTCGCCCCCGCCGACGAGCCGGTTCCCGCGCCGCTCGTGCCTCCGGCGCTCGACCCCGTGCTCGATCCGGCGCCGGAGCCCGACGTGGCTCCCGAGGTCGATCCGGACCGACCTCCGCTCTGACTTCCGCTGGCGGATCCGGTGGAACCGCCCGTCGAGGCGCCGCTCGTCGCGCCGCCTCCACTGCCCGTGCCGGACCCACCGGTCGAAGCGTCGGGACCGCCGAGGGTCTGGCTGAACGTGCTGCCCCCGCAGTCGGACGCGACGGCGAAGAGGCCCAAGATCGCACCTATACAGCCCAAGAGCGCGCGCATGAAGACCTCCTCACTGCCCCATGGAAGCATGCGCCGCCGCGCGGCACCTGTCGACCGTGCCTTGCCTTGAGCTTCAACCCTTGAGCTTCAAGGCAAGAAGCGGACGCTGAAGACGGCGAGCGGCAGGAGGTAGGGCGTTCCGGTCGCGCGCCCGAGCGTCAGGTCGAGCGCCCAGTTGCGGTGGGGCAGCCGGATGCCCGAAAAGACGGCGATGCTGTTGTACGGTCCGGCGTCCCGCGCGAGCGGGAGCAGCGTGTCGACCTCGAGAAGCAAGGAGAGGCCCGAAGCGATTCGCCAGATCGCCCCCGCGCCCGTCACCGCCAAGGTGACCCCACCCGCGAGGGCGGCGTCGGCGGCGAGAGAAGCGCTCGATGCGCAGGCGTCGTCGAAGCAGAACTGCGCAACCGCGCCGACACGCCCGACGAGCGAATACCCTTGATTGACGCCGAGGACGCCGCTCACGGAGCCCATCGCAGCGACTTGCACCGGCCCGTCGCGGGCGATGACGCCTTTGACGCTCAAGTCGAGCGGCACGATCGAGCCCTCGAGGGGCGGGGACGCGGTGAGCGAAATCTGAACGGAGTCGCTCACCGCGTAACCCGCCTGAAGGAGCAGGATGTCGTAGTCGGACGCGTAGACGGTGCCGGCGGGGTGCACAAACGCGGTCGGAAGCGCTACGACGCGGTCTGCGTGGGCATCGCGCGCGTCGACCGGATGGTTCGTGGGCGGTGTGAACGCCCCGGCCGCCGTTGGCGTGAAGCTCGGTTCACGAGGCGCAGGTGCCGCGGACGGTGCGGGGTTCGCCGGGACGTCCGGCGCGGACGCATCCGGCGACGCTGTCTCGTCGGCCGAGGCGCGCGGCGCGACGCTCGCCAGGCAAAGGAGGCAAAGGGCCGCCTTTACCGCGATGGCCCGCGCCCTCCGGGGCGACCGTCTACGCGTCAAGAGGCCTCGATGATAAGCTGTCGGCGTCGGTCGCGGGGATGGCTTCGTCGTTGCACCCGTGAGTGCTCAGGTGATGCGCGCGCGCGTTTCCCATCGGCATCGTCCCACCGTCGTGCACTCCCTGCACGCCCCGAGCCTGCGTCTCCTCGGGGTCCTCGGCTTCGTCGCGGCGGTGGGAGGATGCGGACGCTCGGAGCTCGCGGTCGACGACCAGGCGCCCCCCGACGAGGCCGGGGCGGTGCCCGATGCCGCAGCCGATGCGGAAGCCGAAGCAGAAGCCGCGGCCCCCGAGGCCGCCCCCTCGGTCGCCGTTCCCGACGTGCAGCCGCCGTCCGACCCCTGCCAGGACGCCGCGCCGATTCCGTGTCCCGGGGGCGGTGCCCGGTATTGCGTTGCGGGCCACTACAGCGACTGTCCCACGCGGTGCGTGGCTTGCGTGCCCGGGAGCGTCCGCGTCTGCATGCTCTCTTATTGCGAGTACTGGGGGACGCAGACATGCGCGGCTGACGGCCAATCGTTCGGCTACTGTGTCGAGGCGGCTCCTCCCTCGGAGTGCCGAGACGTGGCGCGGAGCAGCCATGACTCGTCCGACCTCGAGCAGTGCTGCCTCGATCACGGCTTCTGCTGCCGGGACGACTTCGATCTCAACCACAACGGGAATACGACCGAACAAATAGGGCAATGCACGGGAGTCACGTGCTCGTGAGGCCGCGGGGGCCCGCGCGGATCGGGCGATCGCGCGGCCCCCTTCGCTGCGGCATCGTGGGGGTGGCGCTCGTCGTCGGCGCCATGGCCGGCAAGGCCCGCGCGGACCCGTGCGCTTCGCCCAACGTCATCGAAACCATGCCGCCCGACCGGGCCCAGGGGGTCCCGACGAACGCCCAGCTCTTCGCTCGCTATGGTTCCGTCGCCCAATACATGGGTGAGAACGTCACCCTCGAGCACGTGGGCGTCGACGACCAGGTCGTCACGGCGACGTTCGACGACACGGAAGGCGTGCTCCGCATCGCACCGAGCGGGCTCGTGGCCGGGGAATCGTACGTCACTCACTGGCCGGGCCTCCACGCCCTCGACACGTCCATGGTAGGGGCGTCGTTCGATCAGCACTTCGAGGTCGGCGATGTCGTGGATACTGCCGCACCGACGTTCGGCGGGATCGAGTCCATCACCTGGGACGTGTCGCGAGAGAGAGACTCGTGCACCGGATCGGTCGACGAGCGATACGTCTTCGACCTCACGCTCGGACCCGCCGCGGACGACGGCGGACGCGACTCCTTGGCGCTCCTCGTCTTCCAGACGGCCGGGCCCGACGTGGACGCCATGGCGCCGACGCCCATCCTCGTGCAGCGCGTCCCGCCCGCCGGGCAAACCGTCCGCGTCTCGCGCACGGTGGCCACGACCCTCGGGCACGTCTGCTTCGCGGCGATCGTGCGCGATCTGACGATGAAGGTCTCGACCAGCGGGCCAGCGGCGTGCGTCGACACGGTGACGCCTCCCTTCTTCTATGGCTGCGCTGCTTCGGGTACGGCGGGACGCGCCGGATGGCGCGCCGCCTCCGCGGCCTCGGCGCTGCTCTTGGGGGCCTTGGCGCTGCGCGCCGGGAGGCGCCGCCGCGGTGATCCATGAGGCGATCCGGGGCGGTCTGTGCGGTTGCGGCGCTCGCGTGGACCGCGTGTCGCACAGCGGGTACGGCGATCGAGGGGCCGGACGTCGCCAACCGCTGCGCGAGGGTAGGGGCCATGCGTGTCTGCTGGGGGCCGCCCTCCGTCGTCCGCTGGTTCCCGGCCCTGGCAGGGACGCTGCCCGCGAGCCCGTTCGCGTGCGCCGCGGGCCTTTGCACGCAGGCCCACCCGCGCCAGCCGGACGATGGAGAGTGGACGTGCGCCGACGACTCCGGAGCGACGGTCTGCGTGGGCGGCGAACCGCCCGCGGGGGTAGCCGCATCGGTCGCGGATCCCCGATGGTGGTGCGGCGTGAGGGAGTCGGGCGACGGGCTGGGAGCCCGGGTGTGCGTGGACTTCTCTCCCGATTTTCCCGACTCCTCGGGGCGCCCATGCCGCTGGTCCTACGATCGCGGCTTGCGGCGCGTGTGCACCGCGGAAGCTCGCGGCCACCTCTTGGGCGACCCCTGCGATCCCGGCAACCCGTGCGTCGACGGGGCCCTCTGCGTTGCATCGCGGTGCGTCCCTCCGGAGCCGCACCCGTCGTGCTGGTTGGACGCGGATTGTGCGACGCATCGCTGCAGGTTCGGGACGTGCGCGGGATGGGCGCCATGAGGAGCGCGCGAGCGATCGACGCGACCGTGGTCCTGATGCTTTGCGCCAGCGCGTGCGTGTCGGCGCGTGACCGCCCCCGCGGACCGGTGCCGGACCTGCAGTTGCGCGCGCCCCCGCGTCCGCGCGACCTCGGGTACGGCGGGCGCTTCCGAGTCGACGCGGTCTTCAGCGGCGAAGCCCCGGCGGACGCGCGGGTCACCTGGCGTCAGCTGTCCGGCGCCCCCCTTCGAGACGTTCGCGTCGACCGCGGCGGATTGCTCTTCGAGGCGAACATGCCCGCGGCGAACGACGTCGGGCTGAGTCCACCGTCGACCGGCGTCGTACCGGTGTCGCCGCGCACGTCGGCCGAGGTCGTTCTCGAGGCCGCGTGGAGGCCCGACGGGGGGGAGACAGTCCGTCGCCGCGTGAGGCTCTCGGCAGCGAGTCGGTCCCGGGGCCTCTCGACCGTGGCCTCCGGCGCCGGGGTTCTTCTCGCCGGTTCGGGCTGGGAGGTCGCGTCGGCGCCCCCCGGCGGATCGCGAGCGCTCCTCGACGGTGGTGGGTTCACCCGGTTCTTCCCGGATGCCACGGGCCGCTGGGTCCTCAGGGACGCGACGGGCCGCGCGACGTCGTTTCGGGCGGCTCGATACGACGAGACTCCGCTCGACTGCGGCCGATCCGGATGCCACGAGGCGATCGCCTCGGCCGCGCAGCGGAGCCCGATGACTTTCGCGCTGCGAACCCTCCTCGATCGCGGCCTGGCCAACGCGGCCGAGTGCGCGGCGGCCTGTCACGCGACGGGGGAGCTCGACGTGAACGACGGGGGCTTCGACTGCGTGGCGCGCGAGCTCGGAGTGCGCCTCGACGCCGACTGGGCGGCGCTTCCGCGCGACCTGCGCCGCGTCGGGGGCGTCACGTGTTTGGCGTGCCACGGGCCCGCAGCCATCCCAGAGCCGCAGAGCCGCTGGTCTATCCTGCGCGCCGACGTTTGCGAAACCTGCCACGACGCTCCGCCCGAGTACGGGCACGTGGCGGCGTGGATGTCGTCACGAATGGCGCGGGCGGACGCCGACCCGAAGGCGCGATCGACCGCGCCGTGCGCTCGCTGCCACACGACGGCCGGCTTCGTCTCGAGCGTCACTTCGTCCGTGCCGAGGACGCCCCCGGCCGACGCGGGCCCCATGGGGATCGGGTGCGCCGCGTGTCACGCCGTTCACGACGCCCGCGGCAGCGCGCCGAGCGATGCGCTGCTCCGCGAGGTCGACCTGCCGGCGGCGTTCGACCGGGTACCCCTCGCGTCGAGGGTGTGCGTGCCTTGTCATGCCCCGGACGGCCGGATTCCCGCTGCGTCGGCGGCCGCGGTCTGGGCGGGCAGGGGAGGGGTCGAGCCGATGACGGGCGCACCCCTCGAGGCTGCCCTCGTTCACGGCGAGGTGCCCGGCGGCTGTGTAGGCTGTCACCGACTCGGGCCCCCCGACCTCGCGCGCGGCGCCGCGCACGCGTTCCGCGCGGACCTGGGCGGATGCGTCTCTTGCCACGGCGGTCGAATGCCGGACACCGACGCCGCGGCGCGCGACCTTCGCGAGGAGGCCCGTGCCTTGTCGGCGCGGCTGGCGTCGTCGTTGAACCTGGAGCCGCACGAGAAGGGCGTCGCTACGGCCGACGACCCGGTGGGTCGCGCGCTGTTCGACGTGCTCCTGGTCCTGCGAGACCCGGCCGCGGCCGCGCACAACGCCCCCTACGCGAGGGAGCTCCTCGCTGCCGCCGGCCGGGTCGCGACCTCGGGAGCCCGCCGATGAGAGCGCGTCGCACCTCGGGCGCCGCGGCCACCGTCGCGCTGATCGCCACGATGGCCGTGGCGCCGGCAAAGGCGCAGTCA
>DATGJA010000510.1:0-26742 GCA_035295445.1 Polyangiaceae bacterium | reverse complement strand
CTCCCCATGGGGATGCATCGACAGCGGCATGAACTTGTACACGAACCTGACCTTCGTCTTGCGCTTTTCCCAGAGCTCGTCGAGCTCCGGCGCGATCTTCTGGCAGAACGGGCACTCGAAATCCGCGAACTCGACGACCGTCACCGCGGCGTCCGCGGGCCCGCGCGCGGGAGAGCCTTCGATCGGGATGGCCTTGATGCTCGAGGGGTCGAACCTGCGCTTGTAGAGCTCCTGCACCTGTTCTCGCGCCAGCCCCTCGCGCACCGCCTTCGCGACGGCTTGGGCGGCCGGGAGGCACGCCGAGCACGGTCGCTTCTCGAGGACGCACTGAGAAAGCGGCACGGCCACCGACGGACAGGGCGACGCGAGCTCTCCCACGTACCGCGAGAACTCGTGCTTTTCGCGAGGCGTGAACCCCGCCGTGTCGACCCCGGGGAGGCGCACCTCGTCGTCCGCGGCCGTCGGATCCGCCGCGGCCCCACCCCGGCACCCGAACCCCGCTGCCGCGACCGCGAGGCAGACCAACCGCGCTGCGACCCCCGACCGCATGGCGACCGGCGCCTCAGCGCCCGCCGGCTGCAGCGGACGCCGCGGGGCCCGCACCCGCGTCTTGGGCCCTTCGCTGCGCCGGAGCGAGGCCGAGCTCCGCCGCGACGCGATCTTCGAGCGGCTCGTCCTGTTCGACCTCGAGCTCGCGCCCGTTCACGTAGATGGTCGGGGTTCCCTTGAGCTTCAGGTCCTCGCCCATGCGGTGGTCCTTCGCGAGACGGTCCTTGATGGGCGCGGAGTCGGCGTCCGCCTTCCATTTGGGCACGTCGAGCTTGAGCATTTGCGCATAGCGCTCGAGATCCGCGTCCTCGAGGTGATCCTGCCGCTCGAAGAGCAGGTGCTCCATTTCCCAGAACTTGCCTTGGAGTCCGGCTGCGAAGGCCGCTCGCGCCGCCCCCTCGCCATGCACGTGAAAAGGCAGCGTGAACGTCTTGTAGACGAGGCGCACCTTGCCCGGGTGCGCGGCGAGGACCGCGTCGATCATCGGGACCGCGTCCCGGCAGTGCGGACACTCGAAATCCGCGAACTCGACGACGGTGACCTGCGCGTCGTCCGGACCGCGGGTGGGCGAGCCGTCGACAGGGAGCGGCTTGACCCCGGACGGATCAAAGCGGTCCTTGTACGCACGCTTGATCTGATCTTCGGGGGCCCCCTCGCGCACCGCGCGCGCCACCCATTTGGCGGCCTGCGTGCAAGAGCCGCACGCGCGCTTCTCCTGGACGCACTGCGCGACCGGAACGGGTACGCTCGGACAAGGCGCGAGGAGCTCCGTCACCAGGGAGCTCCACACGCGGCGTTCGCGCGGCGTCATCGGGCTCGTGTCGACCCCGTCGAGGACGATCTCCTTGACCTCGGCCGTGGCCGTGGCGGTCGCCGACGCGGCGGCGCCGGCGCTGCTCGCGCTGGAGTCGCGGCAGCCCGTCGACACGCAGGCCAGGAAGCCCAGCGACAGCCCGGCGGCGAAGGGAAACGCGTTGCTCAAGGCGCTCGACGTTTAGCTTCTTTTCGCTGCGCGTTCCAGAGCGGTCGGGCATAGAGCCCGGCGCTCGCGGCGCCGACCGCGGCGCCGAGGCAGGCCCCCCCCAGGACGTCCAAAGGAAAATGGGCCCCGAGGTACACGCGCGACAAGGCGACGAGCGCCGCGACCGCGACCCCGACGACGGAGAGAAGCCGCGCGCCCACCGGCGAGCGCGGCGATACGAACGGCAGCAGGACGCACAGGAACGCCGCGACGCAGAAGCTCCCGGCGGCGTGCCCGCTCGGGAAGGAACCATCGTGGGGGGTGCCGATGGGCGGAGCAAGCCCGAAGCGGATCCACGGGCGCACGCGCCCGACCGCCGCCTTGAGCGCCCAGACGAGGGTGGCCTGCGTCGCGATGGCGGCGGCGAGGAACGCGGCCATCCTGCGCGTGCGCAGCGAAACCGCGAGCGGCGCGAGGAGCAGGGCGGCCCAACCGCTCCCCACGACGGCGAGGACGTTGCATGCGGTCCCGAGCGCGCCGAACGGCCCGCCGTACATGCGCCGGAAGAGGTCGAGATCCAGCATGGGGGCGGCAGCCGTCATTTACGACCGCTCGCGCGCCGTGCAAAGCTCGGTGCGCCTTGACACGCGATTCGCGGGCGAGCCCCCTCGCGGAGCGGGTGAACGACCCGGGGTTCACCCCGAGCGTGCGCGACGTGGGCGCCTTGGTCGAGCTGCTCGACGATGCCGACCGAGCGCCTGCCGTGCAGCGAGCCCTGGGGCGCGTCGGGGCCCCCGCGGTCCCGATCCTGGCGGCCCGCCTGAAGGGCGCGCCCCCGCCCGTTCGCGCGCGCATCGTGCGGGCCCTCGGGCGGCTCGCCGCGCACGAGGCGACGGTCGGCGTGCTCCTCGCGGCGCTGGGGGACGCGGATCCGAAGACGCGGCGCAACGCCGCCATCGCCCTCGGCCACGCCCCCCGGGGGAGGCCGGACGTCGAGGACGCTCTCTTGAACGCCTGGGAGCTCGACGCCCGGACCGAGATGCACCGATCCATCGCCGCGGCGCTCGGCAAGGCGGGGACCGCCCGCTCCCTTCCGGTACTGATCGCCGCGGCCGACGACGAGGACGCCGAGCTTTCGCGCATCGCGGCGCAGGCGTCGATCATGGTCGAGCGCACCGGTTCCCGGACGGGGACCGAGCGCATCGACGCGGCACGGCGCGCGGCGGCGGCGCTCGCGGTCGAGGTGCTCGCGCGACGGGGGGTCGAAGACCTCTTGGCCGAAGAGCTCTCCGCGGTCCAAGGGGTGGACGAGGTGCGCGTGGCCGGTCCGGGGCGCGTGACGGCGCGCCTGGTGGGGCCGATGGAGGTCCTCTTCCGGGCGCGCACGATGCTCTCGTTCCGGTTTCCGATCGAGCCTGAACCCCTCTCCGAGCCGGGTGGGCTCGGCGCGGCGGTCGCGCGCGCGGCGACGGGCGAGACAGCGCGCGCCGTGTTCGCGACCTGGAGCCCCGCGTCGACGCGCTATCGAATCGCGTGGGCCCAAGGCGGGCACCGGCGCGCCGAGACGTGGAGCATCGCCCGCGCCATCGCGGCCCGGGCGCCCGCTCTGGTGAACGACCCGACGGCGTCGACGTGGGAGCTGGTCGTGAGCACGCAAGAGCGTCGCGCCGCGGTGGCGCTCGCGCCACGCGCGCTCGACGATCCGCGCTTCGCCTGGCGACGACAGGACGTGCCCGCCGCGTCGCACCCGACCCTGGCGGCGGCGCTCGCGCGGGTCGCGGGCGCGAGCGCGAACGACGTCGTGTGGGATCCCTTCGTGGGCTCCGGCGCGGAGCTCATCGAGAGGGCGCTCCTGGGGCCGTACGCGTCGCTCCGCGGCGGCGACGTCGACCCGCGCGCGCTCTCCGCGGCGCGCGCGAACGTGGAGACCGCGCGGTTGCCGATCGTCCTCGAGGCGGCCGACGCGCTCTCGCGCCGGCCGACGGGCGTCACCCTGGTGATCACCAACCCCCCGATGGGGAGGCGCGCGTCCCGACAGGCCGGCCTCGCCGAGATGCTCGACGCCTTCGTCACCCACGCCGCCTCGGTGCTCGAGGGCGGCGGGCGGCTCGTCTGGATCGCGCCCTGGCCCGACCGCTCGCGTGCGGCTGCGGCGCGCGCGGAACTGCGCCTCGAGTGGGCCCGCACCGTCGACATGGGCGGCTTCGAGGCCGAGATGCAGCGATGGGCCAAGCCCTCGATCAGGGAGGCGGCGGAAGGATCGACGGCGCGCCGCCGCGCTTCGCGAGGTAATCGATGAGATCGATCCGCGTGAGGATTCCGACGACGTTCGGGCCGTCCTCGACGATCGCGACCTTGACGTCCGCGAGGACGCCCTGAAGAAGCTCGATCTTGGTGTTGGGGGTGACCGTCGCGTACTCGCTCTCCACGAGCTCGGCGATCGTCGCGTCCAGCGTCTTGCCGCCCGACACGAGGGCGCGTAGCACGTCCACCTCGGCGACGATGCCCCGGAGCGTGCCCGCATCGACCACCGGGAGCTGACTGATCCCGGTCGTCTTCATCTGCGCGATCACCTCGCGCACCTTCGCGTTCGGCGCGGCGGTCACGAGGGGGCGGGTCTCGCGAGCCGCCAGGACGTCGCGGACCGTGCCCATCCCCGGAGCATCCTGGAGAAAGCCGTTCTCGCGCATCCAGTCATCGTTGAAGATCTTGGAAAGGTACTTGTGGCCGGCATCGGCCAAGAGCACGAGGATCCGCGCCGGCCGATCGCCCGCGGAGGCCTGCCCGCTCTCGACCATCCCCCGCGCGTACTTCAGCGCACCGGCGACGGCCGCGCCGCCCGAGCCGCCCACGAAGATTCCCTCGAGGCGCGTGAGATCGCGCGTCATCAAGAAGCACTCCTTGTCGTCGACGCGGACGATGTCCGACAAGATCCCGAGGTTCATCGTCGTGGGGAAGAAGTCCTCCCCGATGCCCTCGACCTTGTACGAGAAGGGCTTCGTGACCCGCCCGGTCTTGACGAAGTCGTAGTAGAGCGACCCGACGGGGTCGACCCCCACGATCTTCATCTCCGGCTTCTTCTCGCGCAGGTATTTGCCGGTGCCGCTCACGGTGCCGCCCGTGCCGAGGCCAGCGCAGAACACCTCGAACTCCCCGCCCGTCTGGCGCCATATCTCGGGCCCGGTGGACAGGTAGTGCGCCTCGGGGTTGGCGGGGTTGTGATACTGATTCGCGTAAAACGTGTTGGGCGTCTCGCGCGCGATGCGCAGGGCGACCTGGTAGTAGCTCCTCGGGTCATCGGGCTCGACGGCCGTCGGGCAGACGACGACCTTGGCGCCGAACGCCCTGAGGTGGCTTATCTTCTCCTGGCTCATCTTGTCGGGCATGACGAAGACGCAGCGATAGCCGCGCAGCGCTGCCAGCAAGGCGAGCGAGGCGCCCGTGTTTCCGCTCGTCGCTTCGACGATCGTGCCGCCCGGCTTCAACCCGTCGGCCTCGGCGCGCCGAAGCATGTTCGCGGCCAACCTGTCCTTGTGGCTGCCACCGGGGTTCAGAAACTCGCACTTGACGTAGACCTCGACAGGGAGCGGGAGGGTCACGCGGTTCAATCGGACGATCGGCGTGTCGCCCACGGCCTCGCTGATGTCCGCGAGTGCGCCCTGCATCATCGGGTGACCACGGCCATCAGCATACGCCCGCTCTGCTCGCCGTCCCGCCGGAACGAGTGAAAACGCTCGTCGCATCGCGTGCAACCGGCCACGTCTTCGATGCGCGAGTCGCGCAAGCCGGCGGCGCGCAGCTGCGCCCGAACCGCCGCGCGCAGGTTGACGTACGCCTTGTCCGCGTGGGCGTGCACGATGACGCGCGCGCCGGGCGCCTCGCGCTCGATGGCGCCCGCCACGTCGCGCCCCACCTCGAAGCAGCATGGCCCGATGCAAGGGCCGATGGCGGCGACGAGCGATCGCCCGCCGAGCCGCTCGACGCCCGCCCGAACCACTCCGGCGACGACTCCCCGCCACCCGGCGTGAATGGCGGCCACGTCGCCGGTCGCCTCGTCCGCGACGAGCACCGGAGCGCAGTCGGCGACGCGAACGCCGACGGCGACACGGCCCCCCGCGGCGCGGGCCACGATGGCGTCCGCCCCCTCCCCCGCGACGTCCGTCGAATCGACCGCGCGGGCGCCGTGCACTTGCCGCGCCTGGACCACGGCCGCGACGCCGAGGGCGGCGAGGAGCTCTGCCTCCGTCGCGTCGCGCTCGGGGAGCGCATGCGCGAAGCCAGCTTCTTTCAGGAGCGCCGACGAGAGGAGCGTCATGGCGACGGATGATGGCCCGAGCCGACTCGTGGTACCACTTTGCGTCGAAGCATGCGCCCACAGGACCCGTTCATCGGACGCGACATCCTGAACGGCCAGTTCCAGATCTTACAGAAGATCGGTTCGGGCGGCATGGGCGCCGTCTACAAGGCGCTCCAGCCGCAAATGAACCGGATGGTGGGGGTGAAGATCCTGCATCCCAAGCTCGCCAACCGCAAGGACCTCGTCTCGCGCTTCCGGCGGGAGGCGCGAGCGATGAGCCAGCTCACCCACCCCAACACGGTGAAGGTCTTTCTCTACGGTGAGCTCGACGACGGGTCGCTCTACATCATCATGGAGTTCTTGGAGGGCAAGAACCTCAATCAGACCGTGCGCGCCGAGGGGCCCTTCCCCCTGCAACGCGCCCTTCCCATCCTCATCCAGGCGTGCGGGGCGCTCGACGAGGCGCACAAGGCGGGCATCATCCACCGCGATATGAAGCCCGAGAACATCTTCCTCGTTCAGAGCGGCCCGCTGCGCGATTTTCCGAAGCTCCTCGATTTCGGCTTGGCGAAGGTCGGCGAGCGGCAGATGCGCCCTGGCTCCATCATCCTCACTCAGGAGGGCATGGTCTTCGGCACGCCGGAGTTCATGAGCCCCGAGCAGGCCCAGGGCAAGGCGCTCACCCCCTCGAGCGACGTCTACTCGCTCGCGATCATCCTCTACGAGGTGCTGACGGGCAAGCTCCCGTTCGACGCGAAGACGGCGATGGATCACATCCAGCTCCACGTGACGACGCCCCCCATCCCGCTCAACACGCGGGTGCCCGGGAAGACGTTCCCGCCGCTGCTCGATGCGATCATCAACCGCGCGCTCGCCAAGCGCCCGGAAGATCGCTTCGCGAGCGCCGCCGACTTCGGCGCGGCGATGGCTTGCGTGCTCCAGGGTGCGACCGAGCTGCCGCGCGAACTCAGCGCCTTTGCTCCGGCCGTCGTCGGACCGCCGCCGTCGGCGCCGACCCACGCCGTGCAGCTCCCGGCGCGCACTGTGATGGCGCCCGACGTTCCGACGCCGCTCGCGCCGGGGGGCGGGGCGGTCGCTGCGCGCGGACCGGCGCCGTCGGCCCCCGTTGGCGGCATGTCCAAGGCCAACGTGCCCTTTCTCGTGGCCGTCGCGCTGGCGTTCCTGCTGCTGGGCGTGGCCCTCGCGGTGCTCGTGATGAAGCTCCTGTCGCGCTGAGGGATGCGCGCCATGCCGACCCGGCCTCGGCGACCCGCCTCGCGCGCCGCCGGCGATCCCGGCGAAACGCTCTTCGGCGCCGCGGCCAAGACGAGCGGCGCGAAGGGCGCGCCGCTGGCCGAGCGTGTGCGACCCGACACGCTCGAGGGGATCGTCGGTCAGAGGCATCTGTTCGCAGGGCAATCGCTGCTCACTCAGGCCATCGCGGGAGATCGCATCCGGTCGATGATCCTCTGGGGCCCCCCGGGGAGCGGCAAGACCACGGTCGCGCGCGTCATCGCCAAGGCGACGCGCTCGCATTTCGTCGCGTTCAGCGCGGTGCTCGGGAGCGTCGCGGACGTGAGGCAGATCGTGGCCGAGGCGCGCGATCGCCTCGCCTTCCACGGCGAGCGGACGATCGTCTTCGTGGACGAGATTCACCGCTTCAACAAGGCCCAGCAGGATGCGTTCTTGCCCCATGTGGAGGACGGGACGATCGTGCTCGTGGGCGCAACGACGGAGAACCCGAGCTTCGCGGTGAACGCGGCGCTGCTCTCGCGCTGCAAGGTCTTTCGCCTCGAGCCGCTGGGCGCCGACGACCTCCACGAGCTCTTGCGGCGGGCGGTGCGCGACACGAACGCGGGCCTCGGAGCGAAGTGCCTCGAGGTGGACGACGCGGCGTTGCGCGCGATCGCGGAGGCGGCCGGGGGCGACGCGAGGCGGGCGCTCTCGACGCTGGAGGTGGTCGCGGACTGGCTCGAGACGACGGGTTCGCGTGCGCTGACGATCGCGGCGGTGCAGGCCGCCGAGAGCCACAGGCCGCTGCTTTACGACAAGTCGGGCGAGGAGCACTACAACGTCGTAAGCGCGTTCATCAAGTCGATGCGAGGCAGCGACCCGGACGCCGCCGTGTACTGGATGATGCGGATGCTCGAGGCGGGCGACGACCCGCTGTTCGTGTCGCGGCGCTTGCTCATCTTCGCGAGCGAAGACGTCGGCAACGCGGACCCCCGCGCGCTGCTCGTCGCAAGCTCGGCGGACGCGGTGCTGCGGCGCGTGGGCATGCCGGAGGGGACATACGCGCTCGCGCAAGCATGCGTCTACCTGGCGACGGCGCCCAAGTCGAACGCGTGCGCGGTCGCGTGGCAGCGCGCCAGAGAGCTCATCGAGCGGCACGGCGCGCTCCCGGTGCCCAAGGAGCTGCGAAACGCCGTGACGCCGCTCATGAAGGAAGAGGGCTACGGCGCCGGCTACGTCTATCCGCACAACCTCGAGGGGGGCGTCGCGCCCGGCGAGACGTACCTCCCCGACACGCTCGTCGGCGCGACCCTCTACGAACCGACGGACCGCGGCGACGAAGCCGAGGTTTTGCGCCGGCTCGCCGAGATCCGCAAGATGCGTGGATGAGCGTCCGCACGCTCGAGCGAAGCGAGAGTTCGGACGACACACCGAACGCCGTCCGCACGCTCTACCCCAGCGCGTCGAGGGCGGCCTGCAGCTCGGAAGCCGCGTGACCGTCTCCCTTCGTTTGCGCCGCGGCAACCCCCGCGCCGAGCCAGGCGCGCGCATCGTCGGCGCGCCCCATCGACTCGAGCATCTGACCGCACATCAGGTACATGGGGACGTACTCCGGCGAGCGCGCGCGCAGCGCCTCGAACGTCGCGAGCGCCTCGTCGAAACGCGCAAGCGCGCGGTATTCCATCGCCAGCCCGTACCATGCGAACGGATCTCCGTTGCCGGAAGCGGTCAGCTTGAGGAGAAATTCGAGACGCTTGCTCGTGCTCGTGTCCGTCATGCGCTGCGGCAGGCAATAGCACGGGCTCCTTGCGGTATGATGCCGTCGTGATGGCAGCTTGTCCTTCATGCGGGACGGAGCGCGCGACCGCAGCGGGGCCGTGCCCCGGGTGCGGCGCCCTTCCGTCGAAGCCGGAGACGGGCGGTCCGCCCGAGCTCGAGCTGGATGTCCGGCCCCGAGCCCCGGCGCGCGCCGCGGCGAAGACCGCCGCCAAACCGCAAGAGGTGGCCCTGGAGCTTGCCATCGACCCGAGGCAACTGAGCGACCCCACGCAAGACGCGCGCGCGTCGGGGCTTCGCGCGACCCCGGCGCTGGCAGGACCTCGCGGCGTCGTCGCTACCCCGAATGCATCGGCGGCGGTCGGCGTGGACATCGCCTTCGACGCCCACCTGCTCGCCGAATACGGAGACCCTCCGTCGCGAGCGCTCCTCTTTCCTTTCTACGCGTGGCGGGTGCTCCGCCGGCAGCGGGTCATCAAGCACGCGCTCGCCGTACGCCGGGCCGAGGCTGGGCGCGCCGCGAGCGAGGCCGAGGACGCGCTCGTGGCTCTCGGCGAGCGGGCGAGGCCCGTCGTCGAGAAGCAACCCGACTACGCCGAGGCGCTCGACGAGCTTCGTCGCGCCGAGGACGTCCTGCGGTCGCGCGATCGCGTCCTCGCTTCGGACCAGGACGCGCAGAACGCCAGGCTCGCGGCGGTCGACGCTCGGCTCGCGAAGATCGAGGCCGACCTCGCCCAGGCGCAGGCCGACGAGCGCACCGTCGTCGCGGAGCTCGGCTCCGCCCAGAACGCGCTGGTGCGCCAGGAGGCCAAGCTCAAGCGGGCGGAGTCCGAACTTCGCGCGGCGCAGCAGCGCGAGGCCGCCGGGACGCACGAATGACGACCCAGTCCCAGATCGACGACGATCCGCAGGCCGCCAGCGCTCGGCGACGGCTCGGCGTCGTCCTGCAGGACAAGTGGACCCTCGATTCGCTGCTCGGCGTCGGCGGCATGGCGGCCGTGTACAGCGCGACGCACCGCAACGGAAAGCGCGTCGCGGTGAAGATGCTCCACGCGGAGTTCTGCCACGACGAGGAGGTGCGAAAGCGCTTCTTGCAAGAGGGTTACGCCGCCAACACGATCCAGCACGACGGCGCCGTGAGCGTCCTCGACGACGATCTCGCCCCGGACGGAGCCGCCTTCATCGTCATGGAGCTGCTCGAGGGGGAGACGATCGACCTGCGCTGGGAGAAGGGCGGGCACAGGCTGCCGGTCGCCGAGGTGCTGTGGATCGCCGATCAGCTCCTCGACGTCCTCGCGGCCGCGCACGCGAAGAGCGTCGTGCATCGGGACATCAAGCCGGACAACCTGTTCCTGACGAAGGGCGGCGTGCTCAAGGTGCTGGACTTCGGCATCGCCAAGGTGTTCGAGGGACAAACGGCGCGGCGGACTTCGACGCGGGCGGGGATGGTGATGGGCACGCCGGCGTTCATGGCGCCCGAGCAGGCGCTCGCCCGCTGGGACGAGGTGGACGGGCGGACGGACCTCTGGGCCGTCGGCGCGACGATGTTCACGCTGCTCAGCGGGCGGCACGTGCACGAGGCGGACTCGAGCCAGGAGCAGCTCGTGAAGAGCGCCACGGTGCCAGCCATCTCGGTCGCGACCGCGGCGTCCAACGTGCCGCCGGAGGTGACCGCCATCGTCGATCGCGCGCTCTCGTTCGACCGTGCGAAGCGATGGCAGGACGCACGGGAGATGCAGCAGGCGGTACGACGTGCGCTCGCAGGCATTCCAGGGTGGGAGCCGAGCGCGGCGTCGGGCCGGCGAACGGCGACGACCCTGATGAGCCCACAGGGGGAGGCTCGAGGGGCCCATCCGGTCGCGCCGACCGTCATCGACGCAGGCGCCGCCTCGGCGTCGTCGGCTTGGGTGCGCGAACGCGAGGCCCGCGTCGCCGAATCCTCGCGGCTGCGGGGAACCGTGACGGACCTGCAGCAGCGTTTGGCCGCCGCGAAGAAGCGATCGACCGACGCCGAAGCGGAGCTCGAGGCCGGGCGCGCCGAGCGCGCCTCGATGGAGAGCTGGTTCAAGCGCCAGGTGGGGACGCGCACCGCGGCGGTCGAGGCCGCGCGCACGCAGGTCCGGGGACGCTTGGTGACGATCGCGCGCAAGGCCATCGCGGACCGCGGCACCTTCGGGCTCGACTTCGATCCGGCGAGGGCCCAGATCGCCAAGCTCGACCGCGCGGCCCAGGCGGCCGCGCGCGACGTGCAGGTCCACGAGGCGGCGCTCGAGGCGTACGACGTCCGGTCGCTGCGCATGGGCGTCGTCCTCTTGGGGGTCGCCGCGGTGGTGGCGCTGGCGCTGCTCGTGGCGCCGATCGTCTGGCGCGCCACGCGGGTCGTGGAGCCGCCCCTCCCCACGACGTCGCAGCCCCACAAGTGATCGTCCGCTTCTTGGGCGGCGGCCCGCTACGTCCCGAGTGCCTCGGCGGCGGCCGCGTCGTCGATTGCGCCCGCCTCGAGGAGAGCCGCGACCGCCATCGGGAACGTCTGCATCCCGTAGGGGTGGGTCCCTTTCTCGATGAGCGACTTGATGGGAGGGTTGTTCTCGGGGCGTCGGATGCTCTCGCGGATCGACTGCGACGCGACCAGGACCTCGGCCGCCAGAGCGACGCCTTCGCCATCCGCCCGGGGGAGCAGCCGCTGGGCGATGATGCCCTGAAGGCAGCTCGCGATCCGAAAGCGGTTCTCACCCGGGTCCCCGGACATCAGCGCGAGCATGCGGTTGATCGTCCGGATGGTGTCCGTCGTGTGGAGGGTCGCGAGCACGAGGTGCCCAGTCTCGGCCGCCTTGAGCGCGATCTCCATCGTCTCCTCGTCGCGGATCTCGCCGACGAAGATGACGTCCGGGTCCTGCCGCAGCGCCGCGCGCAGCGCGGACGCGAAGCTCGCAGTATCGAGCCCGACCTCTCGCTGGCTGATGCTCGACAGCTGGTCGCGGTGAATGAACTCGATCGGATCCTCGACGGTGACGACGTGGAGCGCACGGGTGGAGTTCAGATACGAGATCATCGCCGCGATCGACGTGCTCTTGCCGTTGCCCGCCGCGCCGACGACGAGGACCATGCCGTTCTGGCGCTCGGCGAGCTCGCGGGCCACGGGCATGGGCAGACCCAGGCTCTCCATCGAAGGGATGTCGGTCGGGATGAACCGCATGACGCAGGCGAGGCTGCCGCGTTGCCGGTAGACGTTGACTCGGAAGCGCCCGATGTTCGGCGCGTGGTACGAGGTATCGTACTCTTTGAGGTCGTCGAGCCGTGCGAGGACGTCCGGGTTCGTGATCACGTGGCGGGCGACCGACGTCGTGTCCTCGGCGGTGATCTTGTCCGTTCGAAAATAGATCATGTCGCCGCGGATGCGCGCTCCGGGAGGCTGCCCCACTTTGAGGTGCACGTCGCTCGCCTTTCCGGCGACCGCCTTGGCGAGCAGCGTCCGGAGGAAGTTCTCGTCCGCGTAGGGGCTGGGCACGACGGATCGAGGTTAGCAGGGGTCTCCGTCAGTGGCGCTCGAGCACCCCGATGTACGGTAGGTTCCGGAAGCTCTCACCCACGTCAAGGCCGTAGCCCACCACGAAGCGGTCCTCGATCGTGAAGCCTACGTAGTCGAGCGGCACCGGCACGCGCGCGCGAGAAGGCTTGTGCAGCAGCGCGCAGACTCGCACGCTGGCCGGTGCACGGGTGCGCAAGAGGTCGATGAGATGGGCGACGGTCAGGCCGGTGTCGACGATGTCCTCGACCAGGATCACCTGCTCGTTGCCGATCGCGCGCGACAAGTCCTGCGTGATCTGAACCACCCCGCTCGACTCCGTCCCCTCCCCGTACGAGCGCACGCCGAGGAAGTCGACCCTCAGAGGCAGGTCGACGGCGCGCACCAGGTCCGCGGCGAACACGAAGCTTCCCTTGAGAACGCAGACGAACACCGGGCTCGTGCCCGCGTAGTCCTCGGCGATTCGCTGGCCGAGCTCGCGCACGCGGTCGGCGATTTGTGTCGCGGAGAACATCACGGCTGGCCGCTCGCTCATGCGGGGCAAGGATACGGCCATTGGGCCCGCGTTGGGTGTAGCGTCCGAACTCTCGCTTCGCTCGAGCGTGCGGACGGGCGTTCGGTGTAGCGTCCGAACTCTCGCTTCGCTCGAGCGTGCGGACGCTCGTTTCACTCGCGTGCGCATGCCTGGACCGCCAGCTCCCGGCCGTCGGTCGTCACGACGACGGCCCCGTCCCTATCCGTTCGCCAGACGCGGGCGCCGGTCGCCGCCAGGGCGCGCAGCGCCTCCGGGTGGGGATGGCCGAACCGGTTTCGGCGCCCGACCGAGACGACGGCGTCCGACGGCGCTACCGCGGCCAGGAACGGGGCCGAGGAGGACGTGCGGCTGCCGTGATGCCCGACCTTCAGCACGTCGGCCTTCAGACGGGCACGGCTACCGTCGAGGAGCAAGGCCTCCTCTTCCCGCTCGGCGTCACCGACGAGCATGATGGCGCGATCCCCGTAGCCTATCCGGAGGACGAACGAGTTGTCGTTCGGACCGCGATCGGAGGAGAACGACGGGCAAGGAGCCAGCACTTCGACGCGGGCGCCCCCCACGAAACGCTCGCCGCAGAGCGAGTCCGGGCGCGCGATCGGCACGCCTCTTGACCGCAGGCTCTGGAGAAGTGACCGATACCCGCCCCCCACGCCCTCGGCCTCTCCCTGGGCGGTGTCCCACAGCGCGCCGGGCGGCGCCGCGTCGAGCGCCGCGCCCAGCCCGCCGAAGTGATCCGGGTGAGGGTGCGTCAGGACGGCCACCACGAGCGTCGAGCGACGCCTGGCGCGAAGCTCGGGGACGAGGACCCGAGCGCCGACGTCGATGGGGCTGCCGACCAGACCGCCGCCGTCGACGAGCATCGCCGTGCCGTCGGGAAGATCGACGATCGCCGAGTCCCCCTGGCCGACGTCGAGGAAGGTCGCGCGCAAGATCCCGTGGGGAGCTCCGGCCGCGCGCGCGTCGCGCTCGAGGATCGCGAGCACCCCCCCGAGCGCCACGAGCACGCCCCACCGCCACCGCTCGCGGAGCGCCGCGACGATCAGCGCCACCGTGAGGGTCACGAGCTGCCACGACGTGGGGGGAGGCACCTCCACCGAGAGGGCCGAAGCCGAGAAGACCCGAGCGATCGCCCGCACCCCGGCGAGCGCGCCGGCGGCCGTCACCGCGCAGCCCCGCTCGGCCGCAGGCCAGCCGGCCAAGAGGGCGTGCGCGAGACAAAGGGGAAGCGCCGCCGCTTCGCCGAGGGGGACGGCCAGGACGTTGGCGATGGCGCCGCCCAGCGGCAATGTGGGCGCCACCCGGGCGAGGATCGGGATGCAAGGCGCCGACGCCGCCAGCGTCGTGACAACCGCGCGGACGGCGGGCGCCGCCCAGGGAGGGCCGCTTGGTTCGATCGACCGCGCGAACGTCAGCAACCCCGCGGTGGCGGCCGCCGAGAGGAGAAACGACAGGTCGTAGGCGCAGAGCGGGTCGATGGCTCCCATCGCGAGGAGCGAGACGCCGAAGGCCCGCGCGGCGTCCGTCCTCCGCCCGATGGCGCGCGCAAAGAGGACGGCCGTGGCCATCCACGCCGCCCGGACGGTCGACCCGCCGGCACCGGCGAAGTCCGCGTACACCCACGCCACCGGGACCGCGGTCGCCGCGACCAAACGGCCGACGTCGATCCGCCCCGCGCACCACTCGATGCGTTGGAACAGCGCACCGAGCGCGTTGACGGCCACCGCGAGGACCAGGACGAGGTGCATGCCCGACACGGCCAAGAGGTGCGAGAGGCCGCTCGCCCGAAAGCTCCGATCCTCCTCGGGGGAGAGGTCGCTCTCTCCGAGCACGAGCGCTCGGGCCATCGGGCCCGCGTCGAGCGGGAACGTCGCGTCGATCCGAGCACGAACGCGGCTGCGCGCGCGATCGATCCAGGCGAAGGCTCCGGTGGCGCGGCGAACGAGGTGAACGTCGAGGGCCCCACCCGAGCGCGTAACCCCCCGTCGCGCGTCGGCCGGACGCGGATCGCCGCCCGCCGGGTTCCAGAATCGCTGGGGCGGAGCGAGGGTGGCCACGACGTCGACTTCGTCGCCGCGGGCCAGATCTTCTGGCCCGCCGTACAGCGTGGCGTCGCCCGTCCAGGCCGCACCTGCGCCGTCGCAGCGCGCCTCGGAAAGGTGAGCGTCCCACCGTGGAGCGCCGCGGACCCGGACCGGCGAGGAAAGGACGCGCGCTCGACTCGAGCAACGGGACGGTTCGGCGATGACGGCGTCGGCCACGGCGCGCGCAGCCTCGTGGCGGGCGACCGCGTCCCGCGCCCGCAGGAGCCCGAGGGCGCAAGCAAAGAACGCGAGGGCGGCGACGGGCGCGCGCAGGCGCCGCGCGACGGCGAGGAGGCCGCACGCCGCGAGCGCGGTCACGCCCACCTCGGCGGGAGAGACGAGCGCGACTCCCCCGGCGACGAGGCCTGCGCCTGCCATGAGCGCCGCGTCGATCGGCTCCGGATGGGCGCGCCCGTCGTGCACGAGGCGGACCCTCGCACGAGACGTGCCGCGCGGCTCGATGCGCCGCAGCGCCCCCGGATGCAGGCGTCGCCGACGGCCCCTTGGCCGCGGCCGTCGCGGCCTGTCCCACCCCGAGTCGCGCCTCCATAGCCTCTCCACACGGAGTCGTTTCGCGTTTCGCCGCGTGGCCTTACTCTCGATGGGGGGTGCTTCGCTCATGCCCCGTGTCGGGCCCCTCGTCCCATGAGCCAACGATTCATCCGCTGCGTGCACTGCGGAATGCCCCACGAGGCGCTCCGGGCGAACTGCCCGACGACCGGGAACCCCATCCCTCGCCCCCGCGACAGCAGCTCGCGCGAGCCCCGCGCGTCGGCCGCGGACGCCGAGGCCCTGCGGCCCACGCCCCGCTCGCTGCCGGCCGTGCCAGCCGCACCGTCGACGGCCATGGAGGCGGACCGATTCGCGCCCGCGCGCCTCGTCGGACGGACGCTGGGAGGGCGCTACGCGATACGGCGGATCCTCGGCGAGGGCGGAATGGGCACAGTCTACGAAGGCGAATGCGTGCCGATCGGCCGTTCGGTGGCCGTCAAGGTGCTGCATCCGCGGCAGGCGCTGAAGACGGACGCGGTCCACCGCTTCCGGCGCGAGGCCCGGGCCGCGGCCGCCATCGGCCACCCGAACATCTGTGAGGTCTACGACTTCGGGACCCACACGGACGGGAGTCCATATCTCGTCATGGAGTTACTTATGGGCGAGACGCTCGCGGATCGGATCGCCTGCGAAGGAGGCCTCCCGTTCGACGAGGTCGTCGAAATCCTCATCCAGGTGCTCTCGGGCCTGATCGCGGCGCACGAGAAGGGCATCGTGCACCGCGACATCAAGCCGGAGAACGTGTTTCTCTCGAGGCGCCCGGGCCAGGGCGTCCTCGTGAAGCTCCTCGACTTCGGCGTTTCTAAGATGGTCTCGCCGCTCTTTCAACCAGAGGACACGGAGCTCACCCGCGCGGGGATGGTGATGGGAACGCCCTACTACTTGTCGCCCGAGCAGGCTCGTGGCGACCGGGACCTCGACGGCCGGGTGGACCTCTTTGCGTGCGGCGTCATCCTCTACGAGGCGCTCACCGGCTTCCGCCCCTTCGGAGCGCCCAACTACAACTCTTTGCTCATCAAAATCCTGTCCGCGGAGCCGCTCCCGGCCCGAATCCGCCGGCCCGCTCTGCCGGACGCGATCGACTCCATCCTCACGAAGGCCATGGCCAAGGACCGGGAGGGCCGGTACATCTCGGCGCTCGCCTTCCAGCGCGAACTCAGGTCGTTGCGCGAGCGGCAGCCCGTAGGCGCGGCGAATGTCGGCGCCGAAGACGTGAGTGCGCGCTCCTACCCCTCGACGACGCCCTGTGGACCCCCGTCCACGGATTCGCTCGAGATCCCGATCGCGGTGGCCAGCGAGGCGGCGCTCTACCAGGACGACGCCGACGACGCGCCCGACCCGACCGAGCCTTCGCGGCGGATCCCCGAGCATGACCTGAACGCACCTGGCGACGAGCACGACCCGGCGGGCGACGAGCCCACCGTGCGCATGCCGCATCTCTGATCCAGGCGGCGCTTGGATATGTCGGAGAACGATTTATATTGCGGCCGATGCACGGAGAATCGAGCGCCGAAAACGACCCGCGCGAAGGCAGCAAGGCGGACCCCGAGGGTGTGGAGGGCGTCCCGAGCAGCCGTCGCGCCCCCCCGGCCACGGCAGCGGCGGAGACGGTGGACCCGCTTGCGGAGGCCCTGGCCGAGCTCCAGCGCGTGAAGGAGACCTTGCTCCGCACGGCCGCGGACTTCGACAATTTCCGCAAGCGGACGCGGCGCGAGCTCGAAGAGGCACGCCGCAACGGACGGGAGGACCTGCTGCGGGCGCTCCTCCCCGTGTTCGACAACCTCGAGCGCGCCATCCAGAGCGCCCTCCGGTCCACCGACATCAAGGCCATGGCTGAAGGACTAACCATGGTGCAGCGTCAGTTCGTGGACGCGCTCGGCCGCGAGGGCATCTCGCGGGTCTCGACCGTTGGCCGGCCCTTCGACCCGAGCGTCCACGAAGCCATCCAGCAGGTGGGGACCGACGAGCACCCGCCGGGCACCGTCATCGCCGAGGTGCAACCCGGCTATATGCAGGGAGAACGCTTGATGCGAGCCGCCATGGTCGTCGTCGCCCGGCCGAAGTCCGACGACGGCGCGGAGGGCGACCAGCCGACGGCGGCGAACTGACGTCACGGGGCGGGAGATGGGAAAGATCATCGGGATCGATCTCGGAACGACGAACTCGTGCGTCGCCATCGCCGAGACGGCGCCGACCGGTAAGATCGAGGTTCGGATCATCCCCAACGCCGAGGGCGCGCGGACCACTCCGTCGGTCGTCGGCTTCACCACGGGCGGCGAACGATTGGTGGGTCAGGCGGCGAAGCGGCAAGCCGTGACCAACGCAAGCAACACGGTCTACGCGGTCAAGCGGCTGATGGGGCAGAAGTTCAAGAACCCCGACGTCCAGAAGCAGGTGCAGACCGTCCCCTACAAGGCGTTCGAGGCGCCGAATGGCGACGCGTGGATCCAGGTCGCGGGCCACGACATGTCTCCCCCGGAGGTGAGCGCCGTCATCTTGACGAAGATGCGCGAAGTCGCCGAGGCGTTCCTCGGCGAGGGCATCTCCGAAGCGGTCGTGACGGTCCCCGCTTATTTCGACGACGCGCAACGGCAGGCGACCAAGGACGCGGGCAAGATCGCCGGGCTCGACGTGAAGCGAATCATCAACGAGCCGACGGCGGCGGCCCTGGCCTACGGACTCGAGAAGAAGGACACCGAGCGCGTCGCCGTCTACGACCTCGGCGGCGGTACGTTCGACATCTCGATCCTCGAGATACGCGACGGCGTTTTCAGCGTGCGCTCGACCAACGGCGACACGCGGCTAGGGGGCGAGGACTTCGACCGGCGGATCCTCGAGAGCCTGGCCGACTCGTTCGCGAAGGACCACCAGATTGACCTGCGCCAGGACAAGATGGCGCTCCAGCGCCTGAAAGAGGCGGCAGAGAAGGCCAAGCAGGAGCTCTCGTCGTCGATCGAGACCGAGATCAACCTGCCGTTCATCGGCCAGAGCCTCGCGGGCGAGCCTCTCCACATAGTCAAGACCCTCACGAGGGCGGAGCTCGAGTTGATGACGAGCGACCTCGTCGAGCGGACGCTCGTGCCCTGCGAGAAGGCGCTCACCGACGCGAAGCTCGGCATCGCCGACATCCACAACGTCATCCTCGTCGGGGGAATGACGCGAATGCCCCTCGTCCAGAGGACCGTGAAGCAGTTCTTCGGGAGAGATCCTCACAAGGGCGTCAACCCCGACGAGGTCGTCGCAGCGGGCGCCGCGCTGCAAGGGGCGGCGCTCGGGGACGACAAGGTGGAGGTCCTGCTCCTCGACGTGACCCCCCTCTCGCTCGGGGTCGAGACAGGGGGCGGCGTGTTCACCCACCTCATTCCGCGAAACACGACCATCCCGACGGAAAAGAGCGAGGTCTTCACCACGAGCGTGGACAATCAGTCGTTCGTCCCGGTCCACGTCCTGCAGGGCGAGCGCAAGATGTCGGCCGACAACGTGAGCCTCGCCCGCTTCGAGCTCACGGGCATCCCGCCGGCCCCGCGCGGCGTTCCCAAGATCCAGGTGACCTTCCGAATCGACGCGGACGGCCTGGTCAGCGTCGAGGCGAAGGATCTGGGCACCGGCCGCGCCCAGACCGTCCGCGTGAAGCCGACGAGCGGCCTCTCGCAGGAGCAGGTCCAGAAGCTCGTCGCCGACGCCGAGAAGTTCAAGGCCGCCGACGAGTTGCGACGCGAGCTCGCCGAGGTGCGAAACCAGGCCGAAACGCTCCTCTACACGACCGAGGCGGCCCTCGAGGGCTACGCGGACCTGGTCGAGGCCAGGATGCTCGACGACACGCGCACGCTGGCGAGCGAACTTCGGGGCCTCCTGTCGGGCGGCGGCGACCTCGGCCAGATCCGCGACGCATACCAGAAGCTCGAGGCCATGACCTTCGCGATCGCCGAGAAGATGTACGGCGGCGGCGAGGGCGGCGACCCGGCCCAGGCCTAGTTCTGGTCCGCACGCTCGAACGAGGCGATGGAGCTACACCCGACGTTCCCCGCGCTCGACGCGCCGAGTCGGAGAAAGAGCACAAAAGACCGAGGGCGCCTGCGCGTCGCACGCGCACAAGCGCCCCCCGGAGTCGAGCCATCGAGGGTGCCGCGCTCTGGCGCGCCGACCCCTCGTTGCTTTTGGCGTCTACTGGATGAGATCCTTGAGCGCCTTGAGCGCGGTGGCGCGGACCTTCTTCTGCGCAGGCTTGCCTTTGATCGTGATCGCCTGCTTGGTGAACGGGTTGACGCCCGGACGGTCCTTCGTCGCCGGCTTCTTGATGGCACGAAGCTTGAGTAAGCCGGGGATCACGAATTCGCCGCTAGGCTTCCGTAGCTCCTTCTTTATGAGCTCGGTCAGCCCTTCAAAGACCTTAGTGACGCTCTTCTTGTCGAGTTCCGAGGACTCCGCGATCTCGGCAATGACTTGAGCCTTCGTCAGACGCTTTGCAGACATTTCGGGGTTCCTCCTGCCGACTGCGATGCGTTGGGTGCGGTCCGTTCGGCGGCTTCGACGCGAAAACGACTAGCATCCCGATTTCGCATCCCGCAAGGGAAAAACAGCGTGTTTTGCGGATTGTCCACGCTACCGCGCGGGGCGGTGTTGGGTGTTTCGTCCGATCTCCCGCATCGCTCGAGCCCGCGGGCGCGTTCGCGCGGCTCCACGCCCGCTGGGCGCCGTCCGCACTGGGACTGCCGCGTCCGCCGCGCGGCACAGGCGCTGCACCTCGCGGCGCATCCTCCGGTCCTTCGCCGCCGTCTCGTGATCCCAGCCCACGAGATGCAGCAAGCCGTGCGCGAGCAGCATCGTCACCTCGGCGAGGAGCGGCCGCCCCCGCGCGCGCGCTTGACGGCGAGCCGTCGGCACGCTCACGACGACATCCCCCAGCAAGCCCGCCGCGAGGGAGGGCTCGCCCTCGCCCTGCGCGAAGGCGAGGACGTCGGTCGGCCGATCCTTCTTGCGATAGATCCGGTTCATGTCCTGGATTTGATCGTCCCCGGTCAACACAACCGAAAGCTCACTGTCCTCCAATTGAAGCGCGCGCAGCATCGCTCGAGCCCGTCGACCGATGTCCGCACGCCCGAGCCCCCGATACGGGCCCCCTTGCACGAGCAGTCGAACGGGCATCGAGCTCAGTCTAGCGTTTCGGCCCGATCTCTCGCTTCGCTCGAGCATGCGGACCGGAGCATAGCCGCCCGCACCCCCGCCGCTCCCTGACAGGGGGCGCGACCGCAGGTAGATCACCTGGGTGGCTGCCTCGTGCGCGATCGTGCCCGCCCTGGACGCCGCTGCAACGGTGGGCGCCGTGGTCCGCGACCTGAGGGGCGCCCTCGGGTTTCCGATCATCGTCGTGGACGACGGATCGCGCGACGACACGGCCGGGGCCGCGCGACGCGAGGGGGCGACCGTCCTGCGCCACGAGCGCAACCTCGGCAAAGGGGCGGCGATCCGCACCGGTCTGCGCGAGGCCGCGCGCCGCGGGGTCACTGCCGCCGTCACCGTGGACGCCGACGGACAGCACCCGGCCGCCTCCGCGCGCGACGTCGCGTTCGGCAGCGACGACCCGGCGGCGCTGGTCCTCGGGATACGCGATCTCGTACGGGACGGCGCCCCTCGCAGCCATCGCTTCGGCAACGGCGTCTCGAACTATTTCCTCTCGCAGTTCGCCGGGCGTCCGCTGCGCGATACGCAGTGCGGTCTGCGGCGCTATCCGGTCGCCGAGACTCTGGCGCTCGGGTCTCGGTCCGAAGGCTACGCGTTCGAGGGCGAAGTCGTGCTGCGCGCGCTCGCACACGGCCTCCCCGTGGTCGAGGTCCCCGTCGCGGTGCTCTATCCGCCCGACAACCGTCGCCGTTCCCACTTTCGTCGCGTCGTCGATCCTACCCGAATCGTGCTCGCGGTCGTCCGCACCGTGGCCGAGGTTCGCCTGCGCGGGCCGATCGCGGGCTCGCGACCGAGGGGAGGGGCCGCATGACGCGGTGGCCGTCGCGCCGCGCCGCGCGGGCGGCGCTCGTTCTGGCCGTGCTCGCCGTCCTGCCGACCTGCCACGCGCTCGTCGTAGCCTCGACCGGCCTGCGGCCTCCTTCCGTCGCGATTCCCCCGGACGCGGGCGTTCACGCGTGGACGCGCGTGCGCGCCGGGCTTCGCCTGGTGTACCTGGAGGGGTCGCCCGAGGCGATCGGCGCGGCCCACGCGCGTTTACTGCGGGAGCGCATGGTCGCCGACGAGACCGAGATCCAGTCGGAGTACGAACGGCACGTGCCGTGGTGGGCCGTACGCACGGCCATCGAGGACTTCAGCCGCGTTCGGTACAGGCACATCGCAGAGGGCATCCCCGACGCTCGGCGGCGCGAGATCGCGGCCGAGGCGTTGGCGTTCAAGCCGGACCCCTACGCGTCGCACATGCCGACCTATCAGAGGATGGTCTTCCTCTATTCGCTCTACGACATCGCGCTCCCGCTCGAGCACTCGCCCCTCGTGGGATGCACGAGCTTCGCCCTCGCGCCGCGGGACACGGCGGACGGTCACGTCCTCTTCGGGCGCGCGTTCGACTTCGAAGCGGGCGAGGTCTTCGATCGGGACAAGGCCGTCTTTCTCGTGCGAGAAGAGGGCGCCGTCCCCTTCGCGAGCGTCGCGTGGCCCGGGTTCGTCGGCGTCGTGACCGGCATGAACGCCGAGGGCGTCGTCATGGTCGTTCACGGAGCGCGCGGGCGTCGGCCGGTCACCGACGGGATCCCCGTGGCCTTCTCGCTCCGCGAGGCGCTGTCGCACGCGCACGACACGCGCGAGGCCGTCCAGGTCCTCGCGGCGCAGCGCGTGCTCGTTTCGCACATCGTTTTCGTCGCCGACGCGAGCGGACACTTCGCGGTCGTCGAGCGCGCACCGGCCGAACCGGCCTTCGTCCGGGAGACGGAAGAGTCGACGGCCGTGACGAATCACTTCGAGGGGCCCTTGGCGAGCGACCCGCGAAACCTTCGCGTCCGGGACACCACCACCACGCTGGCGCGCCGGGCACGCGCCGACGAACGGCTCGGCGAGATCACCCCCGGCTCGGCGACGCCCGCCTCCGCGCTCGCCATCCTGCGTGACCACGGGTGCGCCGCCGGACCCTGCGCCCTCGGCGACCGAAGGGCCATCGACGCGCTCATCGCGACGCACGGGATCATCGCCGACGCCACGGCCAAGACGCTCTGGGTGAGCGCGGGGCCGCGGCTCTCGGGCCCCTTCGTGCGCCTCGACTTGCACGACCTCCTGAGCGCCAAGCACGACCCCGACTCCGATCGGGCCCCCGAGACGATGCCGGCCGATCCCACCGTCGCCGGACGAGAGGCGCCGTGAGGCTCGCGCGGCGCTCGTTCGTCGCGGGGTCCGCGGCGGCACTTCTCGACGTGGGCCGCGCGACGGCCGCCGACGACCTCGCCGAGCTTCTGAGGCGCATCGGCGCTGCGCGCGCCGCGATGCGGTCGTTGCGCTGCCCGTTCCGCCAGTCGCGCACGATCTCCGTCCTCGCGACCGCCGTCGAATCGCGCGGGACGATGACCCTCGTCCGCCCCGACCGGCTCCGGTGGGACCTGCTGCCGCCGGACAACGTCACGTTCTGGGTCGGGCCCGAGGGGCTCGCCTATCGGAGCGCGCACGGTCACGGGGCGATGCAGCCTTCGACCCGCTCGGACCTGATGGCCGGCCTGCAGGACCTGCGCACGCTCCTCGGCGGCGATCTCGCGTCGCTTCGGGCGCGGTGGACCCTCCGGGCGCTTCGCGACGACTCGACGGGGGCGGAGGTCGAAGCCCTCGCTCGGCCCCCGGCGACGGCCGGCCTGCGAGAGATTCGCTTCGGCCTGGCACCCGATCTGCTACGACCTCGACGAGCTTCCCTTGTCCAGGGCGCGGGGGACGCGACGGACATCGAGTTCGGCGAGGCAACCCTCGACGCACCCGTCGACGATGCCTTCATGCGCCCCCCGTTGTGAGGTGACGCCCCACGACCGCGGGCTATCATCCGCCACATGCCGCCCGAACCTCCCAAGCAGCGACTGCTTCGTCTGCTTCGCCGCACCACGAAGGCGTCGCGAGCGATGGGAGAGCGCTCCACGGCGGAAGAGAGCGCCCTCTGGAGCGCTCACGAGCGCGCCCTCGTCCGATCGCGGGACGCAGGGGCGGCGGCCCAGCGGATCGCCGCCACCGCGAGCCGGCAGCGCGCCGCCCTCGACGCAGTCGCCGACCGCGCCCGCGGGATCACGTCGCGCGCGTCGGAGCTGCACATCGGTTGCGGGCACGTGGTCGACGCGTTCGAGCGCCTCGGCCTCATCGCCCTCAACGCCGGGCTCGAAGGCGCTCGCCTCGGGGAAGCCGAGGGCCGCCAGCTCGCGCTCGTGAGCGACGACGTGCGCGGACAGTCCGGCCGGGGAGGCGAGGCGGCTCGGGAGCTCGTCGCCGGGCTCGGTCAGATCGCGACCGACCTCGGGCAGCTCGAGGCGTTCGTCGCCCAGGCCCAAGCCGTGGTCGCGGAGGTGGCGCAGGACTCGACCCGCACGGCCGGCGCCGCGGGCGATACCGAGTCCGCGCTGCTCGACATGAGCGAGCGCGTCAAGAAGGTCACCGGCAGCGACCCGGAGGCGGTGCGCGCGGTCGCCGAGGCGAGCGAGCGGGGGCGGGCCCTCATGGCGTCGTTGACCGCGCTGAGCGGGAAAGTTCCTCGCGCGCAGCTCGTCGGCGCGCTCCGTCCGATGCTCGACGTGCTCGGTCGCCTGCTCTCCGAGGGAGACGTCGAGGAAGAACACGACCGCGACTGACGTCATGTCGACCGCCGATCCGGAGCTGTCCCGCCTCCTCGTCATGGAGCTCGAGCGTCACCTTGAGGCGCTCGAGGCGGTGCCCCTCGATCCGACCGCAGCGCAGCGTGCGGTTCACGCTCTGACGGGAAGCGCGGGGCTCGCCGGCGAAGGCGAGCTCGCGTCTACGCTCGAGCGCGTCCACCGGCGGATCCGCGACGGGGACGACTCCGCGTACGACGACGCCGCCGCCATCGTGCGCACCGCGGCCCGGCGGCTCTCCGCGGGTGAGACGGCCCTGGCGGCGAGGTGGCCGATCCCGCCCGACGATCTCGTCGCGCGACCGCTCGACCCGCTCGTACACGCGCAATACGCCGCCGAGGTGCGGGACCGGCTGACGTCGGTGGACGAGGCCCTGGCCGACCACGACGACCCAGTGGAGGCGGCCCGGACGGCGTACCGCCACGTCCACACGATGAAGGGCGCGGCCAGCGCGGTCGGCGACGAGCCGATGAGCTGGTTCTGCCACGGCCTCGAGGAGAGGCTCAAAACCGCCACGACCCCCGAGAAGGGGCGCGCCGCCATTCAGCTGCTCTCCGAGTGGCGCTCGGTCCTCGGCGGGCTCCTCGACGAGCCTGAGACGGCCCTCGGGACGCTGCGCCGGCCCAACCGACCCTCGCAGCCGCCGCGGCCGTCGATTCCCAGCGTCCCGCTGAGCACCGAGTCGGACCCCCCCCGCACAAAGCCGCCGGACGGCTCGGGCGCGACCATTCGCGTCGCCGCCGCGGACGCCGACCGGCTCCTCGAGCGCCTCGACGTGGTCGACCAGGCCCGCGAGGCCATCGGCGCCCGAGCCGAGCGCGCGCACGAGCTCGGGACCGGCTTGCGGGAGCTCCGCGGGACGATCGTCGACGCGCTCCGGCTCATCGGTCCTCCCCGTCCGTGGGGCGCGCCGGCGGCCGCCCTCGCGCGGCTCGAGGCGGCGGTCGCCGCGTTGGGCGACCTGCGCGAGGAGCTCGAGACCGCGTCCCTTCGCCTCTCGGCGACCGAGCAGGTGCTCCGGGACGGCGTGGCCGACGCCAAGCGCCAGCTTTCGACGATGCGCCAGACGACCGTGGGGAGGCTCTTCGGACGCTTGACGACGGCCGTCGAATCCGAGGCTCGGCGGACCGGCCGAGCGGTCATCGTCCGAACGCGCGGCGCCGACGAGAAGATCGACCGACGAATCGCCGAGCAGCTGGTCGAGCCCTGCCTGCAGCTCGTCCGCAACGCCGTGGCGCACGGAATCGAAGCGCCGGAGACCCGCGCCGCGAACGGCAAGCCGCACGGGGGGACCATTTCGCTCGGTGCAGGCCGGGTAGGCAACCGCCTCAGCGTCACCATCGAGGACGACGGCGCGGGCGTCGACGTCGCCGACGTGCGGGCGCGCGCGCTGGCCGCCGGCCTGGTGACGCCCGCCATCGCCGAGGGAGCCGACGACGACACGCTGCTCTCCCTCCTCTTCTTGCCGGGGTTCTCGACGCGCGAGTCGAGCGACCTCCTGGCCGGCCGGGGAATCGGGCTCGAGATTGCCCGGAGCGGGATCCAGCGGATGCACGGGGTGATTCGCCTCTCCAGCCGCGCGGGCGAAGGTTTCAGCGCGCGGATCGACGTCCCGGTGGAGACGGGGCTCGTGCGCGTGCTCTGGGTGACGGCGCGCCAAGACGAGTTCGCCCTCCCCGCCGTCAACGCGCGACGCGTGCGGCGCAACAACGGCCCGGATGCCGCGCGCGTCCCCCACCTGCTCGCTTGTCTGGAGGGCGGCGCGCCGGCCGTGGCCGAGTACGCCGTCGACCTCGATCTGCAACGAGACGAAATGTCGGAGGTGCCCGTCTCGATCGGCGTGGACGCGGTGGGACGCACGGAGGAGGTGCTCGTGCGGCCGCTCGGGCCCCTCGTCTCGGGGCTCGGACCGTTCGCGGGCGCCATCGTCCGCGGCCACGACTCGTTGAGGCTCGCGATCGACGTTTGGGCGGTCGCCCCGCGAGCGAGGGCGTTCGCGGTCGCGGCTCAGCCGGGCCACCTGACCACTCCGCCCGCCAGCCGCAGGCCATAGCGCGTGGACCCCACGGTCCGAATCGACGCGATGACCGAGGCGGACCTGGACGCCGTGTCGCGTATCGATCCGGCAGCCGAGACGACGCACGAGGAGCTCGCCGGCGAGCTTCAGCGGCCCTGGTCGAAGCGATGGGTCGCCCGAGACGACGACGGAGATGTCGTCGCGTTCGTCCTAGCCTGGCACGTCGCGGACGAGCTGCACGTCCTCAACGTGGCCACCCGGGCAGACCGGCGACGACGCGGCATCGGCCGCGCGCTGATGGACGCGCTCCTGTCGTACTCGCGCGCACACCGGATCCGCCGCCTTCTGCTCGAGGTGCGCCGCTCCAACGACGCGGCCATCGCG
>DATGJA010000509.1:0-4902 GCA_035295445.1 Polyangiaceae bacterium | reverse complement strand
TACGACTTCTTCACGCGCGAGGAGTCGGCGCTCGTCATCCAAGCCGCGCGTGACGCCGAGGAGCGCGCGCTCCTCATGTTCGCGTTCCACACCGGAGCCAGGGCCGGAGAGCAGATCGCCTTCGAGTGGGGCGATCTCGATCTCAGGAACCGCTTCGTCTGCCTGCGGCGTTCGTCCACCGACGGCACCGTGCGCAACACCACGAAGAGCGGCAAGCCGCGCAAGGTTCCCCTGACCGCGTCGCTCGAGGGCGCACTCAAGGCGATCCGCCACGCGAAAGGGCCGCTCGTCTTCTGCCAGCGGGACGGCAAGCCCATGACGCTCTGGATGCTGCACGAGCGCCTCTGGGTAGCCTGCCGCCGCGCGGGCCTTCGCCGCATCCGCTGGCACGACTGCCGGCACTCGTTCGCGAGCCAGCTCGTCATTGCCGGCACGCCGCTGCGCCAGGTGCAGGAGTGGCTCGGGCACTCCACGATCACGACGACCATGCGCTACGCGCATCTCGCTCCCGGCGGCGGCCGCGAGCACCTCGCGGCACTCGAGCAGCCAAACCACGGCCACCTAACGGCCACGCAGGGAGGTGCGGTTCACAACAGCGCGTAACCACGGGAGAAATGATGCGTCCCCAGGGGGATTCGAACCCCCGTTAGCGACGTGAAAAGCCGCGGTCCTGGGCCTCTAGACGATGGGGACGAAGCACTATGACGAGCGCGAACGCCTAGTTATCCGCCCACGCCTCCCCTTGTCCACCCCCTGGCTAGGGAAGCTAGGGAGCCTGCGCGAAGCGGCCTCCGATCGGGGGCCGGTCGCGGCGCGTGTCAGGCCTTACCCAACCGGTGCACGCGCGCGGACAGTCGCGCCACGTGGCGCGCCGCGGACTTCTTCGGGATGGCGCCCTTGCTGGCCGCCTTGTCGAGCGCGACCGTGGCGGTCGCCAACGCGGCCGTCGCGGCCTTCACGTCCTTGGCTTCGATCGCCGTGTGCACCGCCTTGACCTGCGTGCGGACGGCGCTCCGGACGGAGCGATTTCGAAGCGTGCGCTTGACGCGCTGGCGGTTGCGCTTTTCGGCGGACGGATGATTGGCCAAGGTTTTGCCTCTTCTCGACCCGGAGGGAGGCGCAATGTAAAGGGAAGCTCGCGGTTGTCAAGGACGGCCGGGGCCCCCCCGGGGCGCGGCCGTCCGAGCCCTTGCTTCAGTCGAGCCTGCGGACGCGCTTCACCCGGGTAGCGCGATCCGGAACGAGGCCCCCCCGAGGTCCCCCTCCTCCACCGCGATCGTTCCGTGGTGCGCCTCCGCGATGCCCCGGGCGATGGCCAGCCCCAGCCCAGCGCCTCCCGCTGCACGACCGTGCGAGCCCTGCCGGTACCGGTCGAAAATCGTCTCCTTCTCCTCGTCGGCGATCCCCGGCCCGGTGTCCGCCACCTCGAAGAACACGTGGTCGTCCTCGCGCCAGACCCGGATGCGCACCCGGCCCCCGCGCGGCGTGAACTTGAGCGCGTTGGCGACCAGGTTGTCGAGCGCCTGACGCAGCTTCTGCGGGTCCGCCCGGATCGGCGTGTCGATCGCGCCGTCGAACGACAGCGCCACGTGCCGCCGCGCCGCCACGGGCGTGAAGACCCGGAGCGTCGGCTCTAGCACGTCCGCCACCCGCACCGGCCGCGCCTCCACCGAGAAGACCCCCGCCTCGAGCCGGCTCGCCGCCAGGACGCTGTCGACCAGCCGCGTCATCTCCGAGCACATCGTTCGGATCTGCGAGACAATCCGCTGCCGCTCGTCCGCCTTCATGTCCTCGGCCTGCAAGAGCTCCGCGACGAGACCCAGCGACGACAGCGGGTGCCGAAGATCGTGCACCAGCATCGCGATGTGATCTCTCCTTTGCGCCTCGAGCATCCGCTTGAGCCGGAACGTGTCGAGCGCCGCCCGCACCCGCGCCAAGAGCTCCCGCGTGTCGATCGGCTTCGTCAGGTACGCGTCGGCTCCCTCCTTCAGCCCCGCCTCGATCGCGTGCGGCTCCCGGCGCGCCGCCGTCAGCATGATCACCGCCGGACCGCCCCCCCGCCGGCCGCGCAGCCGGCGCAGCACCTGCACCCCGTCGAGGCCCGGCATCGTCACGTCCAGGAGCACGAGCTCGGGCTCATGCTCGTCCACCTTGCGCAGCGCGTCCAGACCGTTGGTCGCCGTCCGGACGCGGTGACCGTCCTCCGCCAGGACCACCTCGTAGAGCGCGAGCGTGTCCGGAAAATCGTCGACGACGAGCACGTCCCCGGACGCCTGGCCCTCGCCGCTCAGCGCGTCGACCCGCTCGGTCACGAAGCCATCCCCTCGGCCGGCGCCCCGGCCGGCACGACGCTCGCCCCCGGCGGCTCCTCACCCGCTTGCCGGCCGACCCGGGGCAAGACCAACGTGAAGGTCGACCCCTCGCCCTCGCGCGACCGAGCCTCGATCTCCCCGCCGAGGGCCCGTGCGAGGCGACGCGACAGCGCGAGCCCGACCCCCGTCCCGTCGTACCGCCGCCCGTCGCCGGCCTCGAGCTGGTGAAAATCCTGGAAGAGCTCCTTCATCGCCCGCAACGGGATCCCGATCCCCGTGTCGCGCACGGCGAGGCGGACCTCGCTCGCCGACGCCCGCACCGTGACTTCCACCTCGCCGCGGTCGGTGAACTTGATCGCGTTCGAGAGCAAATTGATGAGGATCTGACGCACGCGCTGCGCGTCCGTTGTCGTCTCCGCCGGCGCGTCTCCCACGTCGACGAGCAGCCGCAAGTCCTTGCCCGACCGCAGGCTGTCGACCTCCGCCACGCACGCGCGCGCGAGTTGCCCCAGGTTCACCGGCGCGAACCGCACGTCGACGCGCCCCGTCTCCGCCTTCGCCAGATCGAGCACGTCGTTGATGAGGCCCAGCAGGTGCTGGCCGTTGCGCATGATCCGCTCGAGCGATTCGCGGGCCCGCGGCGAGAGCTGCTCTTTGGGCGAAGTGATGAGCAGGTCGGCGAAGCCGAGGATCGCGCTCAGCGGCGTTCTCAGCTCGTGGCTCATCGACGCGAGGAACTCCGTCTTCACCCGGCTCGCCCTCGCGAGGCGCTCGCCCTGCTCCGCCAGGGCCACGCTCTTGTCTCGCAGCCGATCGTGCGTCCACGCGTTGTGGAGGGCGACCGCCAGCTGGCGCGCCGCGTCGCGCACGTCCGTCGTGTCCTCCGCCGGCGCGTGCACCCCGGCCAGCAGCAGCGCGCCGGCCCCCTCCGTCCCCAGCGCCACGGGGTACGCCAGCACCCACCGCAGCGGCGCTGATCCGACGCCGAGGTCGAGCTTGGGCAGCGGCTCGCCGAGAGCCTCGTTGTGCAGGAGCACCGGTTCGCGCCGGTCCATCACGCTCCTCGGGAGCCCCTCGGCGCTGAAGATCCGCTGATCGAGTACCCGCCCGTCGAGCGACGTCGCGTGCGCGGCGACAAGCCGGTCGGCGTCGTCGAGCAAGTACACGGCGCCCACCTGCGCGTCGGCGAGACGAACGAGCGTCTGCAGCCCGCCGGTCGCGAGCGCGCCCACGTCGAGCGCCTTGAGCTCTCGCACGAACTCCGCGTAGGCGCGGGCGCGCGCGTCGCGGAGGGCCAGGTCCGCGTTCGCGCGCGTCAAGTCGGCCAGCGCCCGCTCTCGGTCGGCGAGCGTCGCGCGCAGGCTCCCGTCCTTCTCGAGGAGCAGCGCGTTCATCTTCACGAGGCTCGCCGCGACGGCCCCGAGCTCGTCGCGGCGCGGAGCAATCGGGGGCAGCGCCTCGAGGCGGCCCGTGGCGGCGAGCGCCTCCTCGATGTGCGCGGTGGTCCCCGCGATGTCGCGCGCGATCCACGCCCCGCTGCCGAGCGCGATGATGATCGCGACGAGGAGCACCGTGCGGGTCGCCCGCTGCGACGCCCCCGCCGACTCGAACGCCGCCTGCTCGCGCGAGTCCGCCTCGTCGAGCGCGTGGCGGCGCAGGTCGTTCAAGATCCCGCGCATCTCGTCGGTCCGCGCCTTGCCCTCGTCGGCCACGCCCGGATCGGGCAAGAGCGCCCGTTCGCGCGCGCGGATCTGCGGCTCGCTCACGTCTTCGATCCACGCGTGAACGAGGCGCCCGAACGCCGCGACCCGCTCGTCCTCCATCCCGTTCTCCGCCACCGCCTGCGCCTCGGCGAGGACGCCCCCGAGGTCGGTCCGCGCGATCTGGTAGGGCGCGAGGAACGTCCGGTCCCCGGTGAGCAGGTACCCGCGCTTGCCGGTCTCGAGGTCCACCATGAGTCGCAGCAGCTGCTCGGCATCGTCAGCAAGCTTGAGGTCGTGCTGGACGAGCCGCTCGAACTGTTGCTCGAGCTCTTCGTGCGCGTAGTTGGCCCGATACAGGCCGATGCCGAGCACCGCCACCACCAGCAGGGAGCTCAGGAGGATCCGCCAAAAGAGGGCGCTCTTGAGGATGCGCACGCGTCGGTCTCTCTGCTTTGCTCACGGATTGTTGCACGCGGCGCGTCCCGGTGCTCTTTTTCCGCCGGCGATGACCTCGAGCGCATCGACGGCTCTGCCCCTTCGCGACGGGACGCGCCTCGTGTGGGAGAGCGCCGGGGAGGGGCCGGTCGTCCTCCTGGTGCACGGTATCGGATCGTCGCGGCGCAAGTGGGAGCCGCAGGTGGCGCCCCTCGTAGCGCTCGGCTATCGCGTCCTGCGCTTTGACCTGCGGGGCTTCGGCGACTCGACGACGCCCGCGGCACCCCACGAGATGCGCCACTTCTCGGGCGATCTGGCGGCCCTCGTCGAGGCGCTCGACCTGGGCCGGTTCCACCTCGTGGGCCACTCGCTTGGCGGGATGATCGCTCAGCAGTTCGCGCTCGATCACCCCGGACGGGTGCGGACGCTGGCGCTCGCATCGACCACCTCGC
>DATGJA010000508.1:0-6734 GCA_035295445.1 Polyangiaceae bacterium | reverse complement strand
GACAGAACGCGATGCGGGCACCGAGCTGACCGAGACGCAGATGGCCCCGCACGTGACCTACCTCGACGCGCAGACGAAGGAGTGAGGCGCGCGAGGTCTTTTCCAGCCGCGTTGCGGCGCGCACACGGCCAGCCATGCGGTCGCCCGGGGCCCGACGACGCTCTCGACGGCCTGCCGCCGAAGTTCGGCGCGGCGAGGCTCGCCCACGAGGCCGAGCGGGCGTAGCGCGTCGTCGTGGACACGGCGTGAAGCGCCCTCGACGCGTGGCGGGCGCTTCGCAGTCACGACCTCCTTCGACGCCGCCTCGACCTCGGCGACCACGTCGGCGCGTCGCACCCGCCCCGACGCCACGACCCACTCGAGCACCCGCCAGGCAAGGACGGCGTGGCGCAACTCGTCGCGCGCGATCGTGGCCAACACCTGACGCACGGCGGGATCCCGGGCGGCTTCGAAAGCGTCGAGGGCCTCGATGGAGGCGAGCGTCGAAGCGCAGCTCCGGCAAGACGATGAGTCGCGCCACGGGATCCTCTCGCCGATGCAGCCTTCGTGCACCAGTGTAGTGACGAAGTCGCGTACGTCGAAGCCGTCCAGGGCGCCGTCGATCGCCAACGGGCCCGGCCCCACGCGTTGGCCCGCGACCGATGTCGCGAACCGGCGTGCACGCGCGGGACAGGATCCATGCGGCGCGGCCGATGTCCTGATTTCCCCGTGCCCGACGGCGGACGGCGGACCGCAGGTCTGCGTCGACTCGAGGGTTCCGTGTCGGCGTGGCCTCTCTTCGACCCGTTCGCGGACGGCGGCGAGACGGGGGAGGCGGCATGCCTGCCGAAGACGGCGCACTCTCCAGAGACGCGGACTTCTAGGGAGAGGCTGCGATCGGCCACACCGATGCGGGAGACCGACGTGACCGCCGGCATGTTCGCCCGAGGTCCGACGATGGCGCGAACTCGGCGACGGCGAAACGAGATCGCACGAGAGCGCACGAGTCGAGACGGACGGTGGGCAATCCGTGGGAACGTGGTGCCGCTTCCACGGAAGGCGTCCAAGACGCCGAGGTAAGCGCGAAGCCGAGAGGCGCCCGCGCCGGCGGCCTTGCGCTCGCGCCCGACATGGCGAGCGCACGGCCGCTTGTCTAAACTGGGGGCATGCCGCGCGACACCGAGGCGCACGCCCTGGAGGCTCAGTTGGCTGCGGTCCGCCAGCTAGGCCCCGCGGGCAGGGTCCGCTTGGCGGTCGAGATGAGCGAGGACGCGCGCCGCATCTCGTTTGAAGGAGAACGACGACGTCATCCTGAGCTCACCATGGCCGAGGCTTGTCTAGCCGTCCTGCGCAGGCTCTGGGGACCTCAGCTCGCCGCTCGCGTGCCCGATTCGGCGGCTCGTGGTCGATGAAGACAGAGCTCCAAGGACTGCTCGATCGACTCGTCCACCTGCTCGACACGTCCGGCGTCCCCTTCATGATCGCTGGTTCGTTTGCGAGCTCCGCGCATGGGATGCCGAGAACGACGCAGGATCTGGACGTCGTCGTGGATCCTCCAAGTCCCGAAGCCCTCGATGCGCTCGTCAGGTCCCTGCCTCCGGACGAGTACTACGTTGATGCGGACGCGGCGCGCGATGCTCTACGTCGCCGATCGATGTTCAACGTCGTGGACCTCGCGTCCGGGTGGAAGGTCGACTTCATCATCCGAAAGAACCGCGCCTTCAGTCGCGACGAGTTCGCGCGACGCATGAAGTTTGTGCTGCTCGACGTTCCGGTCTACGTGGCATCGCCGGAAGACACGATCGTGGCGAAGCTCGAATGGTCGAAGCAGTCCGGCGGATCCGAGCGCCAACGCCGCGACGTCGCTGGGATCCTTGCGACCCTTGGTCACGATGTTGACCGAGCTTACGTTGAACGATGGGTCCGAGATCTCGATCTGGCCGACGAGTGGCACGCGGCCCAGAAGACGGCGATCTGACTTTGAACGTCGCCACGAAGATCTTTGGCAGCGTTACTAGCGGCCTCGTTCTGGGCCTTGCAATCATCCGCTGTGCGTCGCTGGCCGAGGCCGCGCGCCCCGCGGCCGTGGTCGCGCCGACCACGGCTCCTCCTTCCGCATTGCCGTCTGCGACCGTCTCTCCCGTCACTTCGTCTCCGACACCGATCTCGTCCTCGAGCCCCAAGTTCCTTCGGCGCTGCCTGCAGTGCCGAGCTCGTATCGCTCGCAGCTTTCGTGGCCGCGCACCCGTCCAGCGACGCCCGAGACGGGGGCCCGATGGTGCGACCCATGATTCAGTCCCCTCGTCCCGAACTCATAAACCGTGGGTGGCCGTCGATGTGGCCCGTACCCGCGGTGCAGGCGTGTCGCTGGCGACTCCCAAGGTCGGTCGCGATTCGCGAACTCGCTGGCTCGTGCGCAGCGATTGCCCAAACCTCTCGAAAGTGCACGGGAAGGGAGTCGAACCCTTACGCCTTGCGGCGGCGGAACCTAAATCCGCTGCGTCTGCCAGTTTCGCCACCCGTGCGCGTGAATGCCGGCGGAATTCCCGGGCGATCGTAGCCCTTGGTTCTGCGTCCGCCAGCTCCGGCGCATCGGCGAAAGGCCAACGAGGCGAACGACCGAACGAGACTTGAAATCTTGACATCGAGAAACTAGCCCAAACCACAGAGAGTCGTTCTGTGCGCTCTGATCGCGAAGGGAAAGCGGATGGTCGTACGCGGGATGGCGGGGATCGCAGCCGTCGTGGCGGTTTGCGGGTGGCCGTTCGAAGCGCGCGCGTTCGACTATGTCGAGCACGAGCGGATCTCGTTCGAAGGGGTTCGACTCTTCTTGGGCAACCGGTACGACCCGCCCAACGATCCACCGGTCGGCCAAGTGGATTGCTCGGCCTCCATGGCCGCCGATTGCGTCCCGCGGCTCGAGTTTCTGAAGACGCTGCCCGTCGTGCTCCCGTCGTCGCACCTCTGCGGCGGGAGTCGCTTGCTCGAGTACGCGCCCGCCGGTTGCTTCGCGCTCAGCGACGTCCCTGCGCTCGCGGGCGACCACGCCGGTACGCCTCTTCTTCTCCAGTGGAAGTGGTTCAACGAATACCTCAAGCCGCAGGATCCCGACCCCCCTCTCGAGGTGGCCCTTCGGACCGTCTTCGGGCTCGGTCGATCGGCGTACGCGCCGGCGACTTCCAAAGGCTCTCCCCCCGCGTGGGCCGCCTTTCTACGATACATTCGGCGGTACTCGACGCGCCCATGGCCGGTCGATCCCATCTGTGAAGAGGGGGACTGGGACCCGGAGGCTCCTGCGACCCGCCGACGCGCATGCTCGTCAGGTGATCTGTTTCCCGGCGACGTCGCGCTCACGGCCTTTGACTCGAACTACGTGAGCCTCGCCGAGAGAGGCCATCCGCACTTTCGACCGGGAGTCTGCGGTCCGACGCGAGAGTGGTACGCGGCCCCCCGCACGTCAGACCCCATGAATCCTCCCTTCAACGCGTTCGCGTGGTACGCCGATTTGCACGCGGGCGCCGCCTACGCCGCCCGATACGCGGGCTGGTTGAAAGCGGCCGGCAAGAGCGGCTCCGAATACTGGCTCGGCACAGCGGTCCTCCTCGAATTCTATTCTCTGCATTTTCTCGAGGACGCGGTGGCGGCCGGCCACATGCAGATGGACGCCACCACGAGTACCAACGTGCTGCTGAGCGCCGTGCACGACATGGCGAACGCGGAGGGGGTCTGGGTACGCCTCCCCGCGGGTGGCGCCCTCAAGGCAACGGCCGCTCGGGCTTCGTTGCCCGCGCTCGATGCTGCATTCGCTCCGGGCGCGCCTCCGGCTCGTCTCTTCGGCGATCACCAATTGCAGCGAGCAGGGCTCCGGGACCGTGGCGCAGCCCTGACGTTCGAGTGGGCGTCGGCGCTGGTCATGACGTCGATCCAGAGCGTCTACGACGACTGGGTATCGTCCGCCATGCCGGGCGCGTCGGCGATGACTCGCTCCGAACCGTTCCAGCGATTCGCCCACGCTCCGATTCCTTGCAAGGACGAACTCAATGCGTCCGGTCAGCTGCACGCCGATCCGCAGAACGGATTCCCGACGTGTTCCGAAGCGTATGTGCCCTATTGCGGCGTGCTCGCCTGGTATCGCAGCGACAACAGCGCAGCCATCGCGGAGCTTGACGAGGCCGAGCCGGCCACCTTCGCGGCTCTCGGCATGGTCCCGTTTCCCGAGCCGCTCGCGGGGCAGAGCCCGGACTGCGCCGACGTCAACCGGTCCCATACGATCAAGGACTTCGGCGGCATTCTCACCGAGGCTGGGCCAGACGTGGCGGTCGGGTTGGTGCGCGCTCGGACCACGGTGGGCGGGGCCGCTGGGCTCGGGCTGGGCGTGCCACCGAGGCTCTTCCCGGCGGAGGCGTTTCTCATCGCCGCCGATCGGGCGTCGATCGAATCGGCCGAGTCGTACCTCAGCCTCGGCGCCCGGTATCGCCAGTTCTTCGGGGTCGATTTTCCCGCCTTCTTGCAGATCGACGGCGCCATCGGCGGTCACACCGTGGGCGGGCACATTGACTTTGGGGCGTCGTGGTCCGCGCAGGGCGGCCTCGCGCATCGCGGCGCGCACTGGCAGTACGGCGCGAGCCTCGGAATCGGCGGAGATCCAGTCTCCGGCGTCCGCGTGCCCATGGCGGCCTTCGTGACGTACGCCCAGTGAGCTCTCGTCGATTCGTGCCGCGTCGCTACTCCGCAAGCACCTTGTGCACGAGCTGGATGCAGACTGAACCCTCACCCACGGCCGAGGCGACTCGCTTGACGCTGTTGGCTCGCACGTCGCCCACGGCGAAAACGCGGCGCTGGCTCGTCTCGAAGACATGCGGCGCGCGAGCGACCGGCCAGCGCTCGCGTTCGAGGACCTCGCGATCGAGGTCAGTGCCGGTCACAACGAATCCTTTGTCGTCGAGGGCGACGCAGCCGCGGAGCCACTCGGTGTTCGGCACGGCACCCGCCATCGAAAAGAGGTGCCGGATCGGCTGCGTCGTCTCCACGCCGCTCGCATCGTCCCGCCACGTGACGTCCTCGAGGTGCTCGCCCCCGCGCAGCCCGACGACGCGCGTGCGCCGGTGGACGGTGATGTTGGGCGTCTCCTCGATGCGCCGCACGAGGTAGCGCGACATCTTCTCGGCGAGATCCATCCCGCGTACGAGCACGTGCACACGCGCGGCGCTCCGGGCGAGGTACGTCGCGGCCTGACCCGCGGAGTTGGCGCCGCCCACCACGATGACCTCTTCGGGCCCGCAACGCTGCGCCTCGACGAACGTCGCCGCATAGTAGACGCCCACGCCTTCGAACCGCGCGAGCCCGGGGAGGTCGAGCTTGCGGTACTCCACGCCGGTCGCGACGACTACGGTGCGCGCGCGGATCGACTCGCCGCCCGAAAGCTCGATGCGGATCGGCGTCTCCTCGCAGTGAAGCTTCGCCGCGCCGCACGCCACGGTCATCCGCGCGCCGAACTTTTCGGCCTGCGCGACGCCCCGCGCCGACAGCGCCTGACCCGAGAGACCGGTGGGAAAGCCCAGGTAGTTCTCGATCTTGGAGCTCGACGCGGCCTGCCCTCCCGGAGCGCTCGCCTCGACGACCATCACGTCGAGTCCTTCGGAGGCGCCGTACACGGCGGCGGCGAGCCCGCCGGGGCCGGCTCCGCATACGACGACGTCGAACACCCGGAGCGGCTCGATCGACGGGTTGAGGCCGAGGCATTCGGCCACCTCGGCTTCCGTCGGGCGACGGAGCACGCGCTCCCCGCGGCAGACGAGGATCGGCACGTCGTCGACGCCGACGTGGAAGCGGTCGAGCATCGCCTGGACGTCGGGGTCGCGGTCTACGTCGACGTAGCGGTAGGGCTGCCCGTTGCGGACGAGGAAGGCCTGCAGCCGAAGCGTCGCCGCCGAGTCGCGCGAGCCGATGACGACCGCGTCGCCCCAGCCCTCCGAAAGGAGCCCCATGCGCCGGAGGATGAAGGCGCGCATCACGATCTCGCTGAGCTCCGGGTCCGTCTGCACGAGCGCCTGGAGCCGCGCCGACTCGACCCGTATGGTGCGGAGAGCCCCTCGAGCGCGCGCGCGGACGAGCGATCGGCGACCGAAGAGCAGGGACATCTCGCCCGTGAACTCGCCGGCCTCGTGGACGGTGACCGGCCGCTCGACCCCGTCGCACGGGTGGACGACCTCGAGCTCTCCTTCGACGATCACGTAGAACGGCACGTCGGAGTCTCCCTGCTCCCACACGAGCGCGCCCGCGTCGAACGATTGCTCGCGTCCGAAGGCCGCCACCCGGGCGATCTGCGCCGTGCTCAGGGCCGGAAACATCTGGGCCCGACGACCCTCGAGGTCGCCTCGGGCGGGATACGCGGCGTTCATCGGTCACTCCGCCGAGAGCAACTGGTCGTCCGGGTAGCAATACGCCCACGTCTCCCCGACCTCGCCCGAGGTGACGACCGGGTGCCGGGTGCTCTTGTGATGCGCGGTCGCGTGGCGGTTGGGGGACGAGTCGCAGCAGCCGACGTGCCCGCACGAAAGGCACACGCGCAGGTGCACCCAGCGCGAGCCCATCGCCAGGCACTCCTCGCAACCGGGCGGCGGCCGGTGCACCTTCTTGCCTTTCATGTCGGGCGTCACGTGTCCGCACGGATTCGAGAAATCGATCGCATCGCGAGAATGCATGGGGCCCTCGGTTTTCTCGCGCTCGAGCTTGCTCTCGTGCTTCGCCCGAAC